>NZ_JBFAMT010000026.1:0-111455 GCF_040656635.1 Actinosynnema sp. NPDC049800 | reverse complement strand
CCCCATTCGTTGTGGCCCGGTCACCGCATGGCCCCCCGGGGCCGCGGGGGGGCCGCCCGCGGGGGTGGGCCGGCCCCCCCCCGGCGGCGCCACCAGTGCCGTGGCCCAAGCGCGTCGGGTTCGGCTCATCTGCCACCTCCTTGACGACTGTGGCGCCGATCCGACCACAGCCGCACCTGTTAGTGGAAGACTTTCCAAGTAGACGCTACGTAAATTACTTTCTAACCAACCGATCGGCGCAACGCGGCGAGGCCCCCGACCACGGGGAGTTCCACGACCGTCGACGTCAGGTCGATCGACAGCCCCGCGCCCGGGTCCGGCCGCAGCGTGTAGTCGTGGTCAGAAGAGATCAGCACGAACTCGACGCGGTGACCAGACGGGACCACGTAGTCGTTCGGCTCCAGCTCGACCTCGACCCGGTACTGCTTGCCCGGCTCGATCGGCTTGGTCCGCGACGGCGACACCCGGTTCTGCGGGTCGGTCCACCCGCGCGTGATCACGTGCGACGTGCCGTCCGGCGCCCGGTCCACCAGCAGCGCGGTCACGTTGGCCGCCGGCCGGTCGAACGAGATCGCCAGGTCGACCCGGGCCACGCCGGAGAACCGGAGCGGCGTGGAGGTCGGCCCCGTCGTGTACGACAGTCGGTTGCCGGAGGTGGGCAGGTCGATCAGGTCCTCGGCGAGCTTGGACGAGTCGTCGCGCAACGTCTCGACCACCGCGTTGCCGGGCACGGACGCGAACCGCAGCGCGCCCTTGGCCGTGCCGCCCGCCCACGGGTACACCCGGGCGGTCGACGTGCCGGGAGCGGGCCAGTCGGCCTCGTCCACCCACGTGGTCTTGTCCTCGCGCTGGATCGTCGCCTTGGGCTCGCGCTCGATGCCGTTGTCGACGCCGTACAGGTAGTGGCTGAACCAGCGGTTGATCGTGCGCCGCCACTCGACCGACCGCAGCGTGTCCGGGTCGGTGTGCCCGGACTGGTGCAGCCAGATCTTGTGCTCCACGCCGTGCCGCCGCAGCGCGTCGTACCACTGCGCGACGTGCTTGACCTTGACGTTCCAGTCGCTCAGCCCGTGCACGGCCAGGACCGCGGCCCGCACCTTCGACGCGTCCTTGACGTAGTTGCGCTCGTCCCAGAACTCGCTGTAGTCGCCGGTCACGCGGTCCTGCCGGGCCGCCACGTCGGCGATGACCGGCTTGCAGACCTCCCGGTCCTCGCGCGTGTAGACGTACTCCGCGAGCACGTCCAGGTCCTCGCCCTGGAACGTGCCGGGCGCGACCACCGCGCCGTCGGCCCGGTAGTAGTCGTACCAGCTCGAGATGGCCGCGATGGGCACGATGGCCTCCAGGCCCTCGACCCCGGTGGCCGCCACGGCGTTGGGCAGGGTGCCGTTGTAGGACACGCCCATCATCGCGACCTTGCCGGTGGTCCAGCCCGCCGTGACCGGCGCCCCCGCCGCGTCACGCGCGGTGGTGCGGCCGTTGAGCCAGTCGACCACGGACTTCGAGCCCACGGTCTCGTTGTGGCCGCCCGAGGTGGGGCAGCCGGTCGACTTGCCGGTGCCGAGCGACTCGGCGTACACCATGGCGAAGCCGCGCGAGACGAAGTAGTCCTCGTAGCGGCCGGACCGGATCGGCGCCGGGTTGGGCCCGACGGCGGCGGCGATCCGCTCGTCCGCCTCGGCCTTGAGCAGCGAACCGTCCCGCTTGTCGTACCCGCCGCGCCGGTTCGGCACGTACAGCTCCACGTCCACGTCGTGGTTGGCCACGTCGTTGCCGCCGGAGAAGTACGGGCTGTTGAAGAACACCACCGGCACCTTCAGCCCGCGGTCGGTGGCCTTCTGGCGCACCACCTCGGTGTAGACCTCGTCGTCCTGGCCGTCGCGGTCGCTGTCGACCGGCGCGCGCACCCAGACGCTCTCGCGGACCACGTCCTTCGGGTCGAAGACGGGTTGCGCCTCGCCACCGACGAACACCGGGCCTTCCGCGACGGCGCCGGCCACCGCGGGCGTCAGCCCCAGCGGCAACGTCACCAGAGCGGCGAGCACCGCGGCTCTCCGTGCACCCTTCACGACCGAACCCCCATCATGTGTAGGACAGGTTTGCCGGTGACCCTCCCCCGCGCCCCAACCCCTGTCAAGGGTTCCGGAAGTCCACAGTGGACATCAATCGAAGACCCGACGAACGGCCCCTTGACCAGCGCCGGAGACCTGTGCAGACTCCCCCGGGCCATGCTTGACTTCATCGCCGCGCTGCCCAAAGTGGAGTTGCACGTCCACCTCGTCGGGTCAGCCTCCCCCGCCACCGTCCTCACCCTCGCCCGCCGGCACGCCGGGCACGGCGTCCCGACCGACGAGCCGGAGCTGCTCCGGTTCTACGAGTTCACCGGCTTCGGCCACTTCATCGACGTCTACGCCGCCGTGAACGACCTGGTCACCACGGGCGACGACGTCGCCGCGCTGGTGCTGGGCCTGGCCGAGGAGCAGGCGCGGCGCAACGTCCGCTACGCCGAGGTGACCGTGAGCGCGACCAGCCACCTGCGCGCGGGCATCGCGCCGGAGGAGCTGGACGAGGCGCTGACCACCAGCCGCGAGCAGGCGTTGGCCGAGCACGGCGTCGAGCTGGCGTGGGTGTTCGACATCCCCGGCCTGTGGGACCGGGACTTCGGCCTGACCAGCGCGAAGTACGCCGTCACGCACCGGCCGCCGGGCACCGTCGGCTTCGGGCTCGGCGGGTTCGAGGCGGACGCGCCCCGGCGGGCGTTCCGCGAGGCGTTCACCGTCGCCCGGGACGCGGGCCTGCACTGCGTGCCGCACGCGGGCGAGACCACCGGCCCGGACCAGGTCCGGGAAGCGCTCGACGAGCTGCACGCCGAGCGGATCGGCCACGGCGTCAACGCGGCGCGCGACCCCGAGCTGCTGCGGCGGCTGGCCGACGAGCGGATCACCCTGGAGGTGTGCCCGACCTCGAACCTCCGCACGGGCGCCGTCAAGGACCTGGAGGACCACCCGTTGCCGAGGCTGCTCGACGCGGGCGTGCCGGTCACCCTGGCCACGGACGACCCCGGCATGTTCCACACCGACCTGGACCGCGAGTACCTGCTGTGCCACGAGGTGTTCGGCCTGGGCCGCGGCGAGCTCGCCGAACTGGCCCGCACCGGGGTGCGGGCCAGTTTCGCCTCCGAGGACCTCAAGCGGTCACTGCTGGCCGAGATCGACGCGCTCGGTCACTGACACCGCTCGCCACCGCGACCCCGAGACCGGCCAGCGCCAGCGCCGCGCCCACCCAGTTGGGCGCGGTGTAGCCGAACCCGGCGTCGATCGCCGCGCCGCCCAGCCACGCGCCCGCCGCGTTGCCGAGGTTGAACGCGGCGATGTTCGCCGCCGACGCCAGCGCGGGCGCGCCCGACGCCTGCTCCAACACCCTGGCCTGCAACGGCGCCACGGTCGCGAACCCGAACACGCCGAACACCGCGATCGTGATCGCCGCCGGCACGGCCCACTGCGCGGTGAACGCGAACACCGCCAACACCACCGCCAACGCGCCCAGGAACGCGTACAGGCTCGGCATCAGACGACGGTCCGCCGCACGCCCGCCCACCACGTTCCCCACGAACAGCCCCACCCCGAACAGCACCAGCAGCCACGTCACCGCGCCCGGCGAGAACCCCGCCACCTCCGTCATCATCGGCGCGACGTAGGTGAACGACGCGAACACCGCGCCGAACCCGAGCGCCGTCGTGACCAGGGCCAGCCACACGCCCGGCCGCCGGAACACCGCCAGCTCGCCGCGCAGCCCGGTCGACGCGGGCTGCGGCGGCACCAGCGCCACGATCCCCACCAGCCCGAGCACGCCCAGCGCGGTCACCGCCCAGAACGTCGACCGCCACCCGAACTCCTGGCCCAGCGCCGTGCCCGCCGGCACGCCGAGCACGTTCGCCACGGTCAGCCCGGTGAACATCATCGCGATCGCCCGCGCCCGCCGCTGCGGCGCGACCAACCCGGCCGCGACCACCGACCCGACGCCGAAGAACGCGCCGTGGCACAGCGCGGCGACGACCCGGCCCACCATCAGCACCGCGTAGTCGTCGGCGACCGCGCACACCAGGTTGCCCAGGACGAACAACGCCATCAGGCCGACCAGCAGCTGCTTGCGCGGCAGCCGCGACCCGCCCGCCGTGATCAGCGGCGCGCCGACCACCACGCTGAGCGCGTAGCCGGACACGAGCAGCCCGGCGGACGGGATCGAGACCCCCAGGTCGCCCGCCACCTGCGGCAACAGGCCGACGATCACGAACTCCGTGGTCCCGATGCCGAACGCGCCGACGGCCAGCGCGAGCAACGCGGGCGGCATCACCGGGCACCGAGCCAGGTCCGCAGTTCGCCCAGCAGCACGCGGTACTCGTCGAGCTCGCCGTCCATCAGCACGAACGGGTGGATCGTGCCCTCGAACTCCCGCAACCGCACCGGCACGCCGGCCGCCGCCAACCGGGCGGCGTACCGCTCGCCGTCGTCGCGCACGGGGTCGTGCCCGGCGATGGCCACGAACGCGGGCGGCAGCCCGTCCACCGACGCGCGCAACGGCGCGGCGAGCTCCGAGACGGGGGTCGAACCGAGGTAGTGCGACCAGAACCACCGCATCGTCGCGGTCGACAGCCCACAGCCCGTCGCGTGCTCCGCGTAGGACCGGGTGGTGAAGTCGACGTCCAGCGCCGGCACCACCAGCACCTGGAACGCGAGGTCGAGCGCGCCGCGGGCCTTCAGGGCCACGGCGGCGGCGAGGTTGCCGCCCGCGCTGTCGCCCATGACCCCGATCCGCGCCGGGTCGACGTCCACCGACGCCGCGTGCTCGAACAGCCACGCCGTGGCCGCGTACGAGTCGTCCAGCGGCACGGGGAACGGGTGCTCCGGCGCCTTCTGGTAGTTCACCGCGAACACCGCGTGCCCGGTGGCGTTGGCCAACGCGCGCAGCGCCACGTCGTAGAGGTCGAGGTTGCACGTCACCCAGCCGCTGCCGTGCAGGAACACGATCGCCGGGAACGGCCCGTCGCCCTCGGGGTAGTAGATCCGCGCGGGCAGGTCGGCCGTCGGTCCGGGCACGAAGAGGTGCGCGACGCGCGCGACCGGCTCCCGCGGGCCCTGGAACGCGACGAACCCCCACTGCGCCCGGCGTGCCTCGGAGACGGTCAGCTCCTCCAGCGGTGGCGCGCCCGCGATCTTGTCCAGCACCGCGCGGGCCTGTTCGGTCAATGCCATGGACCAATCATGGGATGACCGGGCCTCATAAGTCCAAGGCATGTTCTTTCTGGAACGCATAAGCTGAAGTCATGACGTTGCGGCAGTTCGAGTACCTGATCACGGTCGTGGACGAGGGCTCCTTCACCCGCGCCGCCGAGTTGCTGCACGTCACCCAGCCCGCCCTCTCCCACCAGATCCTGGCCCTCGAACGGGCCGTGGGCACCCGGCTGCTCGACCGGCTGCCCCGCGCCGTCCGCCTCACTCTCGCCGGTCGCGCCTGGCTGCCCCACGCCCGTGCCGCCTTGGACGAGGCGGAGCGCGCGCTCACCGCCGCACGACGCACGGCGGGCGTGGAGTGCGGTGAACTGCGCGTGGCCACGCTCTACTCGCTCACCCTCGGCGTGCTGCCGGTCGTGCTCCGGCGTTGGCGCGCCGAGCACCCGGACGTCCGGATCCGCCTGTTCGAGCACCGCCACGCCGACGAGCTGCGGGAGGCGATGGCCGACGGGCAGGCCGACATCGCCCTCGGCCCCGAGCCGGTGAACTGGGTCGGCTTCACGCAGCGGCTCGGCGTGGAGGAGTTCGTGATCGTCCTGCCGCCCGACACGCACCACCGCGAGCCGATCGACCTGCGCGAGCTCGCCGACGTCGGGTGGGTGCACTACGCGCCGGGCAACGGCCTGGCGGACCTGGTCGACGCGGCGTGCGCGGACCGCGGCTTCCAGCCGGGCGCGGCCGTGCGCACCGAGCAGACCGCCGCGGCGCCCGTGCTGGCCGCGTCCGGGCTCGGGCCCGCGCTCGTGCCGCGCAACATCGTGCCGGAGACGTTCGACGGCACGGTCCTGCGCACCGATCCCCCGGTGCGGCGGACGCTGGTCGCGTACGGGCACAAAACGCCCGATCCGCTCGCCTCGGCCTTCGTGGCGCTGCTCGCCGGGGCAGGATGGGACGCATGAGGCTGGTCATCCTGGGCGGCGGCGGCTTCCGCGTGCCGCTCGTGCACAAGGCACTGGACGAGCACATCACCGAACTCGTGCTGCACGACGTGGACGCGCACCGGTTGAACGCGATCCGCCACGTGCTGCGCGACGGCCCGCCGGTCACCGCCACCACGGACCTGGACGAGGCGCTGCGCGGCGCGGACTTCGTGTTCTCCGCGATCCGGGTCGGTGGCCTGGCCGGACGCGCGATCGACGAGGAGGTGGCGCACGCGCACGGCGTCCTCGGGCAGGAGACCGTCGGCGCGGGCGGCATCGCGTACGGCCTGCGCACCGTGCCGGCGGCGGACGCGATCGCCCGGCGCATCGCCGAGCTCGCGCCGCACGCGTGGGTCGTCAACTTCACCAACCCGGCCGGGCTGATCACCGAGACCATGGCCCGCCACCTGGGCGAACGGGTGATCGGCATCTGCGACTCGCCGCTGGGCCTGTGCCGCCGCGTCGCCAAGGCGCTCGACCTGGAGAACCCGACGTTCGACTACGCGGGCCTGAACCACCTCGGCTGGCTGCAGGGCGTCTACCTGGGCACGGAGAACCTGCTGCCCACCCTGCTGGACGACGACGAGGCGTTGGCGGGGTTCGAGGAAGGCCGGCTCTTCGGCGCGGAGTGGCTGCGCGCGTTGGGCGTGATCCCCAACGAGTACCTGCACTACTACTACTCGACGCGTGAGGCGTTGGGCGACAACCGAGGCGCGTTCCTGCTCGACCAACAAAAACGCTTCTACGACGGCGACGTGGACTGGGAGACCACGCGGCTGGAGCGTGAAGCGACGTACATGGCTCAGGAACGGGAGCGCGACAGCCTCGAAGGCGGTGGCTACGAACACGTGGCCATGGCGCTCATGCGCGCCATCGCGGACAACGAGACCGCCACGCTGATCCTCAACGTGCCCAACAACTCCACCTTGTCCACAGTGGACGACGACGCGATCGTCGAGGTGCCGTGCGAAGTGGACGCCGCGGGCGCGCGTCCACTGCCGGTGAGCCCGCTGCCCGACCACGCGGCGGGCCTCGTCACGTCGGTCAAGGCCGTGGACCGGCTGATCATGGAGGGCACGCGCCCGGCCGCGCTCAAGGCGTTCGCCCTGCACCCGCTGGTCGACTCGGTCGCCACCGCCAGGAGCCTGCTGGACACCTACGTCCGCCGGCACCCGGAGCTGGCCTACCTGAGCTGAGCCCGGCCCAGCGCGTCCGCGCGCCGGGTCGTCTCCGGCAGCCGCGTCACGCACAGCCGCAGCACCTCGGCGCACGCCCGGTCGAGGTCGATGCGGTGACCCACGGACACGAACACCGGCTTCACCCCGTCCCGCGTCCGCAACGCCCGTCCCACGACCTCCCCGTCGTCCACGAGGTCGGTGTGCGCGCCGCGCGCGTCGTCCGGCATCTCGAACCGGCCCATCGGCGTCTTGGCCACGCCGACACTCGGCAGGCCGGTCACCACCCCGAGGTGGCAGGCCAGCCCGAACCGCCGCGGGTGCGCCAACCCCTGCCCGTCGCACACCAGCAGGTCCGGCGTCACGGTCAGCTTCCCCACCGCCTCCAGCAACGACGGCAGCTCCCGGAACGCGAACAGCCCCGGCACGTACGGGAAGTCCGCCTTGCCCGTCACCACGGCGGAGTCCACGGTCCGCAACGACTCCGCGTCCAGCACCACGACCGCCGCCGCCAGCCGTTCGTCGTCGGCGTAGGACACGTCGAGCCCGGCGACGTGCCGCACCACCAGCCCGGGATCGGTCACCGTCGACACCGAGGGCCGCAGCCGCTCCTGCTCGGCGATCGCCTCTTCTGGAGTCATTCCTTCTGGGGTCACGGGTGCCTCACCGAGGCGCGGTGGGCCGCGAGCAGGTCCTCGCCGAAGTCGCCGGACCGCCGTCGCCACACCGTGTGCGCGTGGTTGGCGTCGTTGTCCGTGTTGTCGTACTCGATCAGCAGGTCCGGCCCCTGGATCCGGTAGTAGTGCCCCGCACCGCGCTTGTCCGACCCCTCCCACGAGAAGTGCAGCCGGTCGGGGTCCAGCGCGTCGAACTCCTCGTCGGCCAGGTCGCCGGTGAGCCGGTCGAGGTAGTACCGCACCAGCCCGACGAGCAGCCCGCGCGAGGCGCGGTCGAGCTGGGCGGGCGTGACGCCGACGGGGTCGAGGTCGCCGACCCGGCGCGCGTTGCCGGTCTTCAGGTCCGGCGGCGGCGTGTCGGAGACCACGGCCAACCCGCGTGCCGTGCGACCCATCCGGTCCAGCAGCTCGCGCGCCAGCTCCTCTTCCAGCCGCAGCGGTTGGAGGACCGTGCGACCCCGGTACGTGGTGCGGGCCGGGTGCGCGCCGAGGAAGAACGGCGTCGCCGACACGCGCCCGTCGGCCACGACCACGCTCACCGACAGGTGGTGGCCCTCGACCCGCCAGCCCCACGGCTCGTCGCCGGGCTCGCCGAGCAGCACGGTCCAGTAGTCGCCCTGGTGCCGGTCGCGGGTGCCGCCTTCGCGGTCGTCGAGCACGTCCTCCAGCGCCATGATCGCCGTGGTCTGCGCGTAGGCGTGCGGGCTGAGCACGCACGACAGCAGCCGGTGCACGGCTTTGCGCTGGTCACGGGCCAGGTCGCCGTAGCCGAGGCCCGGCCGCTGCCCCGGCGTGTACGCCCATCGCGTGCGCAGGTCGTCGTCGGCCACGTCCCGGGCCGCCACCGCCCGCTGCCCGTCGTCGAGCAGGTCGAGGAAGCCCCTGGTGGCTTCGGCGATCTCGTGCAGCATCACTCGAACTTAGCCGCCCTGCGGTCGCGGAGCAGCGGCCGGGCGTCGGGCGTCGACGACGAGCAGGACGACCGGCAGGACCACCGCGAGCGCCAGTGTCACCACGTTGCCGACCTGGTCGACCACCGGCATGTGGTCGAGGTGCCCGAGGTGGAACACCAGGTGCGGCACGGCGAACACCAGGTAGGACACCAGGACGGCGCGGGCCAGGAGCAGGTTGGTCGCGGCGAACGCCAACACGACCGCGAGCGCCAGGTTGAGGCTGCCGAAGTCGCGCAGCAGGTGCTCGTTGAACGGCGGGAACATCGCCACCCAGTGGTGGCCGGGCGCCGGGAAGCCGTCGTAGAAGCCCTGCGGCGAGAGCAACGCCCAGCCGCCGACGCCCGCCTGCACGGCGGCCAGGAACCACAGTCCGATCCGGAGGAAGCTCATGCACCTCGGACGGCGTGCGCGGCCGAAGCGTGACAGGACCGGTGTCGTGGCTGACATCCTGGCCCGGTGTGGAATGGCGAACTCCTCGACCTCGACGCGTACCTCGACCGCGTCGCCTTCACCCCCGACCCCGCCGCCGACCGGGCGAGCACGCTGCGCGGCCTGCACCGCGCGCACCTGGCGGCCATCAGCTTCGAGAACGCCGACGTGCGCGACGGCGTGCCGATCGCGCTGGACGTGCCGTCGTTGCAGGGCAAGCTGGTCGCACGGCGGCGCGGCGGGTACTGCTTCGAGCAGAACCTGCTGTTCGCCGCCGTGCTCGACCGGCTCGGCTACGAGGTGACCGGGCTGACCGGCCGCGTGCTGCTCGGCCGCACGGGCGACATCCCCCGCACGCACGCCGTGCTGCGGGTGGACCGGCGCTGGCTGGTCGACGTCGGCTTCGGCGGCGGCGGGCTGCTGGAGCCGCTGCCGCTGACCGCCGGCGCGTCCGCCCGGCAGGGCGACTGGACGTTCCGGCTCGACCACGCCGACGGCGTGTGGACGCTCCGGTCGTTGCAGGCCGGCGACTGGTTCGCGCTGTACGACTTCACCGAGGACCCGCGCGGGCCCGCCGACTACCGGATCCTGAACTACTACATGTCCACGAACCCGGCGTCCTCGTTCGTCGGCCCACTGCTGGCGCAGCGCACCGACGACCACGCCCGCCACAACCTCAAGGACTTCGAGCTGACCGAGACGCGCCCGGACGGCTCGGTCGTCAAGCGCACCCTGACGCCCGGGGAGCGGGAGACGGTGCTGCGCGAGGAGTTCGGCCTGGACCTGCCCGACCGGGCTACGGCCAGGGCTTGAGCTCGGGCGCCTCGCCGGTGATCGTCCCGGCCGGCTCGCGGCCCGCCAGCCACGCGGTCAGGTCGGTGAGCGAGCCGGTCAGGGTGACGTCCTCGCCCTCGCCGATCCTCCACCGGCGTTCCGGGGCCTGGAGGGTGAGCCGGACGCCGTCGGGCACGCGGGCGGACAGGAAGTCGACGGCGTGCTCGCAGAACTCGGGCGACCAGGTGACGGTGCCGAGGTCGAGGTCGCGCAGGTGGATCTCGACCTCGCGCCAGACCCCGTAGGCGGTGCCGGTCAGCGTGCCGTCGCGGTAGTAGACCGGGGTGTCCCAGTCCCGGACGTCGTCCCACGCCTTGGTGAGCCGGGCGACGGCGTCGGCGATCGCGGCCCGGTGCTCCGCCGCGGAACGCCCGGCGCCCGCCTCGATCGCGGCGTCCCGGGCGGGTCGGCCACCGGGGTAGGGCTCGACCTTCGTGCCCTCGTGCTCGGCTTGGCCCGCCAGCGCGACCGTGACGTTCGCCAGGTGGACCAGCACGTGGCCACGGGTCCAGCCGGGCAGCGCCGACGGCTGCGCCACCTGCTCGTCGGTCAGGTCCTCGATCGCGGCGGCCAGCCTGCGGTGGGCGTCCAGCGCGTTCGCCTGGATCGTCACACGTTCCCCCTAATGGTTGATTCACTCAAGTCCGTTAGGGAACCTATCACTAGACTCGGCCAGGTGGCACTGGCTCTGGAGTTCGCGGGCACGGTCCGGCACGACGGGCACGGCGGGCTCGTGGACGACCTGGCCACGCCGGAGGGCTTCACCGCGTGGGCCGGGGTGCGGGCGGACGAGGCGCTGCGGCAGCGGGCGGTCGAGCTGCGCTGGGCCGTGCGGTCGCTGTTCGCGCACGCCGCGCAGGCCGACGAACGCCTGGACACGCCGCACCTGATGGACGTCGGACGCGCGCTGGAGGTCGTCAACGACGCCGCCGCGCGGGCGCCGCGGGCGGCGCGGTTGGAGTGGGACGATCAGCCGAGGCTGCGCTACGTGGACTCGGCCGACGAGGGCGACCGCCTGCTGGCGGCGGTGGCGACCGCGGCGATCGAGTTCCTGGCCGGCGGCACGCGGGCCGACCTGCGCGCCTGCCCCGCGCCCCGGTGCATCCGGTACTTCGTCAAGGCGCACCCACGGCAGGAGTGGTGCAAGCCCTCGTGCGGCAACCGGGCCAGGGTCAGCCGGCACTACCACCGCGGGCGCGACAGCTGACGACGCGGCCGCGCGGACACCCGGGGACGCCCGCGCGGCCGGTGGCTACCCCTGCACGATGTACGCGGTCAGCTGGTCGTGGTCTTCCTGCAACTGGTTGATCCGGCTCTTCACCACGTCGCCGATGCTCACGATGCCGACCAGCTCACCGCCGTCGACCACCGGCACGTGCCGGATGCGCCGCTCGGTCATCAACACCGTGAGGCTGTCGACCGAGTCCCGCGGCGTGCAGGTGAGCACCTCGCTGGTCATGATCTCCGCCACCGGCGCGGCCAGCAGCTCGCCGCCCCGGTCGTTCAGCTTCCGCACGACGTCGCGTTCGGACACGATCCCGGCGATGCCCCCGGGCCCGAGCACGACCATCGCGCCCACGTTGTGCTCGGCCAGCGCGGCGACGAGCTCCGCGACCGACGCTCTCGACTCGACCGTGGCCACGGCCGAACCCTTGTTGCGCAACACGTCAGCGATCCTCATGGGCGCCTCCCGATCTCCGCCAGACCCGGTTGCTACCCAGCTCAGGCTAGTTCGCCGAGGACGTGATCGGCAGATCGCGCGCCCGAAGAGAGCACGACCGGCGTCACGTCGTCCCGACCCGCGCGACCGTCGCGAGGACGCCCGCGGCGGTGATCGCGACCAGCACCACGACGGTCTGGTGGAACCCGCCGAGCGCCGCTCCCAACGCCGGCCCGACCGAGAAGCCGACCGTGCGGACCAGCGTCGTCACGCCTCCGGAGGTGCCCATCAGCTCCGGTGGCGTCCGCGCCATGACGGCCGCCGCGTTCGGCCCGGCGAACAGCCCGTGCCCGATCCCGACCACCGCCAGCCGCCACGCCAGGTCCCACGGGTCGTCACCCGCCTGGAGCAGCAGGACCGTACCGATCAAGGCCACCGCCGTGCCGACCACGGCGACCAGCCGGTACCCGTACCGGTCCGCGATGACCCCCGCCACCGGCGACAGCACCGCCATCCCCGCCGAGAACGCCAGCAGCACCAGCCCGACCGTGCGCGACGGGAGGTCCACCAACGCGTAGGGCACGGCGAAGTGCAGCGCACCGGCCCCGATCACGATCAGCACCATCGCCACCAGGGGCGCCGCCACCGACGGCAGCCGCACCACCCGCGCACCGAGCACCGCCGACTCGACCAGCAGCCGCGCGCCCGGCCACGGCAACCCGCGCCCGTCCGTCGCGATCCCCCGCCGCCCGACCAGCACGGCGAGCGCCACCACCGGCAGGTTGATCAGGAAGACGGACCGCCAGCCGAACAGGTCGGTCAGCACCCCGCCGAACGCCGGTCCGGCCACGCCGCTCAACGGGATCAGCGTGAGCACGATCCCCATCGCGCGCGCTCGGTGTTCCGGGCGCACGTTGGCCGCGATGACCGGCATGGCCAGTGCGCCGATCAACGCGCTGAACACCCCCTGCAAGGCCCGTCCGATCAACACCACCGCGGCGTTGGGCGCGAGCGCGATCAGCAGGCTGGTCGCCCCGAACCCGCCGACCGCCAGCAGGAACGCGGGCAGGTGCCCGGCCCGGTCCAGCCACCTGCCGGCCGGGATGCTCAACGCGATCAACGGGATGTTGTAGGCCAGCAGGACCCACTGGGTGACCGTGGGCCCGGCGTCGAGCTCCGCCCCGAGCACCGGCAACGCCACCGCCACGGCGGTGAGGTCGAGCGCCCCCAGCACGATCGCGGACGACACCGCCCACACCGCGCTCCAGCGGGTGCGCTCCACGACGGCGGTCACGCGGCCACCCGGCCGACCAGCTCGGCGAGCACCCCGCCCAGCGCCGCGCGCAGCTCGTGGTCCAGCAACCTGTCGTGCTCGTCGAACCGGCGGAACGCGTGCCCGACCACCACCGGCGCGCCGATCACCGTCGCACCGGCCGCGGTCAGCACCCTCCGCAGGTCCTCCTGCGCCGACGCCGCGCCGTGCGGGCTGGGGCTCGCGCCGACCACGGCGACCGGCTTGCCCGTCAGCACGCCCGTGCCGCGCGGCCGGGACGCCCAGTCCAGCGCGTTCTTCAACTGCCCCGGGACCGACCCGTTGTACTCCGGCGTCGCGATCAGCAACGCGGTGGCCGACGCGACCGCCTCCCGCAACGCCACGACCGGCGGCGGCACCGGTCCGTCCTCGGCGTCCTCGTCGAACGGCGGCACGGACGCCAGCCCGTCCCACGACGCCAACCGCGCGCCGGCCGGCAGCTCGTGCCGTGCGGCGGCCAACAGCCTCCGGTTGAACGACTGCGCGCGGAGGCTCCCCGCGATCCCCAAGATCTCCATGCCGTCAACGGTCGGTCTAAGGCGCCCCGCGCGGCATCGGGCACGAGCCCTATTCGAACAGCCTCAGCCGGTGCGCCGTCGCCGCCGCCTCGACCCGGTTGGCCACGCCGAGCTTGCCGAGGATGTTCGACACGTGCACGCTCGCCGTCTTCACCGAGATGAAGAGCCGTTCGGCGATCTCCCGGTTGGCCAGGCCGTCCGTGACCAGCCGCAGGATCTCCACCTCGCGCGCGGTCAACCCGAACCTGGCCCGGTGCGAGTCGCCCTCGCCCGTCAACGTCACCCGCGCCCGCCGCGCCAGCTCCGCGACCCGGTCGCGCAACGGCGTCGCGCCCAGCCCCTCGGCCAGCTCCGCCGCCCGCCGCAACGCCTCGGCGTCCCGGGTCTCCGAGGCCAGCCCGAACAACGCCTCGGCGTGCCACAAGGGCTGGCCCAACGCCTCCCACGCCTCGACCGCGGCCCGCCACTCGCCCCGGCACGTCGACGCCCACGCGGCCTGCACCGGCCCGGCGACCGGCAGGTCCGGCACGGTCACCCCGAGCCGCACGCCCAACGCGGCCAGCGGCCAGGAGAACCGGGACGCGATCCGCGCGTGCGGCAGGGCGAACGCGGCCCGCACCACGGCCGCCGCCTCGTCCACCCGGCCCTGCGCCCACCGCACCTCGGCCTCCAGCCGGTGCAGTTGCAGCGGGTCCTGGACGAACGGGGCGTCGGCCAGCTCCCGCGCCCTGGTCAACGCCCACTCGGCCCGGTCGACCTGGCCGCGCCGCACGTCCACGAACCCCGCCAGGCACAGCAGGTGCGCGTGGTAGACCGCCGGCGGCGCGTGGTCGAGGGCGTGGTCGACGCACTCCAGCGCCTCGTCCCACCGGCCCGCCGCGATCAACGCCCTGGTCAGGTCCACGGCGTGCGACGCGCCGGCGGACCGGGCCAACCCGAGCTCGCGGGCCGTCCGCAGGCCCAGCCGGGCCAGCTCCTCGGCCTCCGCGACCCGCCCGTACGCCTCGGACAACGACGACTCGCAGTGCAGCGCGCGCAGCCGCACGCGGTGCGCGGCGACGTTCTCCGCGATGGCCCGCGCGCGGCGCAGCCGGGGCAGCTGCGCGTCCAGGTCGCCGAGCCGCGCGTCCAGCACGGCCAGGGTGATCAGGGCGGCGGCCTCGGACGGGTCGTCGCCGGCGTGGTGGGCCGCGTCCAGCGCCTCTTCCGCGACCTCGCGCGCCTCGTCCGGGAGCGGGATCGCCATCAGCCGGGCAGCCAGCGAGTTGAGCAGGTAACCGCGGATCGGGTGCCCCTCGGGCGCGAGCCGCACGGCCTCGCGGTGGTCTTCGAGCGCGCCCCGCCGCGCGAGCTGGGCGCGCAGCTGACCGCGTTGCTCCAACACTGCCGCGTACCGGATCCGCTCGGCCCCCGGGTCGAGGTGGGCCAGCAGCTCGCTGGTCAGCTCCTCGCCGCGCTCGTGCTCCCCCGCGCGGCTCGCCGCCTCGCCGGCCGCCTCCAGCACGGTGAGGCGGTCGACGCCGAGGTGCGACGCGTTGTCCCACAAGGACAACACGCGGTCGAGCATGGCCAGCTGCTCGGCGTAGGCCAACGCGCGACGGGCGTGGCCGGCGGCCTCCCACGCGGCGGACACCGCGCCCGCGACGTCACCGGCCGCGTACCGGTGGTGCGCCAGCTCGGCGGCTGCGGACCCCGGCAGCACGGCGGCGTACCGCGCGTGCAGCTCGACCCGTTCGCCGGGGAGCAGCCGCCGGTAGACCGCGTCGCGGATCAACGCGTGCCGGAACGCGTAGCCGTCACCGTCCACCACCATCACGCCACCGTCCACGATGGACCGCATCGGCGTGACGTCGTGCACTTCGCTCAGGATCTCGTGGGACACACGTCGGCCACCGACGGCGGCGGCGCGCACCAGGGCGACGGCGTCCGGCTCCAGCCGTTCGACCCGGCTGAGCAGCAACTCCTCCAGCGACAGCTCCGCCGCGCCGTCCACCAGCGCCTCGACGAACAGCGGGTTGCCCTCGCTGCGCCGGAACACGGCGCTCGCGGCCACCGGATCCGGTTCCGCGCCGAGGATCCCGCGCAGCTGGGCCCGCACGTCGCGGGCGGACAGCCGGGGCAGCTCGATCCGGCGCACCCACGGCACCCGGCTCAGCTCGGCCAGCAACGGCCGCACCGGTCCGCCGAGTTCGTCGGAGCGGTAGGTCACCACGACCAACGACCGCGGCACCGCGCGCTGGTTGCGCACCAGGAAGTCGAGCAGGTCGCGGCTGGAGCGGTCGAGCCAGTGCGCGTCCTCGACCACGAGCACCACCGGTCGTGGCGCGGAAAGCCTGGCCAGCAACGACACGACGCCCTCGAACAGCCTCGGTCGCGCCTCGTCGCCCGTCGCCTCGCCGTGGAAGGACGGCAGCAGCGGCGCAAGGTCGGCGCGTTCGGAGTCGGTCACCCCGACACCGCGCAGGGCCGCGACGAACGGCGCGAACGGCAGCCCGTCCAGCTCGACGCATCCGCCGAGCAGCACGGTGGCGTCCAGGCGCGACGTGAAGTCGTCGAGCAGCCGGGACTTGCCGACGCCCGCCTCACCGCCGACGAGCACCGTCGCGGGCGCGTGGTCGAACGCGCCCGCGAGGTGCCCGAGTTCGGCCGACCGCCCGACCAGCTCCGGGCTCACCAGGTGTGCGCTCATCGCGCACCGGAGACTAGTCGAGCGGTCGCGTGCCGGTGGTCGTCGTCGCTCAGCCCCCGCTCGTGCGCCGGAACACGCGCCGTCCGACGAACGTGTTCTGGTGCGGGCGGCCCGGGTTCTTGTTCACGCCGTCGTTCTTCTGGGCGTGACCGCGGCGGGCCGCGCGGTTGAGCGGAACGGCGGGCTGCTCCGGCTGGTCCTGCTCGCCGCCGTCGGCCTGCGGAACGTCCTGATCGGTCATGTTTGCCTCCTGGGTGTGGCGATGTCGCTGGTCAGCGACGCCGCATGGCGTACTGGCGCGGGTTGACGACGGCTCGGCCACCGCCGAAGCGCGGGTGCACCGCGCCGTTGCCGCGGGCGCCGCGGCGTGCGGCGCGGTTGGTCGGCTGGTCGTCGTGTGGCGGTTCGTTGCGCATGGTGGGCATGCGTTCGCCTCCTCGGTGTTCGAGGCGTGCAAAGGGCTACGACCCGTGGTTCGACACGGTCGTGAGAAGAGCCGCTAAGGCCACCAGGAGAAGGGCGCGGCACGGCCCGAGGCCGGTGCGGCGCTGGAGGAAGAAGTCCTCAGAGGTAGATCTGGAAGAACATGGTCATGACCGTAGCCTGGTTCACGCCGCGACGCCAATCATTTTCCGCCGCGACCGCTCGGACCACGCCACGGCGGGCGTCATGGCCAGCGCGGCGGCCAGGAACAGCGCGCCGAGCACGAGCCAGCCCACCGCTCCCCCGCCCAGCACGAGGGTGGTGAGCAGCAGCGGGCCGACGGTGCGCGCCACGGCCGTGCCCGTGCCGTAGAACCCCTGGTACTGGCCCTGCTTGTCGGCCGGCGCGAGGCCGAACCCGATCTCCCACGAGCCCGCGCCGTGCCGCATCTCGCCGACGACCTGGATGCCCGCCGCACCCACGAGCAGCGCCACGGCCACCCAATCGGGTACACCTGCGGACAGGGCGAACACCACGCAGGACGCCAGCAACAGCACGCCACCCCGCCGCACCGACCGCGTCGCCGTGCGCAGGTCCGTGACACCGCGCGCCAGCCGCACCTGCCCCACCACCACCGCAGCCGTGTTGAGCACGAAGAGCAGGCTGACGACCCACTTCGGGGCGGAGGTGCGTTCGGCGACCCACAGCGGCACGACCAGGCTCAGCATCGGCATGTAGAGCAGCGACACCGAGTTCAGCAACGTCACCAGGGCGTACGGCCGGTCCCGAAGTACACCGAGCCGTCCCGTGGTGGCGACCGCCTCCACCTCCGGCACCCGGCGCAGCACTACCGCCGCGACCAGGAACCCGACCGCGTCCACCGCGAACACCACCAGGTACGCCGCCGCCGTGTCCACGTGCAACGCCACCCCGCCGAGCCCCGCGCCGACCGCGAGCCCACCGTTGACCACGGACTGCAGCAGGGCCCGCACCCCCGTCCGCTCCCCGGGCCCGACCAACCCCGCCAGCAACGCCTGCCGTGCGGCGGCCAACCCGCACTGCCCGCACGCGTAGACGCACGCGGCCACCACGAACGCCCAGAACGAGCGGACCACCAGGAACGACGCCAACGCCCCCGCCGTGACGACCGCCAACCCGACCGCCACCCGCCTCGGCCCGACCCGGTCGGCGAAGTGCCCCAACCCCACCCCGACCACCGCCCCGACCGCCCAGGCCACCGTCAGCGCCACGCCGACCTGCGTCGCCGACAGGCCCACGATCCGAGTGAAGTAGAGGGCGGAGCAGACGTAGAACGCCCCGTCACCCACCGAGTTGGCTGCTTGAGCGATCGCGAGCACCTTCGTCGTCCCCATGGACGTCACGCTAGGTGCCCGATTGGCCCAGACTAAGGGCCAACTCCAGGCCAGTTCATTGGGCCAATCACCGAAGATCGTACGGCGGTCGGCTACTCGTGGCCGTCGACGATCGAGACGATCTCGCCCTCGATCACGGTGCCGTCCACGACCGCGGGCGGTTCCTCGCGTTCGGTGAAGAAGCGGGAGGCGAAGGCGCCCACGGCGCGGGTCGTGACGGCGTCGAACGTGCCCCCGATGACACCGCCCACCAGCGGCACGCCCTTGGCCAGGGTCACGGTCGCCTTGGTGGTGCCGTACTTGGCCAGGAGGGTGAAGCCGACGCGCTTGTTGACCTCGCGGATGAGCTGGGCGGGGATCCGCTCGATCAGGTTCATGGTGAGCCGGGAGCCCACCTTGATGCCCGCCTTCTTCAGCAGCTCCGTCCCCGCGTTGCCCAGCAGGCACACCAGGATCGCCGTCTGCACCTCGTCGCTCTCCAGGTCGTGCCCGTGCACGGCGGCGATCGACGCGATCAGGTGCGTCTGCACGAGGTAGGACGCGGTCAGGTTCGCGGGCAGGGTGATCGGCAACGTGATCAGGCCGCCGACGTTCGTGGCGAAGCCCTGCACGCCGGCCGCCGCCACGTGCGTCCGGATCAGGTGCTTGATCGCCTCCTCCGGCGTCAACCCCTTGTCCAGCGCCTCCACTGCCATCTGCCGGGCGCCCTTGAACGGCCCGAACCCGCTGATGCCCACCCTGAGCAGGTGGTCGACGGCGTTCTGCTGCACCCTGGTGATCGCACCCGGTTCGTCCACCATGCCCCTGAGGTTACGCGGCGCACGATCGGGTAGCCGAGGCCAATGGACATGTCTTCGTTGGGAGAGCTGGTCAGGCAACGCGGCCCGTTCGCGTCGGTCTACCTGGACGCCTCGCACGACACCGAGGACGCGGCCAAGGCCATGGAGCTGCGCTGGCGCGGGGTGCGCGAGGAACTGGCCCGGCAGGGCGCGGACGACGCGACGCTGGACGCGCTGCAGGAAGCGGTGCTGACGCCGGTGCCGGGCAAGTCGGGCCGGGCGCTCGTCGCCGCACGGGGCACTCTGCTGCTGGACCGGGTGCTGCCGCGCCCGCCCGCCGTGGAGACGGCGCGCTGGTCGGACCGGCCGCACCTGCTGCCGCTGGCCACCTGGATGGAACCCGCCGTGCCGCACGTCGTGGTCCTGGTCGACCGGGCGGGCGCGGACCTGCACGGGTACGACGGGCACGGTGAGCGCGCGGGCGAGGTGCACGACCAGGTGCGCGGTGAGCAGCACCCGTTGCACAAGGTCCCCGGCGGCGGCTGGTCGCACCGGCGGTTGCAGAAGGCCGTCGAGGAGACGACCAAGCGCAACGCCGCGCTGGTGGCCGCCGAGGCCGACCGGCTGGTGACGGACCTGGACGCCCGGCTGCTGGTCCTGGGCGGCGAGGTGCAGGCGCGTGCCGACGTGCGCGAGGAGCTGAGCCCCCGGTGCCGCGACGTGCTGATCGAGGTGGAGGGCGCGTCCCTGGCCGAGGGCGCGGACGACGCCGCGTTCGACCACGCCGTGCAGTCGCTCGTGGCCCAGTACCAGTTCGACCTGGACAACGACGTGGTGGAGGAGTTCACCGCCGAGGCTGGCCGCCCGCACGGACGCGCGGTGCAGGGCCTGGCGCCCGTGGTGGAGGCGTTGCGCGAGGCGAAGGTCGCCGCGCTGCTGGTGTCCGACCCCGCGCTCGGCGACCGCACCGTGTTCTCCGGCGACGACCCGGCGCAGCTCGCGCTGCGGGAGAAGGACCTGCGCGGCCTCGGCGTCGAGCACGTCGGCGAGCAGCGGGCCGACGAGGCGCTGGGCACCGCCGCGGCCGCCACCGGCGCGCAGGTGGTCGTCACCGACGCCGCCGGGCTGCGGGAGGGCGTGGGCGCGCTACTGCGCTACTAGCCCGTGTTCGAGGTAGAGGGTCACGCCGCGCTCACGTGCGTCGAGCGCGGCGGACACCCGCCTGGCCAGCCGGGGTATCAGCGCGTCCGGCACCTCGGCGGGCTCGATGTAGCGGTAACTGCGCAGCTCGGAGGCTTGCAGCCGGATGGTGGCCGAGCCGAGCGAACCGCCGTCGAAGATGAACAGGATCCGCTCCTGCTCCCCCGACGGCGCCCAGTCCACGACGAGCAGCGGGCCCGGCTCGACGGCCAGGCCCAGCTCCTCCAGCACCTCCCGGGCGCACGCCTCGCGCGGCGTCTCGCCCGGCTCGACCGCACCGCCGGGGATCTCCCAGTGGTCCTTGTAGGTCGGTTCGACCACGAGCACGCGGCCCAGCGCGTCGAGGAACAACGCGCCGGACGCCGCGAGCGCGGCCACCCTCAGACCGCCGCCGCGACGACGTCCTCGGCCGGCTTCTTCTCCAGCTCGATGACCTTCTTGTCCCGCCGGCTGCGCTTCTCCAGGTACGTCGCCAGCCACGTCAGCAGCAGGCACATGGAGATGTAGATCGCGGCCACGATGATCGTGACGGGCACCAGCGGCCGGCCGAACTGGAACTGGCTGCCGATGTCGCGGGCGAAGTCCAGCAGCTCGTCGTAGGTGATGAGGAAGCCGAGCGCGGTGTCCTTCAGCAGCACGACCAGCTGGCTGATGATCGCCGGCAGCATCGCCCGCACGGCCTGCGGCAGCAGCACGTGCCTCATCACCTGGGTCTTGCGCATGCCCACCGCGTAGGCCGCCTCGCTCTGCCCGCGCGGCAGCGACAGCACACCTGCGCGGAACACCTCGGCGAGCACCGAGCCGTTGTAGAGCGTCAGGCCGAGCACCACCGAGTAGAGCGGCGGGCCGAGCGACACGCCGTAGTGGAAGACGAAGATCAGCACGACCAGCGGCACCGCGCGGAACAGCTCGACGACCAGCATCGACGGCACGCGGATGACCTTGTGGTCGGAGAGCTGCCCGGCGGCGAAGATCGCGCCGAAGAGCAGGGCGAACACCGCGCCGAGGCCGAACGCCTTGAGCGTGTTCAGCAGCGCGTCGACCAGGGTCAGCTGGATGTTCTTGTACTCGAGCCAGGACCACTTCCGGCCTTCGAACTGGCCGCTCTCGGCGAACCGGTAGATCACGAAGCCGATGCCCGCGACCAGCACGAGGGTGCCGATCACCGCGTAGAGGCGGTGGCGCAGCCGGGCCCGCGGCCCGGGGACGTCGAACAGGACCGAGCTCATCGGGCGATGCTCCACCGCTTCTCAAGGCTGCGTTGCAGCAGGGTCATGGGGATCACGAGCACCACGAAGAAGCCGGCGACCCAGAGCAGGCCGAACAGCTGGTTCTCGCCGCGCTCGGACAGGTTGGCGCTGATGGAGCCCGCCTGGAACACCGAGAAGCCCGCCGCGATGGTGGTGTTCTTCAGCAGGGCGATCATCGTGCTCATCATCGGCGGCACGACCGCGCGGGTGGCCTGCGGCAGCACCACGGACCCGAGCATCTGGCCGAACGTCAGGCCGAGCGCGCGCGAGGCCTCCGCCTGGCCGACCGGGACGGTGTTGATGCCGGCCCGCACGACCTCGCACACGAACGCCGCCGTGTAGAGGATCAGCGCGGTGAGGGCGGCGCTGAAGTAGAAGCTGGCCGCCGAACCGCCGAACGTGTCCGCGGTCACGATCTTGAGCAGCGGGAACGCGAAGGCGAAGAAGAAGAACACGAGCGTGAGCGGGGTGTTGCGGACGATCGTCACGTAGGCGGTGCCCATGGCTCGCAGCACGGGGACCGGCGCGACCCGCAGCATCGCCAGGATCGTCCCCAACACCAGCGACCCGACCGCGGAGATCAGGAACAGCTCAACGGTGTTGAGGAACCCGGGCCCGTACAGGTCGAGGTTGTCGAGCAGGACGTCCATCGGCTTCCTCGGCTAGGTGGGTGTGGTGCGGCCGGCCGCCGGAACACCGACGACCGGCCGCGGGAACGAGATCAGTAGCGTTCGATCACGGGCTTGTCGGCCGACGAGCCCGACTGGCCCAGGGTGGCGTCGTAGGCCGCCTGCCACGCGCCGCCGTTGATGGCCTCGTCCAGGATGTCGTTGACCTTGGTGCGCAGGGCCTTGTCGTCCTTGGGGAGGCCGATGCCGTACGGCTCGTTCGAGAACGTCTTGCCGACGACCTTCAGCGTGGTCGGCGACTGCGAGGCGTAGCCCTTGAGGATCGCGTCGTCGGTGGTGACGGCGTCGACCGCGCCCTGCTCCAGCTGCTCGACGCACAGCGAGTAGGTCTGGAGCTCGACGATGTTCTCCGGCTCGGTCAGGCCCTCGGACTTGACCTTCTGGATCGGCGTGGAGCCGGTCACCGAGCAGACCTTCTTGCCCTTGAGGGTCTCGGGGCCGGTGATCGTGTTGTCGTCCTTCTTCACCAGCAGGTCCTGCCCGGCGGTGAAGTACGGGCCGGCGAACCCGACCTGCTCCTTGCGCTTGGCGTTGATCGTGTAGGTGCCGACGTAGTAGTCCACGTCGCCGTTGATCAGCGCCTGCTCGCGACCGGCCGAGGGGATGGCCTTGTAGTCGATCTTGTCGTCGCCGTAGCCGAGCTTGGCGGCGACCAGCTTCGCGATCTCGATGTCGAAGCCGGTGAACTTGCCGCTGGTCGGGTCCTTGTAACCCAGACCGGGCTGGTCCTCCTTGACACCGACGATGACGCGGCCACGGGCCTTGATCTTGTCGAAGGTCGGCGAGCCGTCGACCTTCACGTCGGCGGCGACCTGCTGGGAGGGGGCAGTGCCCGTGTCGCCAGGGCCACCCTCCTTGCCGCATGCGGTCAGGGCGAGGCCGCCGGCCAGCAGCGCCACCGCAAGGGTGCGAACCCTCATCGTCCTTCTCCTGCTCTTCTTCGGTAGTGCGGCGCCAGGCTCAGCGCCGCGTTCGTGGGACTTCAGTGGGTCAGGATCTTGCCAAGGAAGTCCTTCGCGCGGTTGGACTTCGGCGCGGAGAAGAACGCCTCCGGCGTCGAGTCCTCGACGACCTCGCCGTCGGACATGAAGATGACGCGGTCCGCGGCCTTGCGGGCGAAGCCCATCTCGTGGGTCACCACGAGCATGGTCATGCCCTCCTTGGCCAGCGTCGTCATCACGTCCAGCACCTCCTGGACCATCTCGGGGTCCAGCGCGGAGGTCGGCTCGTCGAACAGCATCACCTTGGGCCGCATCGCCAGGGCGCGGGCGATCGCCGCGCGCTGCTGCTGCCCGCCCGAGAGCTGGGCGGGGTACTTCTCCGCCTGGTTCGCGATGCCGACCCGCTCCAACAGCTCCATGGCCGTCTTGCGGGCCTCGGCCGCCGGGGTCTTGCGGACCTTCAGCGGGGCCAGCATCACGTTGTCGACGATGCTCTTGTGGGCGAACAGGTTGAACGACTGGAACACCATGCCGACGTCGGCGCGCAACCGGGCGAGTTCCTTGCCCTCGGCGGGCAGCGCCTGGCCGTCCACCTCGATGACGCCGGACTCGATCGGCTCGAGCCGGTTGATCGTGCGGCACAGCGTGGACTTGCCCGAACCGGACGGCCCGAGCACGACGACGACCTGCCCCTTCGGCACCTCCAGCGTGACGTCCTTGAGGACGTGCAGAGGTCCGAAGAACTTGTCCACGCCCGCCATCCGGATCATCGGCGGTGCAGGAGTGGCGGCGGTCATCAGTCCTCCAGTAGGGGTTCCTGAGCGATGGCGGAAACCTAGGTGTGAATCACCACACCAGTCCAGGCGGTTGAGCAAGACTTAGGGTCTCAACTCTGTCACAGGGTGGCGACACTTATCGGGGAGGCTCCACGGTGCGGGTGCTGTTGGTCGAGGACGACGACCGCGTGGCGGAAGCGCTGGTACCGGCGCTGACCCGACGTGGTTTCACGGTGGACCGGCAGGCCACCGGTCGGGGGACACTCGATCGGCTGACCGGGGTCGACGTGGTGCTGCTCGACCTGGGCCTGCCCGATGTGGACGGTGTCACGCTCTGCCGGCACATCCGTGCGGCGAGTGACGTCGCGATCATCGTCGTGTCGGCCCGCGGCGAGATCGACGACCGGATCCTCGGCCTGCACGCCGGGGCGGACGACTACCTGGTCAAGCCCTACGACGTGGGCGAGCTGGTGGCCCGCGTGCACGCGGTGCGGCGGCGGCGCGGCGACCCGGTCGGCGTCGGCGGCACCGGCACCGAGGTGTTCGAGGTCGCCGACGTGCGGGTCGACCTCGGTCGGCACGAGGTCACCGTGGCGGGTGAACCCGTGGCGCTCTCGCGCAAGGAGTTCCAGGTGTTGGCGCTGGTGGTGGCGGCGGGTGGCGCGGTGTGCACCCGGGAGCGCATCCTGGCCGAGGTGTGGGGACGCACCTGGGCGGGGGCCAACCGGACCCTGGACGTGCACGTGGCGACGCTGCGGACCAAGCTCGGGCGTCCTTCGTTGTTGGAGACGGTGCGCGGTGTCGGGTACCGGTTGAGCGGGGGCTGAGTGCGGTCGCGGCTGCTGGGCATCGTGTTGACGCTGGTCGTGCTGGTGCTCCTCGGCCTGGGCGTCCCCCTCGGCCGCGGCATGGCGCAGGCCGAGCAGCAGGAGATGTTCCTGGACCGGCTCACCGACACCACCCGGTTCGCGTCCGTGGCGCAGCGGCCGTTCATCGACGACCAGCCCGAGGTGCTCAAGCCCGAGCTGCGCCGCTACTACGAGCTGTACGGCATCCGGGTGGCCCTGCTCGGGCGGGACGGGCAGGTGGTGGCGGCGTCCTCGGACGACGTGGACGTGTCCGCGCCCGAGGTGGCGGACCTGGTGCACGCCGCGCTGGCCGGCCGCCAGCCGGGCGCGCCGGAGCTGGTCATGCCGTGGGAGTCGACCGAATTGGTGCTGGCCGAGCCGGTGCTGGAGGCGGGCGAGGTCCGCGGCGCGGTGGTGACGTTCTCGCCGACGTCGAAGACGCGGGCCGAGGTCCTGCTGTGGTGGTCGGTGCTGCTCGGCGGGAGCACCCTGGTCCTCGTGCTCGGCGTGTTCGTGGCGTTGCCGCTGGTCCGGTGGACGTTGCGGCCCGTGCGGCGGTTGGACGACGCGACCGGGCGGCTGCTCGCGGCGGTGGTGTCCGGGCAGCCCGTGCAGCCGGTCGGCTCGTCGGACGGCCCGCCGGAGCTGCGGCAGCTGTCGCGGTCGTTCGACCAGATGGCGGCGAACGTGAGCGACGTGCTGGCCGCGCAGCGCGCGTTCGTCGCGGACGCCTCGCACCAGCTGCGCAACCCGTTGACCGCGTTGAAGCTGCGTCTGTCCAATTTGGAGGACCACGTGGCCGGCGAGGGCGCCGCGCACCAGGCGGCGGCGTTGGACGAGGCGAACCGGCTCAACCGGATCCTGGACGAGCTGCTGTCCATGGCGCGCGCGGGCGCGCAGTCGGTCGACCCCGTGCCGGTGGACGTGGACCGGGCGGTGGCCGGCCGGCTGTCGGCGTGGCAGCCCGCCGCGGCGGCGCGCGAGGTGCACCTGGTGCTGGACGGCGAGCCGGGCGGCCGGGCCCTGGTGCCGCCGCGCGGCGTGGAGACCGTGCTGGACGCGCTGCTGGACAACGCGCTGAAGTTCACCTCCGATGGCACCTTGGTGCGCGTCGACGTCCGGCGGCGCGACGGCGTGGTGCGGTTGTCGGTGCAGGACGAGGGCCCCGGCCTCGCGCCGGAGGAGCTGGACCGCGCCACGGACCGGTTCTGGCGCAGCCCGGCGCACCAGAACGTGCAGGGCTCCGGCCTGGGCCTGGCGCTGGTGCGGCAGATCGTGGAACGGGTGGACGGCTCGGTGCGGTTGGAGTCGCCGGAGGGCGGAGGCCTGCGGGTGACCGTGGAGTTCCCCGCGGCCTGACCCCGGTCAGGACGTGACCGCGACGCCTTCGGGCGCGTCGCCGACGGCGAACCGGGCGGCGGGCTCGCCGGTCTCGGCGTTGATCACCGACACGGTGTCGGACCCCGTGTTGGTGGTGTACACGAAGCTGTCGTCGGGCGCTGCCGCGGAGCCCTCGGGCATCCGCTGGACCTTGACGACCTCGATGGGCTTGCCGGTGGGCCCCAGGACGCTGACCGTGTCCGAGCCGGTGTTCGCGACGTGCACCCGGCCGCCCGGCGTGACCGAGACGCCGAGGGGCGCGTCGCCGACCTTGGTGGTCTCGGTCGGTCGGTTGTCGTCGGTCTCGATGACGGTGACCGTGTCGCTGCCGGTGTTGGCCACGTACAGGCGCTCGCCGTCCCGGCTGATGGCGATGCCCGACGGGAAGACCCCGACCGGGATGGTGCCGACGGCCGTCTGCGAGGCGGTGTCGATGACCGTGACGCTGTCGCCGCCGTTGTTGGTCACGTACACCCGCGAGCCGTCGGGGCTGGCCACCGCGCTGTGCGGGAACCGGCCGACCGGGATGGTCTTCACCGGCGCGTTCGTCGCGGTGTCGATGACCGTGACGTCGTCGCGGCCGAAGTTGGTGACGTAGGCGTGGGTGGGTGTGGCGGCGACGCCGAACGGGTTGGGCCCCACGGGCACGGTCGCGACGACCGCGAGGGTCCGGGTGTCGATCACCGAGACGGTGTTCGAGGACTCGTTCGTGACGTAGACGCGGTGACCGGCCGGGTGTGCGCCGACACCCGCGGGGTAGTCGCCGACACCCATGGTGGCCGTGACCTTGCCCAGCCGGGTGTCGTACACGGTGACGTTGTCGGAGCCGCTGTTGGCCACGAACACCTGAATTCGGGTCGGCCACCGCGGTGGGGCGTCGAAACCGGTGCCGGCCAGTACGGCGAGCACCGCGAAGGACACCCCCAACCGGGGCAGCCGACTCTTTCGGGTAATAGGCTGAGAAGACGCCGCGTGAATGCGCGCGCGTACCGAATAAACGGACATGAGCTCCCCGCATCGGTTCCTGGAAGAACCCGGACCATCGCAGGTCCCGGGCTTGCCATCACGCTAACGGCCTAGCGGTGGCCGGTGCCGCTCCAACGCCTTCTTGACCCCGACTTGGGCGAGTCCCCACGCATGGCTTTACACCGTAGGAATGATGAAATGAGAACTAAACTTTTACGTCGCGGTAGTACCTCATCGCGCCGGGGTGCAATTCGATCGGCGTCGTCTCGATCGCGGAGCGGACCTCTATGGACCTCGCCACCGGACTGGCCGCGACCAGGGCCGGCTGGGCCTGGAACAGGCCTCTGACCAGCGCTTCCGCCACGTCGTCGGACATCGTGTCGTTGACCAGGAGGAAGTTGCGGACCACCAGGGTGACGACCGGGCCGCCCCCGATCTGCTCGTACGCCGACGCGGGCAGCGTCGCCGAGCCGTACACCGGGTAGGCCTGGCGCAGCTTCGGCAGCACGTCGCCCAGGTCGAGCATCCGCAGCTTCACCGCCGACGACAGCGTGGTGACGCGCTCGGTGGGGACGCCGCCGGACCAGAAGAACGCGTCCAGCGCGTTGTCCCGCATGGCGTCCGCGCTGGTCGGCAGGTCCATGTACTGGACCTTGAGGTCGACCTCCGGCGAGATGCCCGCCGACTCCAGCAGCCGCTGCGCGATGAGCCACACGCCCGAGTCGCGGGCGCCCACGCTGACCCGCAGGCCCTTCAGGTCGGCGAGCTTGGTCGCCGGCAGGTCGTCGCGCACGATCAGCTGGAGGTAGTCGTCGTGCATCCGGGCCAGCGCGTACAGCTTGTGCCCCGCGTCGGCCTGCTGCTTCTGCTCCGCCGCGTCGGCCGCCGAGAACCCGACCTGCGCCTGGTTGGCCCGCAACCGGTCGAGGTTGTCCACCGAGCCGGCCGTGGTCGCCACCTGCGGGCGGGGGATGCCGGGGTCGCGGGTCCACGCGTCGGCCAGCGCCGTGCCCAGCGCGTGGTAGACCCCGCCGGGGCTGCCGGCCGCCATGGTGAGCTTGACCTGGTCCAGGTCGTCGCCGCACGCCGTCAACGACAGGGTGGCCAGGGCCAATGCGGCCCCGACCGCGTGCAACCGCAGGAGCGTTCCCGACACCCGCGCATCGTCGCACGTCCACGCTCTACGCTGGACCCGACGGAAGGACTAGGTGCAGTGACTCGCAGTTACCAGATCCGCACGTTCGGCTGCCAGATGAACGTGCACGACTCCGAGCGCCTGGCCGGCATGTTGGAGGACGCGGGCTACACGCCCGCCGAAGGCGACGTCGCGCCCGACGTCGTGGTGTTCAACACCTGCGCCGTGCGGGAGAACGCCGACAACAAGCTCTACGGCACGCTCGGCCACCTCGCGCCCGCCAAGTCCGCGAACCCCGACATGCAGATCGCCGTCGGTGGCTGCCTCGCGCAGAAGGACCAGGGCGAGATCGTCAAGCGCGCGCCGTGGGTCGACGTGGTCTTCGGCACGCACAACATCGGCTCGCTGCCCGTGCTGCTCGAACGCGCCCGGCACAACCGCGAGGCCCAGGTCGAGATCCTGGACTCGCTGGAGACCTTCCCCTCGACGCTGCCCGCCCGCCGCGACTCGGCCTACTCCGGCTGGGTGTCGGTGTCCGTCGGCTGCAACAACACGTGCACGTTCTGCATCGTCCCGTCGCTGCGCGGCAAGGAGAAGGACCGCCGTCCCGGCGAGGTGCTGGCCGAGGTCCAGGCGCTGGTCGACGAGGGCGTGCTGGAGGTGACGCTGCTCGGGCAGAACGTCAACTCCTACGGCGTCGAGTTCGGCGACCGGTACGCGTTCGGCAAGCTCCTGCGCGCCACCGGCGGCATCGAGGGCCTGGAGCGCGTCCGCTTCACCTCGCCGCACCCGAAGGACTTCACCGAGGACGTCATCGCCGCGATGGCCGAGACGCCCGCGGTGTGCCACTCGCTGCACATGCCGCTGCAGTCGGGCTCGGACCGCGTGCTCAAGGAGATGCGCCGCTCGTACCGGACCGCGAAGTACCTGTCCATCCTGGACGACGTGCGCGCGGCCATGCCGGACGCGGCCATCACCACCGACATCATCGTCGGCTTCCCCGGCGAGACCGAGGAGGACTTCCAGGCCACCCTGGACGTCGTCCGCGAGGCCCGGTTCTCGTCGGCCTTCACGTTCCAGTACTCCAAGCGGCCCGGCACGCCCGCCGCCGACCTGCCCGACCAGCTGCCCAAGCAGGTCGTGCAGGAGCGGTACGACCGGCTGGTCACGCTGGTCAACGACGTCGCGCACGAGCTGAACCGCGAGCAGGTCGGCCGCAGGGTCGAGCTGCTGGTCGCGTCCGGCGAGGGCCGCAAGGACGCCGAGACGCACCGGATGACCGGTCGGGCCCGCGACGGCCGCCTGGTGCACTTCACGCCCGGCGACGCGCACGTGCGGCCCGGCGACGTGGTGGAGACCGTGGTGACCTACGGCGCGCCGCACAACCTGATCGCGGACGGCCCCCTGCTGTCGCACCGTCGGACCAAGGCGGGTGACCGCTCCGAGGCGGGGGTGAAGCCGAAGACGCCGGGCGTGACGCTCGGTCTGCCGTCGTTCGGCAAGCCCGCCCCGCTGCCCGCAGCGGTCGGCGGGTGCGCGACCCCGTGAGGAACTGCCGATGAGCGAGAACGACCGGGACGACCTGGCAGGTCTGCGCGAGGAGATCGACAGCGTCGGCCGTTCGGCGGCCAGGCGCTTCGACCCCGGCGCCGGCGCGTTGACGATCGCCGTCGCGGCGCTGGCGATCCTGGTGTCGCTCGCGCTGCCGTGGGTGGACGGCGTGCAGGGTCTGAGCGTCCTGTTCGGCTCGGCCGACGGGCTGCCGGAGGTGTTCGCCTACCTGGCGGTGGTCGTCGGCGTGCTGCTGCCCGCGCTGGCGCTGGCGTTGCGGCGGTGGGCGTTGGCGTGGGTGTGCGCGCTGGCGTCGTTCGCCGCGTCGGTGGCGGGCGTGCTGTCGATCTGGACCACGCAGACGACGACCGGCCACCACCCCGGTCCGGGGCCGGGCTTCGGCCTGATCCTGGCCGTGGTGGCGGTGGTCGTGCTGCTGGTGAAGTGGCTGAAGCTGGCCGCGTCCCGGCCGCCGATGCAGTGACCGCCGGGTTCGACAACGCGGAGCTGCGCACCGAGCGGCTCACGTTGCGGCGGCCGGTGGCGGACGACGTGGTCGCGGTGCACGAGATCCACCGCGACCCGCTGGCCTGCGCGCACAACCCGTCCGACGCCCTGCGCACCGCCGAGGAGGCCGCCGGCCTGCTGGAGCGGTGGCTGGAGCACTGGCGCGGCTTCGGCTTCGGCTACTGGGTGGTCCGCCCGCTCGACGCCGGGCGGCCGCTCGGGTTCTGCGGCGTGAAGCTCACCGACGTCGACGACCGGCGCGCGCTCAACCTGTTCTACCGGTTCGACCCGGCCGCCTGGGGTCGGGGCATCGCCTCCGAGGCGGCCCGCGAGGTCGTGCGGTGGGCGCGCGCGGCCCTGCCCGCGTTCCCGGTCGTGGCCCGGGTCCGGCCCGCCAACACCGCGTCGCAGCGGGTGGCGCTCAAAGCCGGGCTGACCCGCGCCGAGCACCTGGACCGCCCCGGCGAGGACGGACCCGACCTGTTGTTCGCCGCGGGCTGGGAATCCGGACACTTCTCCGCATTCACCGCGCGACGACCGGACGAATCCGCGGACCGCTGATCCCGTCGTGACGGTTGGGCGAATTCCGTCAGCACGGCATGCGCCGCGGCCAGACCACGCCGTTCCCGCCTTGCTCGGAGGTGCACTGGTGCGCGGTGGTGGTGGTCGGGACCGCGGTCGTCGTCGAGGTGGCGGTCGGGACATCCGGGTTCGCGGTCGTGCGGACGGTCGTCACGACAGGTGGCGCCACCACCTCGCGGACCCCTGACGTGGCCGGTGCGGTCGGCGCCGCGGGCTGGGTCGTCGGAGCGGAGGTCTCAGCCGAGGACGACGTGGTGGACCCATCGGGAGCAGGGACGACGGTGACCACGGTGACCTGGGGCCCGCTCCCCACGTCTCCCAGGGCGACCGACATCACCAACGCTGCCACCACCGCACCCGCCGCGCCCGCGAGCACCATCGCGACGGCTGTCGTGAACCGGTTGGGCGACGAGGCGACCGTGACCCGACCGATGTCCCGGGCCCCGATCACCGTGCCGTGGAAGTCGCCGCTCATGTCGTTGTGCACGCCCGGGGACGCGTCCCCGGTCGATTTCGCCGCCACTCAGCCCGTCCGATTCACCGCGTCCGCCGAAAGGATCACCCGCACAAGCTAACGGCACGACGGCGGCGCCCCTCCCGTTTTTTGCGGAATGGCACAGGCAATACGCGAACGGGCCCCGCACCGCTCCCACCGGGGAGCGGCACGGGGCCCGTGCCCGGCCGACTAGCGGCTGGCGACCGCCTGCTCGGCGGCGGCCAGCCACTCGCGCCACTGCTTGGCCTGCGCCTCGGCCTGCTCGGCACGGCGCTTGTCGCCTGCCGTGCGGGCCTTGGCGGCCTGCGCCTCGAACTGCTCCACGCGCTCGCGGAACTGCGCGACGCGGGCCTCGGCCTCCGGGTCGGACTTGCGCCACTGCGCGTCGACCGCACCGCGGACCCGCTCCTCGATCGTGCGGAGCTTGCCCTCCAGCTCGCGGACCCGCTCGCGCGGCACCTTGCCGATCGCGTCCCACCGCTCCTGGATCTTGTACAGCTGCTGCCGCGCTGCCTCCAGGTCGAGCGACGGGTCGATCCGCTCGGCCTCGGCGAGCAGCTCCTCCTTCAGCTTCGCGTTGGCCGCGAACTCGGCGTCACGCTCGCTGAACGCCTCGGAGCGCCGGGCGAAGAACGCGTCCTGCGCGGCCCGGAACCGCTGCCACAACGCGTCGTCGGCCTCCTTGGGCGCACGCCCGGCGGCCTTCCACTCGACCATCAGGTCCTTGTAGCGACCGGCCGTGGGGCCCCAGTCGTCGGACTCGACGAGCTTCTCGGCCTCCTCGACCAGCTCCTGCTTGCGGTTCTTGGCCACGCCGCGCTGCCGGTCGAGGTCGGCGAAGTGCGACCCGCGCCGGCGGTTGAACGCGTCACGCGCCTTGGAGAAGCGCCGCCACAGCTGCTCGTCGGTCTTGCGGTCGACGCCCCGGATCGTCTTCCACTCGTCCAGGATCTGCCGCAGCCGGTCGCCCGCCGCCTTCCACTGCGTGGACTCGTTGGCCAGCGCCTCGGCCTCCTCGACCAGCTCCTGCTTGCGCGCGCCCGCCGCGGCCCGTGCCTCGTCCTTGGCCGCCTTCGCGGCCTCCAGGCCCTTCTCGGCCAGGACCAGCACGTGCTCGACCCGTGCGGCCAGGGCGGCGAGGTCACCGACCACCGCCGCGTCGGCCAGGCTCTCCTGGACGTGCTTCGCGCTGGTCAGCGCGTGCTTGGGGTCGCCCGCGCCGGAGGACAGCCGCGTCACCAGCAGCTCGACCTCGGTGCGGATGTCGTCGAACCGGCGCGCGAAGTGCGCCAGGCCCTCGGCGGGCTCGCCCGCCTGCCAGGAACCGACGACCCGCTCGCCGTCGGCCGTCTTGACGTAGACGGTGCCGTCCGCGTCCACGCGCCCCCAGCGGTCAGGGTGGTCCGACGCCACGGGGACCGGCGGTGCCGCCGCGACCGGCGTCGCTTCCACCCTGGTCTCCTCGACCACCGCCCCCGCACCACTGTCGCCAGTGGTTCCCGGTGTCGTCTCGTGCTCCGTCATCGCCGGCTTCCTCCTCGCCTGCCCACTTCGTGGTGCCCGTGCCGACCACGGGCGCCCCGCCTACGACGGGGCCCAGCACCCGAGTACCGCGACGCCCCTCAAGAGTGCCCGGTACCTCGCGCGCATTCAAACAGGTCAAGGCTCGCATCGGTACCGGTGGTGGCCGATGAGTAGCGTGGACTGCCATGATCTCGCGCCTCGTGGTCGTGCCGCACCCCCCGCTGCTGGTGCCCGAACTGGTCTCCGACGCCGCGCGGGACACCGAACCGGTGCGCTCGGCGTGCCTGGCCGCCGCACGGGACCTGGCCGCGCACGCGCCCGACTGGGTGGCCGTCGGCGTCGACCCGTCCGGGCCGCGGGTGGTCGAGGGCGTGACGGGGACGTTCCGCGGCTTCGGGGTGGACGTGCCGGTGTCGCTGTCCGACGATGCGTCCTCTGTGGATGAGGAGCTGCCCCTGCCCGCGCTGGTCGCGGCCTGGCTGCGGGAACGCGTCGGCGCCCGGTCCGTGCGCGTGCACCTCGTGCCGCCGGACCTGTCCACCGCCGAGTGCGTCGCCGTGGGCGAGCGGCTGGCGGGCTCGCGCGCGCTGCTGGTGCTCGGCGACGGGTCGCACCGGCACGGCGAGCTGGCCGTCGGGCGGCCGGACGAGCGGGCCGAGCCGTTCGACGAGGAGGTGCGCAAGGCGCTGGCCACGGCGGACACCGCGGCGTTGCGCGCGCTCGACCCGGCGCTGGCGGCCGAGTTGGGCGCGTTCGGCCGGGCCGCGTGGCAGGTGGCCGCGGGCGTGCCGGGCGCCTGGCGGTGCGCCCGGTCGGAGTTCCTGGCGCCCTTCGGCGTCGGCTACCACGTGGCGGTCTGGGAGGCTTGAGCACGTGAACACCCCCATCGCCGTCGTCGGGCCCACCGCCACCGGTAAGTCGGACCTGGCCGTGCGGCTGGCCGTCGAGCTGGGCGGCGAGGTGGTCAACGCCGACGCGATGCAGCTCTACCGGGGCATGGACATCGGCACGGCCAAGATCACCGACGCCGAGCGGCAGGGCGTGCCGCACCACCTGCTCGACGTGCTCGACGTGACCGAGACCGCCTCCGTCGCCGCCTACCAGCGCGAGGCGCGGGCCGTGGTGGAACGGCTGCTCGCCGACGGCCGCACGCCGGTGCTGGTCGGCGGCTCGGGCCTGTACGTGCAGGCGGTGCTGGACGACCTGGTGTTCCCCGGCACGGACGAGAAGATCCGCACCCAGCTGGAGCAGGAGCTGGCCGTGTTCGGGTCGGAGACGCTGCACGGCCGGCTGGCGCAGCTGGACCCGGCCGCCGCGCTGGCCATCCTGCCGAGCAACGGCCGCCGGGTGGTGCGCGCGCTGGAGGTCATCGAGCTGACCGGGCAGCCGTTCTCCGCCACCCTGCCCAAGCCCGGACCGGCCCGCTACGGCACGGTGGTCGTGGGGCTGGACCGCGAGGTGTCCGAACTGGACCAGCGGGTCGACGCGCGGGTGGCGCGGATGTTCGAGTCGGGCCTGGTGGACGAGGTGCGCGCGCTGGAGGCCCGCGGTCTGCGCGAGGGCCGCACGGCGTCGCGCGCGCTGGGCTACCAGCAGGTGCTGGCCGCGTTCGACGGCGAGTGCTCGGTCGAGGAGGCCGCGGCCGCCACCGCGCAGGCCACCCGGCGGTTCGTCCGCAAGCAGCGGTCCTGGTTCCGCCGCGACCGGCGGGTGACGTGGTTCGACGCGGGCGGGCCGGGGCTGGCCGAGGACGTGCTCAAGCTGGTCGCACCGTAGCCTGGTGGGCGTGGGAGTCGAGTTTCTGAAGGGCCACGGCACCGAGAACGACTTCGTGGTGCTGCCCGATCCGGACGGCGTGCTGGACCTGACCGAGTCACGCGTGCGCGCGCTGTGCGACCGGCGGCGGGGCCTGGGCGCGGACGGCGTGCTGCGGGTCGTGCGGCCCGACTTCGGCCCGTGGTTCATGGACTACCGCAACGCCGACGGCTCGATCGCCGAGATGTGCGGCAACGGGGTGCGCGTGTTCTCGCGGTACCTGGTCGAGGCCGAGCTGGTGCCCGCGGGCGAGTTCACCATCGGCACGCGGGCCGGCGAGCGGCACGTCGTCGTGCACGACGACGGCGCGGTGACCGTGGACATGGGCCGCGTGCTGGTCACCGGCACGGGCACGGCCACCGTGGGCGGCAGCGCGTTCGGCGGTGTCGCGGTGGACGTCGGCAACCCGCACCTGGCGTGCGTGACCGAGGTGCCGGTGGCGGAGCTCGACCTCGAGGTGCCGCCCGGCCACGACCCGGTCCAGTTCCCGCACGGGGTGAACGTCGAGTTCGTCAACGTGCTCGACGAGGGCGTCCTCCGGATGCGCGTGCACGAGCGCGGCGTCGGCGAGACCCGCTCGTGCGGCACGGGCACGGTGGCCTCGGTGGCGTCCTGGCTGTACGGCGCCGGTCGGCGCACCGGCAAGGCCACTGTGGACATCCCGGGTGGACAGGTGTCCGTGGTGATCGAGGAGGAGTCCTCCACGCTCACCGGCCCGGCCGTGCTGCTGGCGCGCGGCGAGCTGGACCAGGCCTGGTGGGACGCGCTCTAGCCGGTCAGACCGACCGCAGCACGAGGGCCACGCCGTGGTCCAGCCGCTCGGCGAACGCGGTCGGCGCCAGGTCGGCCGCGACCGCCCGCAACGCCGGGTAGTCGCCCAGCGCGCCGGCCAACGTGCCGTCACCCGGCGCGGCCTGCTCCTCCTGGACCAGGCCGACGGTGAGGTGGACGAGCGTCCACAGCGTCCAGCCCGCCCTGGGGTCGCCGCCCGCGACCAGCGCCGCCGCCAGCGCTTCGGCGAACCGCAGCGTGCCGGGCTCGGCCGCGTAGACGCCCACGACGACGTTCGCGCCGTCCCGGTGCGCCAGCATCGCCCGCCGCAGCCTCCTGGCCAGCTCGGCGGCGCGTGACCGCCAGTCCTCGGGCAGCCCGGCCAGGTCGACCTCGCCGACGATCGCGTCGGCCATCAGCTCCCGCAGCCGGGCCTTGCTCTTGACGTGCCAGAGCACGGTGTTCATCCGCACGCCCAGCCGGGTGGCGATGGCGCGGGTGGACACCGCGTCCAGCCCTTCCTCGTCGAGCAGGTCGAGGGCGGCGCGCACGACGGCGTCGCGGTCCAGCCTGGCCGGACTCGGCCGACCCCCTTGCGTCTTGGTCACTGACCTATTTTACTGGACCCGGCAAAATTGGTCAGTGACCAAGGGAGGGTCCGTGGAGGGTCGGGTTGTCGTGGTCGGCGCGGGGCCGACGGGGTTGTGGCTGGCGAGCGAGCTCAGGCTGGCGGGTGTCGAGGTGGTCGTGCTGGAGGCGCGGACCGGGCGCGACCCGAACTCCAAGGCGTTGACGGTGCACCCGCGCACGCTGGAGGTGTTCGCCTGCCGCGGCGTGGCCGAGCGGTTCGTGCGGTCGGGCGTGCCGATCCCGAGCGGCCACTTCGGCGCGCTGGACGAGCGGCTGGACTTCCGCGGGCTGGACACGCCGTTCCCGTACACGCTGTTCCTGCCGCAGGCCCGCACGGAGGAGCTGCTGGAGGAGCACGCGCTCGCGGTCGGCGCGCGGGTGCTGCGCGGGCACCGGGTGACCGGCGTGGCGCAGGACGCGGACGGCGTGACGGTGACGGCGACCGGTCTCGCCGAGCCGCTGCGGGCGGCGTACGTGGTCGGGTGCGACGGCACGCGCAGCACCGTGCGCGAGGCGGCCGGCATCGGGTTCCCCGGCACGGACAGCACGACCTGGGGGTGGCTGGCCGACGTGGTGCTGGACGAGCCGCTCACCGCGCCGTTGACCGCGAGCGGGCCGGACGGGCTGCTGATGGCCGTGCCGCTGCCCGGCGGCGCCTGCCGGCTCGTCGGCGTCGACCCGGCGAACCGACCCGGGACCCCGACCCTCGCGGAGGTGGTGAGCGCGGTCATCCGCATCACCGGCTCCGACCTCGGCGTGCGGGAGGCGCGGTGGCTGTCGCGGTTCGGCAACGCCACCCGCCAGGCCACCGCCTACCGCCGCGGCCGCGTGCTGCTCGCGGGCGACGCGGCCCACCAGCACTTCCCCACCGGCGGCGTCGGGCTGAACGTCGGCGTCCAGGACGCGGCCAACCTGGGCTGGAAGCTCGCCGAGACCGTCCACGGCACCGCGCCCGACGGGCTGCTGGACACCTACCACGCCGAGCGCCACCCCGTCGGCGTCGAACTGCTGCGCAGCACGCGGGCGCAGACCGCCCTGATGACCGCGCACACGGTCGAGGGACAGGCGCTGCGGGAGGTGATCAGCGCCCGGATCGCCGACGTGCCCGAGTTCGGGCGCGCGTTGGCCGAGTCGCTGTCCGCGCTGGCCGTGGCCTACCCGGCGGGCCCCGACGAGCACCCGTTGACCGGTACCCGCGCGCCGAACCTGGAGTTCGCCGACGGCGACCTGTTCACCCTGCTGCACCCCGGCCGGCCGGTGCTGCTCGACTTCACCGGCGGCGACCTCGCCGGGCGCCCGGTGGCGCTGACCGGCGACCGACCCGCGTGGGCGGCGGTGCGGACCGCCCTGATCCGGCCGGACGGCCACGTGGCGTGGGCCGCCTAGAGGTCGAACACCTCGAGCTTGCCCAGCCGCGCCTCGGAGACCACCTCGGGCTGCGAGCTGGGCGCGGTGCAGCAGACCAGCTTGTCCTCGACGATCGCCACGGCGAAGCAGAGCTGGCTGGTCTCCAGCTTCCGGGTGATCTCGCCGCCCTCCTCGACCCGGAACACGAACGGCTGGATCGCGGGCGCGACCCACACGCCGCCGTCGGCGTCCACCGCGATGCCGTCCGGCGCGATGTAGTGCTCGCGCAGCGACGCGAAGACGTGCCGGTCGGACAGCGAGCCGTCGTCGGCCACGGTGAACGCGGTCAGGCCGAACGCCAGCGTCTCGGCGACGACGAGCCTGCCGTCGGGCAGCAACCCGGTGCCGTTGGGGAACTTCAGGTCCTCGACGGCCACGCTGACCTTGCCGTCGGGCTCGACGAGCGCCAGCGGCGTGCCGGGCGCGACCCAGTCCGGCTCGAGCAGCGGCGCGTCACCGCCCCACGCGAGGACGGCGTGCAGGTCGAAGCCGAAGTTGCCGACGTACGCGCGACCCTTCGCGTCGACCAGCATGTCGTTGGCGTGGAAGGTGGCGATCCCGCCCAGGTCCGCGTGCTCCACCAGGCCGTCGGGATCCAGCCGCAGCACCTTGCGGTCCCGCATCGACACCACGAGCAGCCGCCCGTCCGGCAGCCAGCCGAGCCCCGACGGCTGCTCCGGCACCTCGCAGACGACCTCCTCCTCGCCCGAGGCCAGGTCGAGGGCGCGGACCTGGTGGTCGTAGAAGTCCGAGTAGAAGAGCCGGCCGTCCGGCCCTTGCCGCGGACCTTCGCCGAACCTGAGACCTTCGCGCAGCACGGTGGTGTCAGCCATGCCGTTCGACGCTAGTGATCACCGGGAGGTCGCGCATCGACCGCAGCGGTGACAGGAGCACCCAAAGGACGGACAGGATCATCCCGGCCGACGCGGCCCACAGCGTGCTCCGCGTGCCGACCCACTCGGCCAGCGCGCCGCCCGCCAGCGCACCCACCGGCATCACGCCCCAGCTCAGGAACCGCACGCTGGCGTTCATCCGGCCGAGCAGCCGGTCCGGGCACAACGCCTGCCGCAGGCTGACCTGCGAGACGTTGTAGACGATCACGCCGGCGGACGTGACCAGGGTGCCGACCGCGAACAACGCCAGCCGCCACCCCGGCTCCGCCAGCGGGACCAGCAACCACGCGGGCTGCGTGACCACCATCGACAACCACACCAGCCGCACCCGCCCCAACCGCGTCAACCGCCCCGTGACCAGGCCCGCGAGCGCTCCGCCCGCGCTGCCCACCCCCAGCAGCACCGCGGCGGCCGAGGCGGACAGCCCGAGGTCGCGCACCAGGAAGAGCACGTTGACCGCGCCCCACATGCCGTTGGTCAGGTTGAACCACGTCGTGCACAGCGCGATCGGCCTCAGCAACGGGTGCCCGAACACGAACCGCAGCCCTTCGGCCATGTCCGCTCGAAGGGCGCGCTTGCGCCGCTGCACCGACGGCTCGGCCGTGCGGATGCCGCCCAGCAGCGCCGCCGAGGTCAGGAACGAGCACGTGATGGCGAGCACGGCGTTCGCGCTGCCCAGCAGCACCAGCAGCCCGCTCAGCGGCCGGCCGGACAGGCGGGCGACCTGCTGCGTCGACACCAGCCTGCCGTTCGCGACCGCCAACTCGTCGCGCGGCACCAACGTCGGCAGGTACGCCTGGGACGCCACCTCGAAGAACACCGTCAGCACGCCCGCGGCCAGCGCCGCGAGCAGCAGGTGGGTGAACGTGAGGCGGTCCAGCCACGCCGCCACCGGCACCGTCGCGAGCACCAGCGCGCGCCCGGCCGTGCTCCAGGCCAGCACGGGCCGTTTGCGCACCCGGTCCACGTAGACGCCCACGGGCAGCCCGATGAGCAGGAACGCGGCCGTGCCGGCGGCGGTCAGCGCACCGATCAGGAACCCCGAGGCGTCCAGGACCTCGATCGCCACGACCGGCAGCAGGAACGTGTACATGGCCGTGCCGAACTGGTTGACCGCGTCGCTGCCCCAGAACAGCCGGAAATCACGCGGTAACGGCATCACGGCTCCGCAGCGGCGACAGCACCACCCACAGCACCGACAGGGCCTGGCACCCCATGCCCACCGCCAACGTCGCCGTCACCCCGATGCCGCCGCCGAGCGCGCCGCCCACCAGGCCGCCCAAGGGCATCGAGCCCCACACCACGAACCGGATGCTGGCGTTCATCCGGCCCAGCAGGTGGTCGGGGCAGATGGACTGCCGGTAGCTGACCTGGGCGATGTTGTAGACCGTCGCCCCGTAGGCCACCGCCGCCTCGCCGAAAACCACGAACACGATGCGCCAGTCCGCCGCGCCGAGCGGGACGAGTGCCCCGAACGGCCACGTGACCAGGCCGGACAGCCAGATGACCTTGGTCTGGCCGAAGCGGGCGTGCCACCGGTTCACGGTCAGCGCGCCCAGCACGCCGCCGATGCCCGCCGCGCTGAGCACCAGGCCGACCACGCCCTCGGACAGGCCCAGCTCGCGCACCAGGAACAGCACCAGCACCGCCGCCGCCATGCCGCCGAAGAAGTTGGCGGTGCCCGTGCAGCCCACGATCGCGCGCAGCGACCGGTGCCCGAAGACGAACCGCAGCCCTTCGGCGACCTCGTGGACCAGGCCGGGCCGGTCCGCCCGCCGGGGCGGCGGTTCCACCGTGCGGATGCGCAGCAGGAACGACGCCGAGACCAGGTAGCCGACCGCGGTGGCCAGCACGCCGACGGCCGCGCCGACCGCCTGCGCCACCCCGCCGGCGGCAGCCGGGCCCGACACCTCCGCCACGGCCCGGCTGGCCTCCAGCTTCGAGTTGCCCTCCACCAGCTGCTCCCGGCCGACCAGCGCGGGCAGGTAGGACTGGTAGGCGATGTCGAACATGACCGTGGCCGCACCGACCAGCAGGGCGACCACGACGAGGTGGGCCAGCGTGAGCGCGCCGAGCCACCACGCCACCGGCACCGAGAGCAGCAACAACGCGCGGGTGAAGTCGGCCACGAGCATCACCGGCCGGCGGCTCAACCGGTCCACCCAGACCCCGGCGGGCAGCCCGATCAGCAGGAACGCGGCCGTGCCCGCCGCCGAGAGCACGCCCATCTCGAACGGCGTGGCGGCCAGCGCGCCCACCGCGAGCAGCGGCAACACCGTGCGGCCGATCGTGGAGCCGAACTGGCTGACGGTGTCGCCTGCCCACAGCAGGCGGAAGTCGCGATGAGACCAGAGGGACACGGCGGAAGTGTCGCGGGAGTGATTGGAAACTGTCAATCACTTGCGCGGCCGCGGTCTAGGCTGTGCGGGTGCAACGACGTCCGGCGACCGACGCCGAGGCCGCCGCCCTGGCCTCGGCCGTGCGGCTGCGCATCATCCGCCTCACCTACGACCGCGCGATGACCAACAAGGAGATCGCCGAACGGCTCGGCAAGGACCCCGCCACCACCCTCCACCACGTGCGCAAACTCGTCGCCGCGGGCTTCCTGGAAGCACAGGAGGAGCGGACGGGCAACCGGGGCGCGCGGGAGATCCCGTACCGGTCGACGGGGCTGTCCTGGCAGCTCCACAAGGGCAGCAGCCCGTACCCCGAGGAGACCAGCGAGGCGGTGTTCCAGGCGTTCCTGAGCGAGGTCGCCGAGGTGGGCCCGGCCGCGATGAACCAGTTCCGACTGGTCGCCCGGGTCGACCGCGCGGAACTAAAACGGCGCCTCCAGACGTTGTTGGATGAGCTGGCAGCCGAGCCGGCCCACCCCGACGGGGAACGCGTGGCGATCTACCTGGCGCTCTACCCAGGCGATTAACCACTCGTCCCGGCAGGGGTGCCGTGGGACGATGAAGGGCAAATGACGGAAAACACGTACAGCAGCAACGACTGGCTCGACCACGAGGACGAGCTGTCCACCGGCGACATGGCGCTCGAGGAGCGTGCCGCGCTACGCCGCGTAGCCGGGTTGTCCACCGAGCTCGAGGACGTCACCGAGGTCGAGTACCGCCAGCTCCGGCTGGAGCGGGTCGTGCTGGTCGGCGTGTGGACCGAGGGCACGGCGGCCGATTCGGACGCGTCCCTGGCGGAACTGGCCCTGCTCGCCGAGACCGCGGGCTCCGAGGTGCTGGAAGGCCTCGTGCAGCGGCGCGACCGGCCCGACCCGGCCACCTACATCGGTTCCGGCAAGGTCCACGAGCTGCGCGACATCGTGATCGCCACCGGCGCGGACACGGTGATCTGCGACGGCGAGCTCTCACCCGGCCAGCTCCGGCAGCTGGAGGAGAAGCTCAAGGTCAAGGTCGTCGACCGCACGGCGCTGATCCTCGACATCTTCGCCCAGCACGCGTCCACGCGCGAGGGCAAGGCCCAGGTCGAGATGGCCCAGCTCCAGTACCTGCTGCCGCGCCTGCGCGGTTGGGGCGAGTCGCTGTCCCGGCAGGCCGGTGGTCGTGCCGGCGGCGGCAACGGCGGCGTGGGCCTGCGCGGTCCCGGTGAGACCAAGCTCGAGACCGACCGCAGGCGCATCCGCGCGCGCATCTCCAAGCTGCGCCGCGAGATCGCCGCGATGAGCGTCATCCGGGAGACCAAGCGGCACCGCCGCGTGGCCAACTCGGTGCCGAACGTCGCCATCGCGGGGTACACGAACGCGGGCAAGTCCAGCCTGCTCAACGCGCTGACCGGCGCGGGGGTGCTGGTGCAGGACGCCCTGTTCGCGACCCTCGACCCGACCACGCGGCGCACCGAGACGCCCGAGGGCCTGCCCTACACGTTGACCGACACGGTCGGCTTCGTGCGGCACCTGCCGCACCAGCTGGTCGAGGCGTTCCGGTCGACGTTGGAGGAGGTCGCCGACGCGGACCTGCTGGTCCACGTGGTCGACGGCTCCGACGCGATGCCGGAGATGCAGGTCAAGGCCGTGCGCGAGGTGATCACCGAGATCTCGTCGCGGCGGGACGACCCGATGCCGACCGAGCTGCTCGTGGTGAACAAGGTCGACGCGGTGGGCGAGCTGGGCATGGCCCGGCTGCGGCACCTGTTCCCCACGGCGGTGTTCGTGTCCGCGCACACCGGCGAGGGCATCGCCGAGCTGCGCGAGCGCATCGCGGCCATGACGCCGCGGCCGGAGGTCGTGGTCGAGGCGCTCGTGCCGTACGCGCGGGGCGAGCTGGTCGCACGCGTGCACCGCGAGGGTGAAGTGCTCAAGGAGCGGCACACCGAGGAGGGCACCGAGCTGTCCGCCCGGGTCCGACCGGACCTGGCCGGCGTGCTGGAGAAGTTCGCCGTGAACGGAAGCCGCGCCTGAGCCCTTGCGCGCGCTGCTGGTAGTCCTGGGAGTGGTGATGACGGCCGGTTCCGCTTCGGCGGAGCCGGCCGTCGCCGACGTGTGCGCGGTGACCGACCAGCGGCTGGAGGAGCTGTCCGGGCTGGCGTCCGACGGCGGGCAGTGGTTCGCGGTGAACGACAGCGACGACGGCCGGTTGCGGGTCCAGGTGCTCGACCGCACCTGCGTGATCACGCGCACCATCTCCGCGCCGACGAACCCGTTCGACGTCGAAGATCTCGCTTTGGCTCCTGACGGAACCCTGTGGGCGGCGGATACCGGCGACAACGGCAAGTCGCGCGAAACCGTGGCTTTGCACGCCGTTTCACCGGACGGCAGCGCACGTTTGTACCGACTTACGTATCCTGACGGAAAGCACGATGCCGAGGCATTGTTGCTCGACGGTTCCGGCATTCCGCACATCATCACGAAGGAAACGATCGGGTCGGCGTTGGTGTACCGGCCGGCGTCCGGGCTGAGCGAGGGCGCGCCGACGCCGCTGGAGCAGGTGGCGCGGGTGTCGATCGGCACCACGGACACCGCGGGCGGGCCGTTGCAGAACTCCGTGGTGACGCGCCTGGTCACGGGCGGCGCGATGTCCCGGGACGGCCGGGTGGCGGCGTTGCGGACCTACACCGACGCGTACCTGTTCCCGGTGCCGGACGGCGACCTGGCCAAGGCGCTGGAGTCGGACCCCGTGCGGGTGCCGCTGGCCGGTGAGCCGCAGGGCGAGGCCCTCGCGTTCGACCCGGACGGCACGCTGCTGTCGGCGTCGGAGTTCGGCAACGCGGGCGCTTCGTCAACCGTGCGCGCGGTGGCGGGTGCGGCGGCGTTGGCCGTGCCGCCCGCGCCGACGACCACGACGGAAACCACGCCGTCGACGGGCGAGGGGACCACCACTCCCCCGGCCACCGAACCGCGGTCGCCGTGGCCGGTGGTGAGCGGCGGCGCGGTGGCGTTGGTGCTGGTGGGCGCGCTGGTGCGCCGCTCACGCCGACGCCGGGCGTGAGCGGCGCACCAGTGCCCGCCTAGAGCCTGCGCAGGACGGCGACGACCTTGCCCAGGATCGACGCGTCGTCACCGGGGATGGGCTGGTAGGCCGCGTTGTGCGGCATCAGCCACACGTGCCCGTCCTCCTTGCGCTTGAACGTCTTCACGGTGGCCTCGCCGTCGATCATCGCGGCCACCACCTCGCCGTTGTCCGCCGTCGGCTGCTGGCGGACGACCACCCAGTCGCCGTCGGTGATGGCGGCGTCCACCATCGAGTCGCCGACGACCTTCAGCAGGAACACGTCACCCTCGCCGACGATCTCGCGCGGCAGCGGGAACACGTCCTCGATGGCCTCTTCCGCCAGGATCGGCCCACCGGCCGCGATGCGGCCCAGCATGGGCACGTACGCGGGCGTCGGCTTGGACGCCGGGTCGAGGCCGGTCACGATCTCGGCGGGCAGCACGCCCACCGCGCGCGGCCGGTTCGGGTCGCGACGCAGGTACCCCTTCCGCTCCAGCGCGCGCAGCTGGTGGGCGACCGAGGAGGTGGAGGTCAGGCCGACCGCCTCCCCGATCTCACGCACGCTGGGCGGGTAGCCGAACCGGTCGAGCCAGTCGCGGATCACGTCGAGCACCTTGCGCTGGCGCAGGGTGAGCCCGGCGTTGCCCGCGATGTCCGCCGGTTCGGGCGCGGAGGGCACATCGGCGGTGCGCAGGTCTTCGCTGGTCTTGCGTGCCACGGTGCTTCCTCCTCACCGGTCCCGATTGCCCAGGCCGGCTTCTCCGACGATCTTCACTTGTGGACGGTAGTCGCGTTCCGTGTCCAGATCAAACACCTGTTCGAAGTAAACCTCGGCGTGTCCTAGCGATTTCGCCCGGCGAAGTGGTACACATTCGCACGGACGTTCGATCGAACACAGGTTCGATCATGATCGGATGACCTGCGTTGGAGGACATCATGGCGGTGGTCATTGGCACCCGTAACAGCTTCGAACTGGTCGACGGCGCCGGTGCCGAGGATGTCGCACTCGGCGCGGGACTGCGACCCGGACCACGGGTCCTCCGCCGGTTCGACGTACACGATAAGGACAACCGCCGCCCGTCGACCCGCCCCCGCCCGCTCGCCGTGCGCCGCACCGCGCCCGAGCCGGTCGCCTGCGAGGTCCGGCCGCAGCGCCACCCCGCCGTCCAGTTCATCGCGTACTCGGCGGCCGCGGCCGTCTTCGCCGGCCTGCTGAGCCTGCTCTTCCTGTACACCTCCGGCGCCACCACCGTCCCCGAACGGACCAACGTCGTGCACGTCCAGGTGGGCGAGTCGCTGTGGGACGTGGCCGAACGCAGCGCGCCCGCCAGCGACCCGGACGCCGTGGTCTCCCGCATCCGCGAGCTGAACTCCCTCCCCGGCACCGACGTCGTCCCCGGCCAGTCCCTGGTCGTCCCCCACGGCACCCCTTGACCCCTCCCCCTCGCGCGTGTCGAACCTTCAGGACCCCCGAGTTTCAACATCCGGAACGGTGAACTCGGGGGTCCTGAGCGTTCGACGCGGTGGACGCGAGCGTTCGACCCGCGCGTTTGCGTTCGCGAATCGGCGGTGACCTGCGACGGGTCCGAGGGCGGTCCGTGACCGGTGCGTCGCCCAGCGCGCGTTCCTCCCATCGAGTGGTCCGGGACACGCGTGTTGAGTTGCGGAGCAGTAGGGTCCGGGCATAGGTTGACCCCTACATCTAGTGGTTACACCAACGTAGTTAGTCCACAGGTTGGGGTATTCCCCGCCATGAGGGCTAACGCGATGGATGCTGCGCGGAGGAGGGGAGACCAGCCGTGCGATGCCCGTTCTGCCGCAACGCCGACTCTCGTGTGGTCGACTCGCGGGAGGTCGACGAGGGCCAGGTGATCCGCCGCCGGCGCTCCTGCTCCAGCTGCGGTCGCCGGTTCACCACCGTGGAGGAAGCCGTGCTCGCGGTGGTCAAGCGCTCCGGCGTCACCGAGCCGTTCAGCCGCGACAAGGTCGTCAACGGCGTGCGCCGCGCGTGCCAGGGCCGCCCGGTCGACGAGGACGCCCTGCAACAGCTCGCGCACCGCGTCGAGGAGTCCATCCGCTCGGGCGGCAACGCCGAGATCCCGAGCCACGAGGTGGGCCTGGCCATCCTCGGCCCCCTGCGCGACCTGGACGAGGTGGCCTACCTGCGGTTCGCCTCCGTCTACCGCTCCTTCTCGTCCGTCGAGGACTTCGAGAAGGAGATCGCCGATCTTCGCACCGCCCAGCTCACGGACGACTGAGCGGACGCGACGCAAGACAACTGCGCCTGACCGGCTCGGACGGGGGGAGCCCGGACGTGGGTCGCGCATCGGACGTCGAGAACTCGTGAAACGGAATGAGGAAGTCGGAATGACGGAGACCGTCGGTGGCTCCAGCAAGAAGACGGCCGCCCGCAACGGCGCGGGGGACAAGAACGCCAAGCTGAAGGTGGAGCGCGTCTACACCACCGCGGGCACGCACCCCTATGACGAGGTCACCTGGGAGCACCGCGACGTCGTGATGACGAACTGGCGCGACGGCTCGGTGAACTTCGAGCAGCGGGGCGTCGAGTTCCCCGACTTCTGGTCGGTCAACGCCACCAACATCGTCACCAGCAAGTACTTCCGCGGCGCGGTGGGCACGCCGCAGCGCGAGCACAGCCTGCGCCAGCTCATCGACCGCGTGGTGAAGACCTACGTCGAGGCGGGCGTCAAGCACGGCTACTTCACCACCGCCGAGGACGCCGAGATCTACGAGCACGAGCTGACCTGGATGCTGCTGCACCAGGTGTTCAGCTTCAACTCGCCGGTCTGGTTCAACGTGGGCACGAGCTCGCCGCAGCAGGTCAGCGCCTGCTTCATCCTGTCGGTCGACGACACGATGGAGTCGATCCTGAACTGGTACCGCGAGGAGGGCCTGATCTTCAAGGGCGGCTCCGGCGCGGGCCTGAACCTCTCGCGCATCCGCTCGTCGAAGGAGCTGCTGTCCTCCGGCGGCACGGCGTCCGGCCCGGTGTCGTTCATGCGCGGCGCCGACGCGTCCGCGGGCACCATCAAGTCCGGCGGCGCGACCCGCCGTGCGGCGAAGATGGTCGTGCTGGACGTCGACCACCCGGACGTCGAGGAGTTCATCCAGACCAAGGCGCGGGAAGAGGACAAGGTCCGCGCGCTGCGCGACGCCGGGTTCGACATGGACCTGGGCGGCAAGGACATCGTGTCCGTGCAGTACCAGAACGCGAACAACTCGATCCGCGTGTCGGACGAGTTCATGCACGCCTACGAGAACGGCGGGCAGTTCGGCCTGCGCGCCCGCCAGACCGGCGAGATCATCGAGCACGTCGACGCGAAGGACCTGTTCCGCAAGCTGGCGCAGGCCGCGTGGGAGTGCGCCGACCCGGGCATCCAGTACGACGGCACGATCAACGACTGGCACACCACGCCGGAGTCGGGCCGGATCACGGCCTCGAACCCGTGCTCGGAGTACATGCACCTGGACAACTCCAGCTGCAACCTGGCGTCGTTGAACCTGATGAAGTTCCTCTCCGACGACGGCACGTTCAACGCGGAGCTGTTCGCCAAGTCCGTCGAGCTGATCATCACCGCGATGGACATCTCGATCTGCTTCGCGGACTTCCCGACGCCCGCGATCGGCGAGACGACCCGCGCGTTCCGCCAGCTGGGCATCGGCTACGCGAACCTGGGCGCGCTGCTCATGGCGACCGGTCACGCGTACGACTCCGAGGGTGGCCGCGCGCTGGCCGCCGCGATCACGTCCCTGATGCAGGCCGTGGCGTACAAGCGGTCCGCCGAGCTGGCGGGCATCGTCGGCCCGTACGAGGGCTACGCCCGCAACGCCGAGGGTCACCAGCGGGTCATCCGCAAGCACTCGGCCGCCAACGACATGCTGCGCACGTACCACGCGAACGACGGCGCGGTGCAGAAGGTCGCGACCAAGGCGTGGCAGGAGTGCCAGCGCATCGGCGCCCGCAACGGCTGGCGCAACGCGCAGGCCAGCGTGCTCGCGCCCACCGGCACCATCGGCCTGATGATGGACTGCGACACCACCGGCATCGAGCCGGACCTGGCGCTGGTGAAGTTCAAGAAGCTGGTCGGCGGCGGCTCGATGCAGATCGTCAACCAGACCGTGCCGCGGGCGCTGAAGGTGCTGGGCTACCAGCAGGAGCAGATCGAGGCGATCGTCGAGTACATCGGCGAGCACGGCCACGTGGTGGACGCGCCGGGCCTCAAGCCCGAGCACTACGAGGTGTTCGACTGCGCCATGGGCGACCGCTCGATCGCGCCGATGGGCCACGTGCGGATGATGGCCGCGGTGCAGCCGTTCATCTCGGGCGCGATCTCCAAGACGGTGAACATGCCGGAGACGGCGACCGTCGAGGAGGTCGAGGAGATCTACTACCAGGGCTGGAAGCTCGGCCTGAAGGCGCTGGCGATCTACCGCGACAACTGCAAGGTCGGCCAGCCGCTGTCGGCGGGCAAGTCGGCCAAGGCGTCCTCGGCGGTGGAGGCCAAGACCGAGACGGTCGTGGAGTACCGCCCGGTGCGCAAGCGGCTGCCGAAGAAGCGCCCGTCGCAGACGGTGTCGTTCACGGTGGGCGGCGCGGAGGGCTACCTGCACGCCGGGTCGTACCCGGACGACGGCCTCGGCGAGATCTTCGTCAAGCTGGGCAAGCAGGGCTCGACGCTGGCCGGCGTGATGGACGCGTTCTCCATGTCCATCTCGGTGGGCCTGCAGTACGGCATCCCGCTGGAGTTCTACGTCTCGAAGTTCCAGAACCTGCGCTTCGAGCCGGCGGGGATGACGGACGACCCGGACGTCCGCATCGCGACCAGCGTCCTGGACTACCTGTTCCGCCGCCTGGCGCTGGACTACCTGCCGTTCGAGAAGCGGGCGCAGCTCGGCATCTTCACCGCCGACGAGCGCACCGCGCAGGTCTCGTCCGACTACGGCAACGGCGACGTGGACCTGGAGGGCCTGCGCACGTCGGTCGACGCGGCTCCGGCCACCTCGACCACGCCTGCGCCGGAGGAGAAGAAGTCCAAGCCGCAGGACGTCAGGGTCGGCAGCTCCACGGAACTGCTCGAACTGCACCTGGGCAAGGCCGCCGACGCGCCGCTGTGCATGACGTGCGGCACGAAGATGCGCCCGGCCGGCTCGTGCTACCTGTGCGAGGGCTGCGGCTCCACCTCGGGCTGCAGCTGATCGTTCGACGTGCGGTGACGCGCTGATCACAACTCAACAGCGACATGAGGGCTGGGACCGCTGCGTCCCAGCCCTCATGTGCGATACGTACCGGCGCAAGAGGCGCCGGAACGACGAACGCCCGGCCTCTGAAGGGCCGGGCGTTCGGTGCAGCCAGACCGAGGTCGCGACTGCGGCGTGAGAACCACTATGCGACCACGGTCTGGCTGCGATCACAAATCGAGAATCAAGGATGTGACAGCCATGACTCGCGGCAACCGCGGTCAGACCGGCCCGAACGCGGCCTCGAAGGCAAGCAAGGTGCTGTCGAACCCCAAGTCGACGGCTGCCGAGAAGTCGGCAGCGGCCAGCGCGCTTTCCCAGGCGCCGAGCAGCAAGGGGCAGACCGGCCCGAAGGCGGCGTCGAATGCCGGCAAGGTGCTTGGCGACCCGTCGTCGACCAAAGCGGAGAAGTCGGCTGCAGCCAGCACGTTGGCACAGACCCCCGCGAAGAAGTAGTTCGTGACGGAGGCGCCAGTCAACCACTGACGCCGCGCTGAGTGGCTGTGAGTCGAGTCAGATCTGCTCACAGCCACTTCAGCGAGCTGACTGACCGGCACGCGGCAGGCCTCGGACAGCACCGGTTTTCCACGCCGCCAACACGGTCCGCACCTGCGATGCGGCCGTGACGAGAGCCAGTGGCGCGTTGTCGGGATTGGCGATCGGCGACGCGTTGGGTGCGCCCACCGAGTTCATGGACGTCGCCGAGATCGAGCACCGCTACGGCGTGGGCGGGACGGTATCGCGGACGCGTTGCGGGAGCACTTCGCGCGGTGGTGGGAGTCGCCGGACAACAACCGCGCGCCCGGCATGACGTGCTCGCAGGCGTGCGAGAGGTTGGCCGCCGGGTTGCCGTGGCGGGAAGCCACCGGCGCCTCCTCGAAGGGCTGCGGCGCGAACATGCGCGTCGTGCCGGTGGGACTCGTGCGCCGATCCGGGCGCACCCCCGGTTTTGTATGGGCCGTTCCAAAACCTGCTAACGTCTCCCCCGTGCCCCGACCCAAGGAGTTCGACGAGGAGCAGGCGCTCGACGCCGCCATGCGCACGTTCTGGGCGAACGGCTACGAGGCCACGTCCACCGAAGACCTGTGCCGCGCCACCGGGTTGGGGCGCAGCAGCATCTACAACACCTTCAGCAGCAAGCACGAGCTCTTCAAGCGCGCCCTCGTCCGCTACACCGAGCTGATGACCGACAACCAGATCGCGCTGCTCGAAGACGAGACGCGGTCGCCCGGCAGACGCCTGCGCGACCTGTTCGACGCGATCATCGCGGGCGAGGTGGAGAACCGGCGGGACGATCGCGGGATCGGCTGCCTGACCGTCAACACGACCGTGGAGCTGGCCGGGCGCGACCCCGAGGCCGCCGAACTGGTCGAGCACGACCAGCGGCGCAGGCTCGACGCGCTCCGGGCGGTCATCGCGACCGGCCTGCGGGACGGTGAGTTCAGGTCCGGGCGCGACCCGGCGGAGTTGGCGCGGTTCGTCAACGCCGTCATCGCGGGCATCCGGGTCGCAGGCCAGGGCGGCGCGGACATCCCCACGTTGAACGCCATCGCGGACACCGCCCGGCAAGCCCTCTAGCAACCCTGGGAAGACCAAGGCGATCACGCGCGCCCGCATTTTGGACAGATCAATACAAATAGGAGCACCCCGACATGCCCCGTGTCGTCCACCTGCTCGCCCTCGGCATCTTCACCATGGTCACCAGCGAGTTCGTCGTCGCCGGCCTGATGCCGCAGATGGCCGCCGGCCTGCACGTCACCATCCCCGAGATCGGCTACCTGATCACCGCGTTCGCCGCCGCGATGGCCGTCGGCGGCCCGCTGCTCACCGTGCTGATGCTCCGGCTCCGGCCCAAGCCCGCGCTGATGGCGCTGTTCGCCGTCTTCCTCGCCGGCAACGTCCTCGCCGCCACGGCCACCGAGTACGGCGTGATGGTCACCGCCCGCGTCGTCACCGGCGCGGCGGCGCAGGCGTTCTTCGGCGTGGCGCTCTCGGTGACCTCCGCCCTGGTCGCGGAGAACCTGCGCGGGCGCGCGACCGCGACCGTCCTCAACGGACTGATGCTCGGCACGCTCCTCGGCCTGCCGCTGGCCACGTTCCTCGGCGCGCACCTCGGCTGGCGCGCGGCGTTCTGGGGCATCGCCGCGCTCACCGTCGTGGCCGCCGCCGGCACGCTCGCGGGCGTGCCGCGGCTGGACCGCGCCGGCGGCGACACGACCGTGCGCGCCGAGCTGCGCGCCGTCGTCCGGCCGAGGCTGTGGCTGGTGCTGTCCACCAGCACGTGCGTCATCGGCGCGACGTTCGCCGCGTTCAGCTACGCCAACCCGATCCTGACCGAGGTCACCGGCTTCGCCACGAGCACGGTCCCGTTGCTGCTCATCGCCTACGGCGCGGCGACGCTCCTCGGCAACCACGTGGTCGGCCGGCTCGCCGACCGCCACGCGCTGCCCGCCCTGCTCGCCGGACTGGCGCTCAACGCCCTCTTCCTCACCACCTTCGCCCTCTTCGCCGACGAGAAGGCGCCCGCCGTGGTGAGCCTGCTCGGCATCGGCCTGGTCGGAGTCACGATGAACCCCGCGCTGGTGACCCGCGTCCAGCGCACGGGCAACACCGGCGCGCTGGTCAACACCGTGCACGGGTCGTTCATCACCTCCGGCATCATCATCGGGTCGTGGCTGGGCGGCCTGCTCATCGCCGACCACGGCCTGCGCGCGCCGTTGTGGCTGGGCGCGGTGCTCGCGGTGCTCGGCCTCGGCACCTTGATCCCCGACGTGCGGCGGTGGACCGCGGCCGCGCGGTCGGACAAGGCCCTCGCGCCGGACGGACCCACTCCCGCCGAAGCGCGAACCACGACCGGCGGGTAGCACGCCGAACCAACTTCATCTAGTCTGTCTAGACAGCACACCGGAGGCTGCGATGAACGGACACTGGCAGTTGCAGGAAGCCAAACAACGCTTCAGCGAGCTGATCAGGTCGGTCGAGACCGATGGCCCGCAGTTCGTCACCAGGCACGGCGAGGAGGTCGCCGTGATCATCGACATCTCCGAGTACCGACGTCTCCGAGGCGGCGGGGAGGACTTCAAAGCGTTCCTCCGGTCCGCTCCCGATGTCGACCTGGAGATCAGCCGGTCGCAGGCACCTGCACGAGCGGTCGACCTTGGTGAGGACGAGTGAGCTTTCTCCTGGACACCAACGTGGTGTCGGAGATCCGCAAGAAGACGCCGGATCCCGGCGTTTCGGCCTGGTTCGCGGCGGTTCCCGCAAGCGACCTGTTCCTCAGCGTGTTGGTCGTCGGCGAGATCAGACAGGGCATCGACCGGCTGGCTCGGCGAGACCCGGCCCAGGCCGGTGTCTTCGAGCGGTGGCTGGGGCAGTTGGTCGATGTCTACGGTGACCGGATCGTCCCTGTCACCGCTGACGTCGCCGAAGCTTGGGGGCGGCTCAACGTCCCCGATCCCCTGCCTGTCGTCGACGGCCTGTTGGCGGCAACGGCGCTGGTGCACGGGTGGACCCTGGTCACGCGGAACGTCGACGACGTCACGTCGACGGGGGCACGGCTCCTGAACCCCTTCACCGCGACCCACGGGCGGTGAGCCGAGCTCCCTGCCCCTGCCATGCGGCGGGGGCAGGGAAGTCGGGTCAGGCCTTGTTGCGGAACAGCTTGTTGCCCAGCCAGACGATCGGGTCGTAACGCCGGTCGGCCACGCGTTCCTTCATCGGGATCAACGCGTTGTCGGTGATCTTGATGTGCTCCGGGCACACCTCCGTGCAGCACTTCGTGATGTTGCACAGCCCCAGGCCGTGCGACGACTGCGCCTCCTGCACCCGGTCGGCCTCGTCGAGCGGGTGCATCTCCAGCTCGGCCACCCGCATCAGGAACCGCGGCCCGGCGAACGACTCCTTGTTCTCCTCGTGGTCGCGGATCACGTGGCACGTGTTGTTGCACAGGAAGCACTCGATGCACTTGCGGAACTCCTGCGAGCGCTCCACGTCGACCTGCTGCATCCGGTACTCCCCCGGCGCCACGCCCTTCGGCGGCTTGAACGCGGGGACCTCACGTGCCTTCTGGTAGTTGTACGAGACGTCCGTGACCAGGTCGCGGATCACCGGGAACGTGCGCATCGGCGTCACGGTCACCGTCTCGTCCTCCGCGAACACCGACATCCGCGTCATGCACAGCAGCCTCGGCTTGCCGTTGATCTCCGCCGAGCACGACCCGCACTTGCCCGCCTTGCAGTTCCACCGCACGGCCAGGTCGGGCGTCTGCGTCGCCTGCAACCGGTGGATCACGTCGAGGACGACCTCACCCTCGTTGACCTCGACGGTGAAGTCCTCCAGACCACCGCCCTCGTCCGAACCGCGCCACACCCGGAAGTGCCCCTGGTACCCCATGTCAGCCCTCCAGCTCGTCGGCGGTCAGGTACTTCTGCAGCTCGCTGTGCTCGAACAACGCCAGCAGGTCCGCCCGGATCGGGATCTGCGGCTCCTCCACCACCTCGACCGAGGAGCCGGAGAGCGTGCACACCAGCAGCTTGCGCCGCCAGTCGGCGTCCATGCCCGGGTAGTCGTCCCGCGTGTGCCCGCCGCGGCTCTCCGTGCGCAGCAGCGCGGCACGCGCCACGCACTCGCTGACCACGAGCATGTTCCGCAGGTCGAGCGCCAGGTGCCAGCCGGGGTTGAACTGCCGGTGCCCCTCGACCACCAGGGTCGCGGCGCGCCGCTTCAGCTCCTCCAGGCGCTTGATCGCCTGGTCCATCTCCTCGGCCTTGCGGATGATGCCGACCAGGTCGTTCATCGCCTGCTGCAACTCCATGTGCAGCGTGTACGGGTTCTCGCCGCCACCGTCGGAACCGGAGAACGGCGCCACGGCCGTCCGCTCCGCCTCGGCGACGGCCTCGTCCGAGCACACCGGCCGGGCGGGCAGCCCCGCCACGTAGTCCGACGCGCCCGCGCCCGCACGGCGACCGAACACCAGCAGGTCGGACAACGAGTTGCCGCCGAGCCGGTTCGAGCCGTGCATCCCGCCGGACACCTCGCCCGCCGCGAACAGCCCCGGCACCGACGACGCGCCCGTGTCCGGGTCGACCTGCACGCCGCCCATCACGTAGTGGCAGGTCGGCCCGACCTCCATCGGCTGCGCGGTGATGTCGACGTCCGCCAGCTCCTTGAACTGGTGGTGCATCGACGGCAGCCGCCGCATGATCTCCTCGGCGGGCAGGCGCGTGGACACGTCCAGGAACACGCCGCCGTGCTCGGACCCACGACCGGCCTTGACCTCGGAGTTGATGGCACGCGCCACCTCGTCGCGCGGCAGCAGCTCCGGTGGCCGCCGGTTCTTGCCGGGGTCGGCGTACCAGCGGTCGGCCTCGGCCTCGTTGTCGGCGTACTTGTCCTTGAACACCTCGGGGATGTAGTCGAACATGAACCGCTTGCCGTCGGAGTTGCGCAGCACGCCGCCGTCACCGCGGACCGACTCGGTGACCAGGATCCCCTTCACCGACGGCGGCCAGACCATGCCGGTCGGGTGGAACTGCACGAACTCCATGTTGATCAGGGACGCGCCCGCGCGCAGGGCCAGCGCGTGGCCGTCGCCGGTGTACTCCCACGAGTTCGACGTGACCTTGAACGACTTGCCGATGCCGCCGGTCGCGAGCACCACGGCGGGCGCCTCGAACAGCACGAACCGGCCCGACTCGCGCCAGTAGCCGAACGCGCCGGCCACCTTGCCGTCGTCGAGCACCAGGTCCGTGACGGTGAACTCCTGGAACACCTTCAGCCGCGACTCGTAGTCGCCGGTCTCGGCGTGGTCGTCCTGCTGCAGCGACACGACCTTCTGCTGGAGGCTGCGGATCAGCTCCAGCCCGGTGCGGTCGCCGACGTGCGCGAGGCGCGGGTACTCGTGGCCGCCGAAGTTGCGCTGGCTGATCCGACCGTCCTTGGTGCGGTCGAACAGCGCGCCGTAGGTCTCCAGCTCCCAGACCCGGTCGGGCGCCTCCTTGGCGTGCAGCTCGGCCATCCGCCAGTTGTTCAGGAACTTCCCGCCGCGCATGGTGTCGCGGAAGTGCACCTGCCAGTTGTCGTTCGAGTTCACGTTGCCCATGGCCGCGGCGATGCCGCCCTCGGCCATCACCGTGTGGGCCTTGCCGAACAACGACTTGCACAGCACCGCCGTGCGCATCCCGTGTTCACGGGCCTCGATCGCGGCGCGCAACCCCGCACCGCCGGCACCGATCACGAGCACGTCGAACGAATGCCGTTCCAGCTCGGGCAAAACCACTCCTCAGTTGACGAATCGGAGGTCGGCGATCGTCCCGGAGGCGACCAGCGCGACGTAGAGGTCCGTGACGCAGACGAAGATCAGCGAGGCCCACGCCAGCTGCATGTGCCTGGCGTTGAGCTTGGAGATCTGCGTCCACGCCCAGTACCGGACCGGGTGCTTGGAGAAGTGCTTCAGCCGCCCGCCCGCGATGTGGCGGCACGAGTGGCACGACAGCGTGTACGCGCCGAGCAGGCCGACGTTGACCAGCAGCACGATGTTGCCCAGGCCGATGCCGGTGCTGAACGCGAAGACCGCGTCGTAGATGTTGATCAGCAGCAGGAGCGACGCCGCGTAGAAGAAGTACCGGTGCAGGTTCTGCGCGATGAGCGGGAAGCGGGTCTCACCGGTGTACTTGGCGTGCGGCTCGGCCACCGCGCACGCGGGCGGGGACATCCACGCCGCCCGGTAGTACGCCTTGCGGTAGTAGTAGCAGGTCACCCGGAAGCCGAGCAGGAACGGGATGATGATCACCGGCGGGGTGAGGAACCCCGGCAGCTCGGGCAGCAGGCGGCCGAAGTGCGCCGCGTTCGGCAGGCACTCCTCGGTCAGGCACGGCGAGTACATGGGCGTCAGGTAGCGGTACTCGTCCACCCAGTAGTAGTCGCCCATGAAGGTCCGCACGGCCGCGTAGATCGAAATCAGGAGCAGGCCCGCGAACGTCGCCAGCGGCGGTAGCCACCACCGGTCTGTGCGCAACGTGCGCTGGGCGATCTGCGCCCTCATACCTCACCTCGTTCCACGTCGTTGTGGTGCGGGACACATTGTGGTTTGGGACACATCACCGGCCCTGAAACGGGAGCGGCCCCCGCGTTCGCACGCGGGGGCCGGTCCTCTCCTCAGCTCAGGTTCGGTGACTGCGGTAGCCGCCGAGTCCTTCGTCGTCGGCGTCGTGCCACAGCTTCGGGTCGTACGGCGTGTCCGGGACGACGACGACCTCCCTCTCGACCCGAGGCGCTTCACGCGGCCGTGGCGTGCTGTCCAGTTCCGCCAGCTCGGTCGCGTCGATGTCCATGCGCTCGACGTCGTTGGCCAGCCTCTGCACCGCGGCCACGTCGCCGTACCGCGCGCGCAGGCCGCCGACGCAGTGGCGCAGTTGGCCAAGCGCCCGACGCAGCTCCACGATCTCGGAGGACGTCATGGTCAGCACCTCCCTCGGGTCGATCCGTGTGCCGACTCTGCCAAGCGGAAGCCCTTGTGACAAGAACCACAGTGTGTCCCGAGTCGCGTCCCAGGATCTGAATCGTTTTTGTCACGATCATGTGTCGTGACATACTGTGCCTGCTGTCACGTCCGTCCGTGCGACGCCAGCGCTGTCGTCCCACCGGGCCCACCACGGCCCGTGATCACCACCGGAGACAGCGAACCATGAGCGTGCATCCCGTCGTCGCCGAAGTGACGGCTCGAATCGCCGCCCGCAGCGCCGCCGGCCGGTCCGCCTACCTGGAACGACTCGCCCAAGCCCAGCAAGACGGCCCCGCCCGCCGCGACATGGCGTGCAGCAACCTGGCCCACGGCTTCGCCGGGATCACGGGCGGTGACAAAGACCTCCTCCGGGCGCTGCGTCGCCCGAACGTGGCGATCGTGTCCGCGTACAACGACATGCTGTCCGCCCACCAGCCGATGCACGAGTACCCCGCGTGGATCAAGGACGCGGCCCGGGCCGTCGGCGGCGTGGCGCAGTTCGCGGGCGGCGTGCCCGCCATGTGCGACGGCATCACCCAGGGCCGCGCGGGCATGGAGCTCTCGCTGTTCAGCCGCGAGGTCATCGCGATGGCCACCGGCATCGCCCTGTCGCACGAGATGTTCGACTCGGCGCTGCTGCTCGGCGTGTGCGACAAGATCACGCCCGGCCTGCTGATCGGCGCGCTGTCGTTCGGGCACCTGCCCGCGATCCTGGTGCCCGCGGGCCCGATGAGCTCCGGCCTGCCGAACTCGGAGAAGGCCCGCGTGCGGCAGCTGTACGCGGAGAACAAGGCGTCCCGCGAGGACCTGCTCGAAGCCGAGGCGCAGTCCTACCACAGCCCCGGGACCTGCACGTTCTACGGCACGGCGAACTCCAACCAGCTCGTGGTCGAGGTCATGGGCCTGCACCTGCCGGGCGCGAGCTTCGTGCCGCCGGGCACCAAGCTGCGCAAGGCGCTGACCGAGGAGGCCGCGCGGCGCGCGGTGGAGATCAGCCGTGGCGAGGACTACACCCCGATCGGGCACGTGGTGGACGTGAAGTCCGTGGTCAACGGCGTGATCGCGCTGCTGGCCACCGGTGGGTCGACCAACCACACCATGCACCTGGTCGCGATCGCGTCGGCCGCGGGCATCGAGCTGAGCTGGGACGACTTCTCCGAGCTGTCCTCGGTGGTGCCGCTGCTGGCCCGCGTCTACCCGAACGGGTCGGCGGACATCAACCACTTCCAGGCCGCGGGTGGCGTGCCGTTCCTCGTCTCCACCCTGCTGGACGCGGGCCTGCTGCACGCCGACGTGACGACCGTGGCCGGCCCCGGGCTCGACCGCTACCGGCAGGAGCCGGTGCTGGTGGAAGGCGTGCTGATGTGGCGGCCGGGCCCGCCGCGCTCGCTGGACACCGACGTGCTGCGGCCCGCCTCGGAGCCCTTCGCGGCCGACGGCGGCCTGCGCATGCTGTCGGGCAACCTCGGCCGTGCGGTGATCAAGGTGTCGGCGGTCAAGCCGGAGAACCGGGTCGTGGAGGCGCCCGCGCGCGTGTTCACCTCGCAGGAGGCGTTCAGCGCCGCGTTCCAGGCCGGTGAGCTGGAGCGGGACGTGGTCGTGGTGGTGCGGCAGCAGGGCCCGCAGGCCAACGGGATGCCCGAGCTGCACAAGCTGACGCCCGCGCTGGGCGTGCTGATGGACCGGGGCTTCAAGGTCGCGCTGGTCACCGACGGCCGGATGTCCGGCGCGTCGGGCAAGATCCCGGCCGCGATCCAGGTCACCCCGGAGGCGGCCGTGGGCGGTCCGCTGGCCCGCGTGCGTGACGGCGACGTGCTGCGGCTGGACGCCGAGACCGGCACGCTGGAGGCGTTCGTGGACCCGGCGGAGTTGGCCGCGCGCGATCTGGTGGACTTCCCGCCGGACGCGCAGGCGTGGACCGGCACGGGCCGGGAGCTGTTCGCCGCGCTGCGCCGGGCGATCGGGCCCGCCGACCGGGGCGCGAGCGTGTTCGGACCGATCGCGGCCTCGCACTTCGAAGGCCAGTTCAACCAGGAGGTGTCCCGGTGACCAACGCCCCGGCTCACGCGACGGCGGCGGACCTGCTCGCGCTGTCCCCCGTCATCCCGGTCGTCGTCGTGGACGACGCCGAGCACGCCGTGCCGCTGGCGGAGGCGTTGCTGCGCGGCGGGGTGCGGGTGATCGAGCTGACGCTGCGCACGCCGGCCGCGCTGGCCGCGATCGAGCGGGTGGCGGCGGAGGTGCCGGGCATCGTGATCGGCGCCGGCACCGTGACCGCGCCGGAGCACGCCGAGCAGGCGGCCAAGGCCGGTGCGGCGTTCCTCGTCACGCCGGGGTCGACCGACCGGGTGCTGGACGCGGCCGAGGACACCGGGCTGCCCTTCCTGCCGGGCGCGGCGACCGTGTCGGAGGCGATGCGGCTGGCCGAGCGCGGGCTGACGTCGCTGAAGTTCTTCCCGGCCGAGGCCGCGGGCGGGGTGGACTACCTGAAGTCCATCGGCGGTCCGCTGCCCGGCCTGCGGTTCTGCCCGACCGGCGGCATCACGCCCGCGACCGCGCCGAACTACCTGGCGCTGCCGAACGTCGGGTGCGTCGGCGGGTCGTGGCTCGCGCCCAAGGACGCGCTGGTGGCCGGCGACTGGGCGCGGATCGAAGAGCTGGCGCGGGCCGCGTCGGCGCTCTGACCCGGGACGTTCCGGTGCGCTGGTCCCGGACGTTCCGGTGCGCTGAACCCGGGCGTTCCGGTGGTCTGAACCCAGGCGTTCCGGGTGCGCTGAACCCGGGCGTTCCGGTGGTCTGATCTCGACGGAGGGCGTCTTCCCGTGACGGGGAGGCGCCCTCGTCGTCAGGCCAGGTGGGCGAGGGCTTCGGGGATCGAGTCGGCGACCGGTGCGCCGGTGCGTTCGAGCACCGCGCGCGAGCTGGTGCCGGTGGCGACCAGGACGACCTGCGCGCCGACGTGCCTGGCGGCTTCGGCGTCGTCGGCCACGTCGCCGATGAGCACGACATCGCGCGGGCGCAGCCGCAGGGCCGCCAGGTGCTCGGCGAGGTGCTCGGCCTTCGAGCCGCCGTCACCCGCGGCCTTGAGTCCGTCGACCCGGCTGAACAGCTCGCCGAGCCCGAAGCGGGCGACCAGCGGCACCAGCTCGTCGTGCAACCACATGGACAGCAGCGACTGGCTGTGCCGCAGCGCCCTCAGGTGGTCGGGCACGCCGGTGGCCAGCCCGCAGCGGTCCATCAACGCGCGGTACTCGGCGTGGTAGACGGTGTCGATGCGAGCCCAGTCCGCCGCCGTCAGCGCACGGCCGAACATCCGCTCGTAGCAGTCCTTGATCGGGCGGCTGAACACCTCGCGCCAGTGCTCCAGCGTGATGGCGGCGTGGCCGAAGTCCGCGCAGACCCGGTTGACGGCGGCGAGCACGGCGTCGTTGTCGGCGAACAAGGTGCCGTTCCAGTCCCAGACGACGTGGTCGGCCCTGATCCTCACTCGAACAGGTTACGACGATAGGTTGAGTGCTCACTTCTGGGGAGGTAGTGGGGGATGGACGCGCGACGAACCACGGTGGTCGCCGAGCCGCGCGGGCAGGTGGCGCTGGTGTCGGTCGGGTTCCCGGTGCTGGGCGCGCTCGTGGTGTGGGGCTTGAAGTCGATCGCCGGGTGGGTGGCCGACCTGTCGTGGGCCCCGATGCAGGGACCGTTCCGGTTGGTGGCGTCCGTGCCGGAGCCGTGGGCGACGATCGGCTCGGTGGCCGTCGGCGCGCTGCTCGGGCTGGTGGTGGCCGGGATCGCGGCGCACGAGCGGCTGGTGGTCGAGGTGTTCAACGAGGGCGTCGAACTGCTCAGGGGCGGCCGGCACCGCAGCTTCGACCGGACGCTGGTGTCCGGGGTGTTCCTGGACGGCAAGAAGCTCGTGCTGCTCGGCGTGGACACCGGCGAGTTGGCCCGGGAGAGCCACGACCTGAAGCCGGAGGTGCTGGCCGAGGCCTTCCAGACCCACGGCTACCAGTGGTTGGACGGCGACCCGTACCGGGAGGACTACCGGCGGTGGGTCGACGGCACGCCGGACCTGCCGCCCGGGGCGAACGCGCTGCTGAAGGTGCGGGCCGAGGCGTTGCGCAAGGAGGACAAGGAGGACGCCGCCGAGTTGCGGGAGGAGTTGAGCCGGCTCGGCGTCGTCGTGCGCGAGGAGAAGAAGCGCCAGTACTGGCGTCTCACCCGAACGCTGCCGTGAGTGCGCATACGCTCACGGAGTGATCACCGGCGGGGGCGGGAACGCCAGGCAGGCGGAGACCGACGGCGCGGGTGGGCGGTTGTGGCTCAGGGGGCAGCGCGGTGCTGTGCCGGCTGTGCGCTCTGATCCCACTCGCGGTGTGGTACCTCGAAGACCTCGACTGGCCGTGGTGGGCGTTGGTCGGCGTGGTCGTCGGGCTGGAGGTGGTCCACCAAGAGGAAGGGCCCGACACCTCGGTGCTGGGCCTGCGCATCAGCGGTGACGACGTGCCGCCGTTCGACGCGACCTACCGCGGCCGGCACCGGCCGGACCACCGGGTGGGCGCCGGCTTCGACGCGGTGGTCGACCCGCCCGACGACCTGTTCGCCCTCAAGCCGGGCCTCGGCCCGCGGTGACCGGTCGCCGCATCCGCTCCCGGCGGCGGTCCGCCCTTCAGTCCTGAGCCAGGTCGTCCAACGTCGTGGTGTCCTCGCCGGCCCGGCGCAGTTCCTCGCGGACCACGCGGTAGGCCAGGCCTTCCGCGTAGCCCTTGCGGGCCAGGGCGGCGACCAGGCGGCGGATCTTGGTGGTGTCGTCCAGGCCCGCCATGATGCGCAGCTTCTTGCGCACCAGGTCGCGCGCCCGGTCTTCCTCGGCCTCGTCGTCCACCGCGGCGACGGCCTCGGCCGCCACCTCGTCCGCCACGCCCTTGCGCCGCAGTTCCACGGCCAGGGCACGGCGGGCCAGGCCCTGGTGCGCGTGCCGCGAGCGGACCCAGACCTCGGCGAACGCGGCGTCGTCGATCAGGCCCGCCCGGTCGAACTTGGCCAGCACCAGCTCGGCCGTCTGCTCGCTGATGCCCTTGCGCAGCAGGGCGTCCTTCAGCTCGACGCGGGTACGGGCCCGGGCGGTGAGCAGCGCGTAGCAGATGTCCGTCGCCTTGCGCTGCTCCTTCGCCGGGTCGACCGGGCGCGGCTCGGTGTCCTCGGCCGAAGGGTCGCGGGACAGCCCGCGACCACGGCCACCTCGTCCCGCCACGCCGGCTTAGAACTCGACCGGCGCCGCGGCGGGCTCCTCGGCGTCGAGGGTGGCGCCGATGCCCAGCTTGTCCTTGATCCGCTTCTCGATCTCGTTGGCCACGTCCGGGTTGTCGCGCAGGAACTTCCGCGCGTTCTCCTTGCCCTGGCCCAGCTGGTCGCCCTCGTAGGTGTACCAGGCGCCCGACTTGCGCAGGATGCCCTGGTCGACGCCCATGTCGATGAGCGAGCCCTCACGGCTGATGCCCTGGCCGTAGAGGATGTCGAACTCGGCCTGCTTGAACGGCGGGGCCACCTTGTTCTTCACGATCTTGACCCTGGTGCGGTTGCCGACCGGCTCGCCGCCGTCCTTCAGGGTCTCGATGCGCCGCACGTCCAGCCGCACCGACGCGTAGAACTTCAGCGCCTTGCCACCGGTCGTGGTCTCGGGCGAGCCGAACATCACGCCGATCTTCTCGCGCAGCTGGTTGATGAAGATCGCGGTGGTGTTGGAGTTGCTGAGCGCGCCGGTGATCTTGCGCAGCGCCTGGCTCATCAGCCGGGCCTGCAGACCCACGTGGTTGTCGCCCATCTCGCCCTCGATCTCGGCGCGGGGCACCAGGGCCGCCACCGAGTCGATGACCAGGATGTCGAGCGCGCCGGAGCGGACGAGCATGTCCGCGATCTCCAGCGCCTGCTCGCCCGTGTCGGGCTGGGAGACCAGCAGCGCGTCGGTGTCGACGCCCAGCTTCTTCGCGTAGTCCGGGTCGAGCGCGTGCTCGGCGTCGATGAACGCCGCGATGCCGCCGGCGCGCTGGGCGTTGGCCACGGCGTGCAGCGCCACCGTCGTCTTACCCGAGGACTCGGGGCCGTAGATCTCGATCACGCGGCCGCGGGGCAGGCCGCCGATGCCGAGCGCGACGTCGAGCGCGATCGCACCGGTGGGGATCACCTGGAGCGGGGCGCGGACCTCGTCGCCGAGCCGCATGACCGAGCCCTTGCCGTACTGCTTGTCGATCTGGGCCAGGGCCAGTTCGAGGGCCTTGTCCCGGTCGGGTGCCTGGGGTGCCATCTGGAAGTCCACCTCGGAGTGTCTTGGGTTCGCGGTGCGATGTCGGGGCCGACGTTACGGGTGGGGTCCGACATTTTCCGGTGGGGACCAGGTCACCCGCGGGGTGGTGTCACCCGGTCGTGTCGGGGAGTGTAGCCGAACAGGTGTTCGACCACCGGGTCGACACGCCGGGTCACCGCCGCTGTTCCGGCACGTCGAAGGCGTCGCAGACGGCCAGCCAGATCTCCTTGGCCTCGAGACCCGCCTCCAACGCCTGGTCGGGAGTCCGACCGCCGAGGGCGGACAGCACGTGGTCCCGGGCCACCATCTCCGCCCTGACCTGGCCGAACTCCCTGGCCATCAGCTTGCGGAACATCGTGATGCGCATCGGGTCCAGCCTAACGCGCGGCCGTCCGGACCGGACCGCCGACGTCGGCGAACGCGCCCGGTCAGCCCAGGGCCGCGGCGACCAGGCCACCGTCGACGACCAGGTCCTGCCCGTTGACGTAGGACGCCTCACCGGAGGCGAGGAACGCGACCGCGGCGGCGACGTCCTCGGCGGTGCCGAGCCGACCGGCGGCCACCGCGGCGACGACGGCGGCTCCCGCCTCGGCGGAGACGTTGTCGTGGAACATCGGGGTCTCGATGTAGCCGGGGCTGACCGAGTTCACCCGCACTCCCCTGGGCGCCAGTTCGGCCGCGAGGGTGTGCGCCAGGTTGTGCACGGCCGCTTTGGTCGCCGCGTAGAGGGACGCGCCGGGCAGGCCGCGGTGCAGCGTCCACGACGCGTTGATCACGATCGCGGCGTGGTCGGCCAGCAGCGGGAGGGTCTTCTGGATGGTGAAGAACACGCCTTTGAAGTTGATGCCCACGAGGCGGTCGAACTCGGCCTCGGTGACGTCGCCGCTCGGCTGGAACGAGGCGACGCCCGCGTTCGCGAAGACCACGTCCAGCCGGCCGTGCCGGTCCCTGATCGCGGCCGTCAGCGCGTCGAGGTCGGTGAGGCTCGCCACGTCGCCGCGCACCGCGAGGACGTCGCCTGCCAGCTCGTCGACCACGGCGTCCAGCCGGGCCTGGTCGCGCCCGGTGACGACCACCCGCGCGCCCTCGGCGAGCAGCCTCCGCGCGGCGGCCAGCCCCATGCCGCTCGTGCCGCCGGTGATGAGCGCGACCTTGTCCTTGAACCGGGAAGTGCTGTGCGTCATGGGATCCAGCGTGCCGACCGGCGCCGCGGGCAGGCAGTGCGCGCTCAACCCGGGAGTGCCACCACCACCCTCGCGCGCCGGTCAGACCGAGACGGCCGCCCCCGCGCGCGCCAGGCGTTCGAGCTGCTCCGCGGTCGCCGTGCCGGGCCGCGGGTTGCACAGCTCCAGGTACCGGTCCGAGCCGTCGGCCACGGCCAGGGTCGTCACGTCGAAGACCAGGTCGCCCGCCTCCGGGTGGCGGACCGCCTTCACCGCCTGCACCTGGGCGCCCACCTCGTGGCGCGCCCACAGCTCGGCGAACTCGGTGCTCACGGCGCCGAGCGCGTCGACCACCCGGTCGAACCCCGGGTCGCCGGGCGCGTGCGCCGCGTCGGCGCGGAAGGCGGCGACGACGACCGGTGCGACCGACGCCCAGTGGACGTGCATGTCGCGGTAGCGGGCGTTGGTGAAGAACGTGACCAGGCAGTTGTGGTCGGTGTCGTCGTAGCCGAACACGGTCCGGGTCGCGTCGTTGATCGCGAGCAGGTTCCAGTACCGGTCCCGGAGGATCGCGGGCCGCGGCATCCACGCGTCGAGCAGGCGGCGCAGCTCCGGGCTGACCTCGTCACCTCGCGCGCCGCCGACCCGCGGCGGGTTGAGACCGGCCAGCAGGTACAGGTGGGCGCGTTCGAGGTCGGTCAGGCGCAACGCCCGGCTGATCGCGTCGAGCACCTCCGACGAGACCGTGATGTCGCGGCCCTGCTCCAGCCACGTGTACCAGGACACCCCGACCCCGGCCAGCGCGGCGACCTCCTCGCGCCGCAGTCCCGGCGTCCGGCGCCTGCCCACCGCCACGAGGCCGACGTCGGCGGGCGTGAGCCGGGCGCGGCAGGTCCGCAGGAAGTCGCGGAGCTGCTCGCGCCGACGCGGTCGGACCGCAAGGGATTCGCTGGTCATGTGCCACGGTAACAACGAGCCCGGTCAGCGCGCCGCCGTCCAGGCCGGGCTGTCGACGTAGTGGTTGTCGAACCGGTCCTGCGAGTCGCGGATCTCCTGAGGGCTCGCCTCGCCGCGCTGCACGCGGTCGAGCAGGCGGTAGTAGTCGAACCGGCCCACGCCCGGCGTGAAGACGTACAGGACGTCCGCGTCGGCGCCCTTGAGCGCACCGAACGCGTGCGGCACGCGTGGCGGCACGACGAGGAAGTCGCCGCGCTCCAGGGTCACCACGTCCTGGTCCAGCAGCACCTGGAGCGTGCCGTCGAGCACGAAGAACAGCTCCGAGGCGCGGGTGTGGAAGTGCGGCGGCGCGCCGTCGGCGCCGTCGCGGAAGGTGGACCGGTTGCTGGTCAGGCCGTCGAGGTCGGCGAGGAGGGTGACGACGGCGGCGGGGTCGGCGGCGAGCTTCTCGGCCTGGTCGGCGCGGACGAGCAGGGTGTTTTCCATGTGGTCGAGCCTCGTCGCCGGCAGGGCCCCGAACAACGACCACGATCGAATGGAACGATAACCTGACGGTTATGGAACGACGTGACCTGGAGGTCTTCCTGGCGCTGGCGGAGGAGCTGCACTTCAGCCGCACCGCCGAGCGGCTGCACGTCTCCCAGGCGCGGGTCAGCCAGTCCGTCAAGCAGCTGGAACGCCGCATCGGCGCGCCGCTGTTCGAGCGGACCAGCCGACGGGTCGCGCTCACGCCCATCGGCCGCCGCCTGCGTGACGACCTGGCGCCGGCCTATCAGCAGATCGTGGACGGCATAGCGCGCGCTGTGGAGGCCGCACGCGGCACGTCCCTGCTGCGCGTCGGCTTCGAGGCGCCGGCCCTCGCCGATCTCGTCGCCGACGTCCTGAACACCTTCCGCGCCCGCCACCCCGACAGCGAGGTGCGCGTGCGGGAGGCGCCGTTCACCGACCCGTTCGCGCTGCTCAGGGCCGACGAGGTGGACGTGCTGGTGACGTTGTTCCCGGTCCGCGAGCCGGACCTGACGTGCGGGCCGGTGGTGCACGAAGAGCCCTTGGTGCTCGCCGTGTCCGACACCCACCCGTTCACGCGGCAGGAGGCCGTGACGCTGGAGGACCTGGCCCGCGACACGGTCTTCCGCGCCGCCTACTGGCGCGACACGACGCCCGCCGGCGCGCCGATCAAGCGAGGTCGGGAGGTCACGACGTTCCAGGAACTGCTCACCGCGATCGCCGACGGCGAGGGCGTCTGCCCGCTGGGTGCGCACGCGGCCGGCTACTTCGCGCGCCCGAAGATCGCGTTCCTGCCGCTGGTGGGCGCACCGCGCCTGGCCTGGGGCATGGTCTGGCGCACGGCGGGCGAAACGGTCCGCGTGCGCGAGTTCGCGGCGGCGGCGCGCTAACCTCGACGTGTGCTGTTGTTGCAGGAAGACCCCACGGGCATGTCGTCGCCGATCGCCACGGTCGCGGTGATCGCCGGCCTGGTCGCGGCGATCGTGGTCGGCCTGCGCGCGCTCTGGTACAACCGCAAGCGCTGATCACCGCACCCGCTGCACGGACGCGAACAGGCACGTCACCAGCAGCGGCAGCGCGGTGAACCCGACCACCAGGCCGAGCGCGGCGTAGGACCACGCGGTCACCACGACGCCCGCCACGACGCCGCCGAGCGCGCCGCCGACGTTCATGCACAGGTCCGACAGGCCCTGCGCGGCCGGCCGGTCCGCCACCTCGGCCGACTCGGTGAGCAGCGCCGATCCCGCCACCACGCCCGCCGACCAGCCGAACGCCAGCAGCGCCATCCCCGCGGCGAGCTGCGGCGCGCCGTGCGACGGCGCCATGCCCGCGATGCCGGACGCGGCGACCACGAGCGCCGCGCCGATCGCCAGCACCGGCACCCGGCCGAGCCGGTCGGCCATCCACCCGAACAGCGGGCTCGCCACGTACATGGCGGCGACGTGCAGGCTGACCACCACGCCCACGACGCGCAACGACGAGCCGCCGTGCTCCATGTGCACCGGGGTCATCGACATCATGCCCACCATCGCGGTGTGGCACAGCGCCAGGCCGCCCAGCGCGAGCTTCCCGGCCGGGGGCAGCGACCGCCACACCACCACCGACCGCCGGGCGCGGGGCGTGACGGCCGCCCTCGCCACCGTGAGCGGATCGGGCCGCAGGAACCGCAGGACGACGAGCGCGGCCAGGCCGAACAGCACCGCCGACAGCAGGTACGGCCCGGCGCCCACCGGCAACCCCAGCCGCACGGCCACCCGCCCCGCCGGGTCGGCCAGGTTCGGCCCGACCACCGCGCCCACCGTCGCCGCCCACACCACCAGCGCCACCGAGCGCGCCCGGCGGTGCGGGTGGGCCAGGTCCGCGCCCGCGTACCGGGCGGCGAGGTTCGCGCCGGCCGCCGCGCCGAACAGCACGAGCGCGACCAGCAGCACCTGCCACGAGCCGAGCACGACCGCGCACGCCGCCACCGCCGCGCCCACCGCGCCCGCGCCGTAGCCGAGGGCCAGCGCCGGACGACGTCCGCTGCGGGCCGCCAACCGGGCCGCGGGCAGCGCGAACACCGCCGCGCCGAGCACCGCGGCCGTCTGCGCCATCCCGCCGACCGCGTCGGAGTCGGCGAGCACGGCCGCGACGAGCGTGCCGACCGCCATGCCGATGGCGACGCCGGCCGCACCGAGGACCTGGGTCACCGCCAGCACCCGCAGGACCCTGCGCTGCACGGCGTCGACCACGGTCACGATCTTGAGGGTGCCAGGGCGGAACGAGCCCTACCAGCCACCGTCCGGGTCTCAGGTGCCGGGTTGGACCGTTGCCTCGAAGAAGTCCGCGACCTGGTCGGCGGTCAGCTCCTCGCCGCCGCTCTTGGTCACGATGCCGAGCAGCGGCAGGTCGTCCGCGGTGAACACGAGCAGCCCCAGCCCGCCGTCCGCGGCGGCCCGGTACTTGCCGGTGAGGCCGTTGCCCGCCCACTGCGCCTCGACCATGTCGGTCTTGAGCGACCGCACGACGGCCTCCGCGCCGTGCTGCGCGCCGACGACCGTCTCGGTGAGCACGTACTGGACCGAGTAGTCGTCCTTCACCGCGCAGCTGACCACGCTGCCCTTGATGCCGTCGACGCCGCCCACGCCGGGCGTGCCGCCCGCCTTGCACGTGCTGGTGTCCGGGATCGTGCCCGCGAGCAGGCGCAGGCACTCGGTGAAGCCCTTGTCGTCCTGCTGGGTGTCGTTCTTGCACTCCTGCGCGCTGGGCACGCTCACCCCGTTGAGCGCGAAGATCCCGCCGACCACGGCCAGCACGAGCACCACGGCCGCGCCCGCCGAGATGAGCACGGTCCGGTTGGGCTTCTTCCGCTCCGGCTTGGCCTGCGCGCGGGGTGCGACGGTCGGGAAGTTGAACTGCTGCGGCCCGGTCTGCGGGTAGACCTGGTACGCGCCGCTGGCGTTCGGGTTCACCTGGTAGGCGCCGCTGGCACTGGGGTTGACCTGGTACGCGCCGCTCGCGCTGGGGTTCACCTGGTAGGCGCCGCTGGCGCTCGGGTTCACCTGGTGCGCGCCGCTGACCGCCGGGTTCGGCTGCTGGAACGCGCCGGACGGCGGGGTCACCGGCTTGGTGACGACCGTGTCGGGCTCCATCGGCCTGGCCGGCTCCTGGGACCGCGGCGTGACGCCGTTCTTGGGCACGTGGTGCGCACCGAGGGCGACCGACGTCTCGGGCTGGTCCAGGCTCGTCGGCACGATCCGCACCTGCTCGGCGATCATGGTCGCCACCAGCGGGATCCGGCTGGCGCCGCCGACCAGGTAGATGCCGGCGAGCTGGTTGGGCGCCATGCCGGTGGAGCGGATCGTGGACTCCAGCAGCTCCACGCTGCGCATCATGCTCGGCCGGACCAGCGCCTCCAGGTCGGACCGGTTGACCAGCACGTCCTCGAACGGCTCCGGCATCGGCACCTCGGTGTGCGCGTGCCGCGACAGCGACTCCTTGGCCGCGCGCACGTCCTCCTGCAACGTGCGGCGGGCCCGGCGGTCGGCCGTCGACTCCGGGCGCAGCAGCCGCTGCCAGGCCGCCGGGTCGCGGTGCGAGACCTGCCTGCCGACGTGCTCGAGCAGCGCCTGGTCGACGTCGAGGCCGCCCAGGTCCGGCAGGCCGTCCTCGGCGAGCACGGTGAAGCCGCTCTGGGTGGCGCCGACGATGGCCACGTCGAACGTGCCCGCGCCGAGGTCGTAGACCGCGAGCGCCTGGCCGACGGCCAGCGAGGCGTAGTGGGAGGCGGCGGCGACCGGCTCGGGCACCAGCACGATCTCGCCGGTCACGCCCGCGAGGCGGGCCGCGGACAGCAGCACGTTGCGGCGCGTCGGGCCCCATTGCGCGGGGTGGGTGAGGCGGACCTCGTCCAGCGGCTCGCCGCCCAGCTGGCGGGTGGTCTCGTCGAGCACGCGGCGCAGCACGGCGGCCAGCGCGTCGGTCACCGGCACCACGTTGTCGCCCAGCAGCAGCACGCCGTCGTCCACCCGGCGCTTGGGGTTGGGCTCGAAGCGGGCGGGGTCGAGGCGGGCGCGGCGCTCGGCGTCACGGCCGACGACCAGCGTGCCGTCCTCCTCGCAGTAGACGGCCGACGGCATGGTGGCCGAGCCGTCCACCTCCACGACCCTGGGCGGCCGTCCGTGCGCCGCGAGCACCGCGACGGTGTTGGAAGTGCCCAGGTCGACGGACAGGACGCGCACGGTGACCCCTTCGGTTCGAACGGGGTGATCGTGCCACAAACGAAAAATGTCGGACCCCTGGTTCAAGATGTGGGGGTGGATGTTCTGGCCGCGTTCTCCCCCGCGACCCGGCAGTGGTTCGCCGGGGCCTTCGCCGCGCCCACGCCGGCGCAGGCGGGCGCGTGGGAGGCGGCGGCGGCCGGTGAGCACGCGCTGGTCATCGCGCCGACCGGGTCCGGCAAGACGTTGGCCGCGTTCCTCTGGGCGCTCGACCGGCTGGCGTCCACGCCGAAGCCCGCCGAGCCGAAGCGGCGGTGCCGGGTGTTGTACGTCTCGCCGCTGAAGGCGCTGGCGGTGGACGTGGAGCGCAACCTCAGGGCGCCGCTGGCGGGCATCCGGCAGGCCTCGCACCGGCTGTCGCTGCCCGAACCGGACGTCACGGTCGGCATGCGCACCGGCGACACACCGGCGGACGCGCGGCGCGCGTTCGCCCGGACGCCGCCGGACGTGCTGGTCACCACGCCGGAGTCGTTGTTCCTGGTGCTCACGTCGGCCGCGCGGGAGTCGTTGCGCGGCGTCGAGACGGTGATCGTCGACGAGGTGCACGCGGTGGCCGGCACCAAGCGCGGCGCGCACCTCGCCCTGTCCCTCGAACGGCTGGACGCGCTGCTGGAGCGGCCCGCGCAGCGGATCGGGCTGTCCGCGACGGTCCGACCGGTCGAGGAGGTGGGCGCGTTCCTCGCGGGCGGGCGGCCGGTGCGGGTCGTGCAGCCGAGGACGGCCAAGACGATCGAGGTCCGGGTCGAGGTGCCGGTCGAGGACATGTCGGTGCTCGGCGAGCCGACCGGCGAGGTGTCGGGCTCGGCGGCGGGCGCGGAGCAGCGGGCGTCGATCTGGCCGTCGGTGGAGCAGCGGGTCCTGGAGCTGGTGCGAGAGCATCGGTCGACCATCGTGTTCGCCAACTCGCGGCGGTTGGCCGAACGGCTCACCGCGCGGCTCAACGAGCTCGCCGAGGAGGCCTTCGAGCTGGAGCGGTTCCCCGCCGAGGCGCCCGCCCAGTCCGGCGTCACGACCCAGCGCTCGGCCGCGATCGCCCGCGCACACCACGGCTCCATGTCGCGCGAGCAGCGGGTGGTGGTCGAGGAGGAGCTGAAGTCGGGGCGGCTGCCGTGCGTGGTGGCCACCTCGTCGCTGGAGCTCGGCATCGACATGGGCGCGGTCGACCTGGTGGTTCAAGTGGAGGCGCCGCCCACGGTGGCGTCCGGGTTGCAGCGCGTCGGCCGGGCCGGGCACCAGGTGGGCGCGGTGTCACGCGGGGTGATGTTCCCGAAGTTCCGCGGCGACCTGGTGTCGTGCGCGGTGGTGGCGGAGCGGATGCGGGACGGCGCGATCGAGGCGGTGCGGTACCCGCGCAACCCGCTGGACGTGCTGGCCCAGCACGTCGTGGCCATGGTGGCGATGGAGACGTGGACGGTCGAGGCGCTGTCCGGGCTGGTGCGGCGGGCCGCGCCGTTCGCCGCGCTGCCGGAGTCGGCGTTGCAGGCGGTGCTGGACATGCTCGCGGGCCGTTATCCGAGCGAGGAGTTCGGCGAGCTGCGGCCCCGGATCACGTGGGACCGGATCACCGGCGAGCTGCGCGGCAGGCCGGGTTCGCAGCGGCTGGCGGTGACCTCGGGCGGCACGATCCCGGACCGGGGCCTGTTCGCGGTGATGACGCCGCCGTCCGAGCGCGGTCCCGGCTCGCGGGTCGGCGAGCTGGACGAGGAGATGGTCTACGAGTCGCGGGTGGGCGACACGTTCCTGCTGGGCACGTCGTCGTGGCGGGTCGAGAACATCACGCACGACCGGGTGATCGTGGTGCCCGCGCCGGGCCAGCCCGCGCGGATGCCGTTCTGGAAGGGCGACGCGCCGGGCCGCCCGCTGGAGCTGGGGCGGGCGCTGGGGAAGTTCCTGCGCGAGGTGTCCACGATGGAGGACGCGTCGGCGGCGGAGCGGACCGCGTCGGCCGGGCTGGACGCGTGGGCGACGTCGAACCTGCTGGCCTACCTGGGCGAGCAGCGCGAGGCGACCAGGCACGTGCCCAACGACCGGGTCGTGCTGGTGGAGCGGTTCCGCGACGAGCTGGGCGACTGGCGGCTGGTGGTGCACTCGCCGTTCGGGGCGCAGGTCAACGCGCCGTGGGCGCTGGCGATCGCGGCCCGGCTGCGGGAGCGGCGCGGCATCGAGGTGCAGGCGGCGCACTCCGACGACGGGATCGTGATCCGGCTGCCCGACGCGGTCGACCTGGACGGCGCGCAGGTCGTGGCGGGCGCGGACGACGTGCTGCTCGACCCGGAGGAGGTCGAGCAGGTCGTGGTGGCCGAGGTGGGCGGCTCGGCGCTGTTCGCGGCCCGGTTCCGGGAGTGCGCGGCGCGGTCGCTGCTGCTGCCCCGGCGCGACCCGCGCAAGCGCTCGCCGTTGTGGCAGCAGCGGCAGCGGGCGGCGCAGCTGCTGTCGGTGGCGGCGAAGTACGAGAGCTTCCCGGTGGTGCTGGAGGCGATGCGCGAGGTCCTGCAGGACGTGTACGACGTGCCCGGCCTGCGCGAGCTGATGACCGACATCCGGGCACGGCGGGTGCGCGTGGTCGAGGTGGAGACGCCGTCGCCGTCGCCGTTCGCGCGCAGCCTGCTGTTCGGGTACGTCGGGATGTTCCTGTACGAGGCGGACGCGCCGCTGGCCGAGCGGCGGGCGGCGGCGTTGTCGCTGGACTCGGCGCTGCTGGCGGAGCTGCTGGGCTCGGAGGCGATCCGGGAGCTGCTCGACCCGGAGGTCGTGGAGGAGGTCGAGCGCAACCTCCAGCGCCTCGCGCCGGACCGGCACGCGCGCGACGCGGAGGGCGCGGCGGACCTGCTGCGGTTCCTCGGCGACCTGTCCGAGGCGGAGGCGCTGGCACGGGGCGTGCGGCCGGAGTGGCTGGCGGACCTGGTGGCGCAGCGGCGGGCGATCCGGGTGCGCATCGCGGGCGAGGACCGGGTGATCGGCATCGAGGACGCGGGCCGGGTGCGCGACGCGCTGGGCGTGGCGCTGCCGGTGGGCGTGCCGGAGGTGTTCACCGAGCCGGTGGCCGACCCGCTGGGCGACCTGCTGGGGCGGTACGCGCGCACGCACGGGCCGTTCCCGGCGGTGGAGGCGGCGGAGCGGTTCGGGTTGGGCGTGGCCGTGGTGACCGGGGTGCTGGAGCGGATGGCGGCCACCGGGCGGCTGGTGCGCGGCGAGCTGCGGCCCGGCGGCACGCACACCGAGTACTGCGACGCCGAGGTGCTGCGGCGGTTGCGGCGTGCGTCGCTGGCCCGGCTGCGGGCCGAGGTGGAGCCGGTGGAGCCGGCCGCGCTGGGCCGGTTCCTGCCGGGCTGGCACGGGGTGGGTCGGCGGCTGCGGTCCGCGCCGACCGTGGACGACGTGTACTCGGTGGTCGAGCAGCTCGCGGGCGCGCCGCTGCCCGCGAGCGCGGTGGAGTCGCTGGTGCTGCCCTCGCGGCTGCCCGGCTACAGCCCCGCGCTGCTGGACGAGCTGACCGCGTCCGGCGAGGTGACGTGGACCGGGTGCGGCTCGCTGGCCGGCGGCGACGGCTGGATCGCGCTGGCGCCGACGGACGTGGCCGACCTGCTGCTGCCGGACCTGGTGCCGGAGGCGATGCCGGACTCGTCGCTGCACACCGCCGTGGTGGAGGCGTTGGGCGGCGGCGCGTTGTTCTTCCGGCAGGTGGTCGACCGGGTGTCGTTGCAGGGCCCGACGACGGACGGCGAGGTCGTCGGCGCGCTGTGGGACCTGGTGTGGGCGGGCGTGGTCACGAACGACACGTTGGCGCCGCTGCGGGCGCTGGTCGCGGGCGGCGGCACGGCGCACAAGCCCCGGCGGGCCGCGCCACGTGGCCGCTACGCGCGGATGCGGGCCGGCAGACCGGACCTGCCCAGCCGCACCGGGCCGCCGACGGTGGCGGGCCGGTGGTCGCTGGCCGTGGTGCCCGCGGTGGACGCGACGCGGCGGGCGCACGCGCGGGCCGAGGCGTTCCTGGAGCGGCACGGCGTGCTGACGCGTGGCGCGCTGGACACCGAGCGGGTGACCGGCGGGTTCAGCGGCGTGTACCGGGTGCTGCGCGCGATGGAGGAGTCCGGGCAGGTCGTGCGCGGGTACGTGGTCGAAGGGCTCGGCGCGGCGCAGTTCGCGGCCCGGGGCGCGGTGGACCGGCTGCGGGCGTCGTCGAGGTCGCCGGGCCAGGAGCACGTGGGCACGCCGGACGCCGTCGTGCTGGCGGCGGCCGACCCGGCGCAGCCCTACGGCGCGGCGCTGGCGTGGCCGGAGCCGTCGGGCGAGGGCAAGCACCGGCCGGGCCGCAAGTCCGGCGCGCTGGTCGTGCTGGTGGACGGGCTGGCCACGCTCTACGTGGAGCGGGGCGGCCGTTCGCTGCTGTCGTTCACCGAGGAGGAGGACCCGTTGCGCGCGGCGGCGCAAGCGCTGAGCCGAGCCGTGCGCGACGGCTGGCTGGGGCAGCTGGCCGTGCAGCGCGCGGACGGCGAGGTGGCGCTGGGGTCGCGGCTGGCGGTCATCCTCCAGGACGCGGGCTTCCGCGCCACGCCCAAGGGGCTGCGGCTGCGGGCGTGAAGGACCTGTCCGGACAACCCTCGCGCGGCGCGGCACGTCCCGCGCACATGGGGTTGCCACCGGACGGGCACGTGCACAGCGAGTGGTCGTGGGACACGCTGCTCGGGTCGATGGAGAGGTCGTGCGCGCGGGCGGTCGAGCTCGGGCTGCCCTCGGTCGCGTTCACCGAGCACGCGGACTTCACGTCGTGGACCGTGCCGGAGGAGTTCGTGCCGAGGCTGCCCGGGCACTTCACCACGCGCATCCGGCCGGACGGCGTCCTGGAACCGCCGGACCTCGACGTCGAGGGGTACCTGGCCTGCTTGGCGCGGTGCCGGGAGCGGTTCCCCGGGCTGCGGGTGGTGTCGGGGGTGGAGTTGAGCGAGCCGCACTGGTACCCGGACCGGGTGGCGGGGGTCATCGGCGGCGCCGGGTTCGAGCGCGTGCTCGGCTCGGTGCACGCGGTGCGGCACGACGGAGGCAACCAGGAGATCAGCGCCCTGTACGGCCGGCTGCCGGCGGACGAGGTGGTGCGGCGCTACCTGGCCGAGGCGCGGCGGCTCGCCGGCTCGTCCGCGCCGTTCGAGGTGCTGGCGCACGTCGACTACCCGATCCGCGACTGGCCGGGCGTGTTCGAGCCGCGCCGGTTCGAGGAGGAGTTCCGGGCGGTGCTGCGGGCGTTGGCGGGCAGCGGGCGGGTGTTGGAGGTCAACACCAAGGTCCCGCTGCACGCCGAGGTGGTGCGGTGGTGGCGCGAGGTCGGTGGTCGGGCGGTGAGCTTCGGCAGTGACGCCCACGAGCCCGCGCTGGTCGGGCACGGGTTCGCCGAAGCCGCGGCGGTGGTCGAGTCGTGCGGCTTCCGCCCGGGACGGACGCCGCACGACTTCTGGGTCCGCTGAGCCGTCAGCGGAACAGCGCGCTGTAGGCGTTGAGCGCGGGCTGGCCGCCCAGGTGCGCGTAGAGGACGTCGGAGTCGCGCGGGATCTCGCCGCTGGAGACCAGTTCCACCAGGCCCGCCAACGACTTGCCCTCGTACACCGGGTCGGTGATCATGCCCTCCAGCCGGGCGCCGAGCTTCATGGCGTCCACTGTGGACTCACCCGGCACGCCGTAGATGCCTTCGTGGAAGCGGTCGTCGAGGATGACGTCCTCGTCGGTCACCTTCACGCCCAGCAGGTCCGCCGTGTTCTTGGCGATGCGCGTGATCTGCGCCTTGGTGTCACACGGCTCGGCGGAGGCGTCGATGCCGATCACCCGCCGGCCGCTGCCCGCGAACCCGGCGACCATGCCCGCCTGCGTGCTGCCGGTCACCGAGCACACGACGATCGTGTCGAACCGCACGCCCAGCTCGGCCTCCTGCCGCTCGACCTCGGCCGCCCACCCGGCGAACCCGAGCCCGCCGAGCGGGTGGTCCGACGCGCCCGCCGGGATCGCGTACGGCTTGCCGCCGGCCGCGCGCACGTCCTCGATCGCCTGCTCCCACGCGGGTTTCACGCCGATGCCGAAGCCCGCCTGGACCAACCGCACCTCGGCGCCCATCAGCCGGCTGAGCAGGATGTTGCCCACCCGGTCGTACACCGCGTCCGGCCAGTCGACCCAGCTCTCCTGCACCAGCACGCACTTCAGCCCGGCCCGCGCCGCCGCCGCGGCGACCTGGCGCGTGTGGTTGGACTGCACGCCGCCGATCGACACCAGCGTGTCGCAGCCCGTCGCCAACGCCTCCGCCACCAGGTACTCCAGCTTGCGGGTCTTGTTGCCGCCGTAGGCCAGCCCGGAGTTGCAGTCCTCCCGCTTGGCCCACACCCGCGCGCCGCCGAGGTGACTGGTGAGCCGCTCCAGCCGGTGCACCGGGGACGGGCCGAAGGTCAGCGGGAAACGCTCGAAATCGCCCAGCGCCATGTCAGTTCTCCTCAACCCGGAACAGGTCTGCCAACGTCGCCCAGTTCCGCTCGACCAGCCGTGCCGCGAGGTCGGCGTCGGCCGCGGCGAAGGCGGTGATGATCTCGTCGTGCATCGCCACCGAGTGGCGGCCGGTCGGCGCGGCGAACCGCAGCCGTTCCAGCCTGCGCACCAGGGGCGTGTAGCGCTCGATGGTGGCCGTGACGGCGAAGTTGCCGCCACGCCGCACGGCCACCGCGTGGAACTCGTCGTCGGCGGCGAGCGCGGCGGGCACGTCGCCGGAGGCGAGGGCGCGGGCGAACGCCGTGTTCGCCGCGCGCATCGCGTCCAGGTCCGCCTCGACGAGGCGTGGCGCGGCCAGCCGGGCGGCGACCGCGTGCATGGCCTGGACGACCACGTGCGCGTCGCGCACCGCCGCCGTGTCCAGCGGCGTGACCCGCGTGTAGCTGTGCGGCTTGCTCTCGACCAGGCCTTCGTCGGTCAGCCGCGCCAACGCCTCGCGCACCGGCGTCCGGGACAGGCCCAGCCGTTCGGCCAGCTCCACGTCCTTGATCGGCACGCCGGGCGCCAGGTCGCCGCCCAGGATCGCCTCGCGGATCGCGATCAACGCCTGGTCGCGGTAGAGGGCGCGACTAATATATTGCATACTGGCGCACTGTAGACGGTCACCGACCAGAGCACCAGGAGCCGTGCGAGCCGGGGAGATCGGCCGGCGGCAGGAGCGGGTTGCGTCCACCGGGTTGCGCCCACTCCCCTTCGCCAGGTTCAGGGGCGATCCGAGTAGTGCGAGTTCACCGCGGGTTGGCCGGTGTAGTTGGGGCCGGCCTGGTCGTCCGCGCCGAGGTAGCGGAACGGGAGGTCGACCTGCCGGCGCCCGACGCACCTGACGCGGCGCCGTCGCGAGTCGTAGTCGAACCCCGCCGACCGCAGCGACCCGGTCAGCCGCCGGCCCCACGGACGACCCTCCGCCGACACGACCGCGGCGAGGTCGAGGTTCGCCACCAGGACGCCGTCCTCGGTCAGCCAGGACGCCGCGCGGGCGAGGACGCCGAGCTTGTCGCCGACGTAGTGCAGGCCGTGGACGCAGGTCACCAGGTCGAAGGACCGTCGCGGGGCGAAGGACTCCACCGGGCCCGTGACGAACTCCACCCCGGCGGGCGGCGGTCCGGCGAAGAAGTCGACGAGGTCGACGCCGGTGATCCGCAGCCGCGGGTCGTCCACCAGGCGGGCGCATTCGAGCAGCGCCGTGCCGGTGCCGCAGCACAGGTCGAGCCAGTGGAACGCCTCGGCGCCCCGCGACAGGCGGTCGGTGATCAGGTCGACGACGTCGAGGCCGAGTTCGCGGCCGTAGCCGTTGGAACCGGTGAGCCCGCGTTCGCGGTTCATGGCGCAGTTCGCCACGACCGACGACCGTTCCAGCGACTCGTCGTCCAGCAACCTGACCACGCTTCAGCCTAGCCGTCGCGGCGGGACGAGTGATCCGCGCCACGCGCCTGTCACAACTCTCGACCACGCGGCGTCTTGTGACCGCCCCGGGAGCGAAGGAGACACCATGGCGCAGCTCGAGACCGGCGTGGACCGGCCGATGGCCGAGCACACCACCGACCAGGCGACGGCGGCGTTCGTCACCCACCGCAACCTGCTCTTCACCGTCGCGTACGAGATGCTGGGCTCGGCCGCCGACGCCGAGGACGTGTTGCAGGAGGTCTGGCTGCGGTGGGTGGAGGTCGACCTGGCGCACGTGCGCGACCAGCGCGCCTACCTGGTCCGGATCACGACCAGGCAGGCGCTCAACCGGCTGCGCACGATGCGGCGCCGGAAGGAGGCGTACGTCGGCTCCTGGCTGCCCGAGCCGATGCTCACCGCGCCGGACGTGGCGCAGGACGTCGAGCTCGCCGAGAGCGTGTCGATGGCGTTGATGCTCGTCCTGGAGACGCTGTCGCCGACCGAGCGCGCCGTGTTCGTGCTGCGCGAGGCCTTCGACGTCGGCTACGACGAGATCGCCGCCGCCGTCGACAAGACCCCCGCGGCCGTCCGCCAGATCGCGCACCGCGCCCGCCGGCACGTCGACGCCCGCCGCCCCCGTGAGGCGGTCTCGCCGGGCGAGGCCCGGGAGGCGCTGGAGTCGTTGCGGCGCGCCCTGGAGGCCGAGGACGTGCCGGGACTGCTCGCGGTGCTCGCCCCCGACGTCGTGCTGATCAGCGACGGCGGCGGCGTCAAGCGGGCCGTGCCGCGGCCGGTCACCGGCGCCGACAGGGTGATCCGGATGGTCCTCGGCGGTCTTGGCCGGCTCGAGAGCACGTTCACCGGCGAGCCCGTCGTGGTCAACGGGAACCCGGCGCTCGTCGTGCGCTTCGACGGCGAGGTCGACGGCGTCATGGCGATCAAGGTCGAGGAGGGGCGCATCACCGGCCTCTACTACGTCCGCAACCCCGAGAAGCTGACCCGGGTCGGGGCCGAGACCGCGCTCACCCTGCGGTGAGGCCCGGTGAGGGCTGGTGAGGCCGGTGAGGTCGGGTGAGTCGGTGAGGTCGGGTGAGTCGGTGAGGTCGGGTGAGGCGAGGCTAGGGAGGCCGAGTGAGTCGGGGAGGTGGGAGATGACGGCCTCTTCAGCGAGGTGTCAGCACGCAGAACTCGTTGCCCTCGGGGTCGGCCAGCACGACCCACGGCACGTCGGCCTGCCCCACGTCCACCCGCACGGCGCCCCACGCCTCCAGCCGGGCCACCTCGGTCGGCAGGTCGTCGTCCGCGAACGGCGCGAGGTCGAGGTGCAGCCGGTTCTTCACCACCTTCGGCTCGGCCACCCGCACGAACTCCAGGGACGGCCCGGCCTCCTGCGCCAACGACGCGAAGTCGGCCGCCGAGCGCGTCACGGGCAACCCGGTCGGACCGGCCCAGAACGCGGCCAGCGCCGGCGGGTCGGACGCGTCCACCACGACCGCCGCCACCGGACCGGTGTGCGCGTACTCGTCGCGCTGCTCCAGCACGCAGAACTCGTTGCCCTCCGGGTCCGCCAGGACCACCCACGGCACGTCGCCCTGCCCGACGTCGACCGGCTTCGCGCCCAGCTCGACGGCCCGCGCCACGATCGCCGCCTGGTCCTCCGGCGACGTCGACGCCAGGTCGAGGTGCACCCGGTTCTTCACCTGCTTCACGTCCGGCACGAGCCCGAACACCAGCTCCTGCCCGGGGCTCAGCTCCACGTCGACCTCGTCGGCGCTCTCACCGGTGACCGGTCGACCCAGCAGCGCCGACCAGAACCGGCCGAGCGCGGCCGGATCGGCCGAATCGACCACCACATCGCACCACCTCGTTGCCATGGTCCGAAGGTAACGTCTGCGCAATGGCTCAGCTCGTTCTCGGTCCGGTGCTGCGGCACGTCGACTCCCTCTCGGCCACGGTGTGGGTCGAGACCGACGCGGCCTGCGAGGTCGCCGTCGCCGGCCATCGCGCCGAGACGTTCCAGGTCGGCGAGCAGCACTTCGCGCTGGTGGTGGTCGAAGGGCTGGAACCGGGCACGACCACGCCCTACGACGTGCGGCTGGACGGTGACGTGGTCTGGCCGCTGCCGGACTCGCCGTTCCCGGCCCCGAGCATCCGCACCACGCCGGTGCGGCGGCTGCTGTTCGGGTCGTGCCGCGCGGCCAAGGGCGAGGGCACGCCGGACAAGCTCGGGCCGGACGCGCTGGACGCGTACGCGTTGCGGATGAAGGACGAGCCGCAGGAGCGGTGGCCGGAGGCGCTGGTGCTGCTCGGCGACCAGGTCTACGCCGACGAGCCGACGCCGCGGATCAAGCGGTGGCTGGCCGAGCGCAGACCGGAGCCGGCGGGCGAGGTGGTGTCGTTCCGCGAGTACGCCGAGCTGTACCACGAGTCGTGGGCCGACCCCGAGATCCGCTGGCTGATGTCCGTCGTGCCGACGTCGATGATCTTCGACGACCACGACGTGCGCGACGACTGGAACACCTCGCGGACGTGGCGCGAGCAGATGGCGACCAAGCGCTGGTGGCCGGAGCGCATCCGGGCGGGACTCGCGTCGTACTGGGTCTACCAGCACCTGGGCAACCTCAGCCCGGACGAGCTGGCGACCGACGAGCTGTACGCCAAGGTGCGGTCCACCGGTGGTGACGTGCGGGAGTTGCTGGAGGACTTCGCCGAGCAGGCGGACCGGGAGGTCGACGGCGGCAAGTCGACGCGGTGGAGCTACCGGCGCGACTTCGGCCGCGTGCGGCTGCTGGTGATCGACACGCGCAGCGGGCGCATCCTGGCCGGGCCGCGGCGGCTGATGGTGGGCGACCGGGAGTTCGACTGGATCGAGGAGAACGCCCACGGCGACGTCGACCACCTGCTGGTGGGCTCGTCGCTGCCGTGGCTGATGCCGCACGCGTTGAGCCACTTCCAGTCGTTGAACGAGCGGATGGCCGGTCTGCCGGGGTGGCGCGGCCGGGTGGGCGAGAAGGTGCGGCAGGTCGCGGACCTGGAGCACTGGCCCGCGTTCCGGGCGTCGTTCGAGCGGATGGCACGGCTGGTGGAGCGGATCTCGGGGGCCGAGGACGCGCCGGGCACGGTGTGCGTGCTGTCGGGGGACGTGCACCACAGCTACGCGGCACGGGCGACGTTCGGCTCGTCGGTGCGGGCGAAGGTGTACCAGCTCGTGTGCTCGCCGGTGCACAACGAGCCGCCGTGGGTGTTCCGGCCGGCGTTCCGGTTGTCGTGGTCGAAGCCGATCGCGAGGCTGCTGCGGTGGTGGGCCGACCGGCGCGGCATCTCGCCGGACCCGGTGGCGTGGCAGAAGCTGAGCGGCCCTCACTTCGGCAACTCGGTCGGCGTGCTGGAGATCGACGGGCGCGCGGCGCGCTTCCGGTTGGAGACGGCGACGGGTGCGGGGTTGGCGGAGGTCACCGCCCTGGAGCTGTGAGTTTGTGTGCGCGGCGTGTGGTGATCGTCAGTAGCTTCTCCGGGCGCGTGAACCATCACAGCCCACCTGTTGGAGAAGCATCTTGAGAATGTTCGTTCGCGGCCTGCGCGCGTCGGGCCTGGTGGCGGCGGTGGTCGCCGCATCGGTGGCGTCGGTCGGCGTGGCGCCCGCGTCGGGGGCGTCGGTCGGCGTGGCTCCCACGTCGGTCGGCGTGGCCCGCGCGTCCGCTGCTCCCGTGCCCATCGGCGAGGTCCTCACCTGGGGCACGGCCGCGGTGGCGAAGGTCCCGATCCCCGAGGAGGCCAGGTCGGGGGTCACCGCCATCTCCGCCGGGTTCAAGCACAACCTGGCGATCAAGGACGGCAAGGTCCTGCTCTGGAGCAATCCGGGGTCGCTCGAAGGCGATCACCTCCGGGTGCCGCTGGCGCTGTGGGACGGGGTCGACGCGATCGCCGCCGGGACCTACCACAGCTTGGCGATCAAGGACGGCCAGGTGATCGCCTGGGGCCGGTCCCTGCTCACGCAGGTGCCCGCGGAGGCGACGTCCGGCGTCACCGCCATCGCCGCCGGCCAGCACTTCAGCCTGGCGGTCAAGGACGGCGGAGTCCTCGTCTGGGGCTGGGAGTCGGGCGGCGCCGGCATCAACTTCGGCCAGTTCGACGTGCCGAAGGAAGCGACGTCGGGCGTCACGGCGATCGCCGCGGGACTCGGTCACGCGCTGGCCCTCAAGAACGGCGGGGTCATCGCCTGGGGCTGGAACAAGTACGGCCAGGTCGACGTGCCGGAGGCCGCCCGGTCCGGTGTCGTCGCCATCGCCGCCGGCGCCCAGCACAACCTCGCGCTGAAGGACGACGGCGAGGTGATCGCCTGGGGCTGGAACGAGTACGAGCAGGCCTCGGTGCCCACGATCGCGAAGACGGGGGTCACCGCGATCGCCGCCGGGCAGATCCACAACACGGTGCTCAAGGACGGCAAGGTCATCGTCTGGAACTACAACGGCCAAGGGCAGATGGACGTGTCGACCCAGGTGCGTGAGGGCGGTATCCAGAAGATCAGCTCGGCCTACTACCACAACCTGGTGCTGAGGTGAGGCAGGGAGTGCTGAGGTGAGGCAGGGAGAAGTGCAGGGGTAGGAGATGAAGGTGCGGAGGTGAGCGCGTCCGCCGCCGGTACCGCTCTCTGCGGCGGCGGACGCACGTCCAGCCGGTTACTTGGTCGCCAGCCTCAACAAGGCCCACAGCTGCGCGATCGCGTCGTGGTCGCCGGTCGTCGGGGGCAGGTCGCGGTCCGGGATCCGGCCCCACAGCCAGCGGTACACCTGCATGGGGGTCCCGGTCACCTCGCCGTTCGCCGACGAGACCTCCCCGTCGGTGACGAGCCGGGCCACCGCCGGGTCGGGGCCGGTGGTGGCCAGCCACACCTTGTCGCCCGTGCGGATCGCCACCGTCCCCTCGCGCGTGCCGCGCACGCCGAGGATGTCGAGCCGGTGCCCCAGCCAGAGCGTGAGGATCTCGTCCACGCCGTCCTCGGCCACGTCGTCGTCCACCGGGTCGATCGGCAACCCGGCCGCCGCCTGCACGTCCATCCGGTGCACGGTCGACTCGTGCGCCAGCCGCCGTGCCCAGAAGTTGTGGTTGCGCTCGGCGGGCCACCACGTCTCGCACGGGTCGTCCGGCTCGTGCGGCCGCAACGCCCGCACCAGCGGCCGCACGCCCGCCCGCACGTACTCCGGCAACGGCTGCCCCGGCTCCGGGTCCTGTTGCCACACCAGGGGTTGGCTGCCTTCCCTCAGCCACGTCGCCACCATCCGGTACGTGCTGCCCACGTGTCGCGCGGTCTCCCCGAGGTTGAGCCCGGGGCACGCGGGCACCTGGCGTTCCGGGCGCTGTCCCTCGGCCGACGCCGCCAGGCGCTCGGCTTCGGCCTCCACTACGTCGATCAGGCGGTCGTAGGCGACCAGTCCCCTGCTCACAGTCCGTCCTCGTACATGATCTCGTCGACCAACTCGGTGAACTGCGCCGCTTGGCGCACCAGGTCGTCGGCTGCGCGCTGGGTGACCTGCCTGGTGATGCCCGCCAGCACGGCCGCGCGCGTCGCCGAGCACTCGGCGAAGAACGCGGCCCACTCGCGCAGCTCCGGCGCGAGGGAGGGCAGCAGGACCCACACGCTGGTCGGCTTGGCCCGGCCCCGGTGGGGTCGGCCCCTGGCCGCCAGCACGGCCGCCGCCGCCCGCATCGCGGCCAGGTAGGCCGTGGCGAAGCGGGCGGGCGGGTTCGGGTCCCGTTCGGCCTCGGTCAGGCACTCGCGGGCCTGTCCGAGCAGGGTCACCGCCGACGCCGGTGGTAGCGGGAGGGGAATGCGGCGGGGGAAGGTCTGAGTCATCTCGCGGCCTCCTCGCGGCGTCGGGACAGCGACGACCGCCGCGGGGAGACGGCGGCACTTGGTGGTGGGGCGCTTCCCCCGCCCCACCACCAAGGCATTGCTCGAACAAACGTTCGAGCAGGACCAGACTATCCTGCCGGCCCGGAACTCCTCAAGCCGACCGCCCGTGGTCTTATGAACAGGTGAGCGCACTCGACCACCCCGGCATCCGCAAGGTGGCCGCCGCACTGTCCGAGGCGGGCCATCATGATGCGGCGAACGGGATCCGCGTGTTGGCCGACGCCGTCCGCACCGCCGCCGCGGCGGCCGAGGCGGTGGGCGTGCCGGTCGGCGCGATCGCCAACAGCCTGATCTTCGCCGCGGTCCGCGACGGGGTCGCCACGCCGTTGCTCGTGCTCACCTCCGGCGCGCACCGCGCGGACACCGTGAAGCTCGCCGTGCTGGCGGGCGCGGACGCGATCGAACGGGCCACGCCCGCGTTCGTGCGCGAGCACACGGGGCAGGTGATCGGCGGCGTCTCCCCCGTGGGGCACCCGGCGCCGATCACGACGTTCGTGGACGTCGCGTTGGAGCAGTACGAGGTGGTGTGGGCAGCGGCCGGGCACCCCCACGCGGTGTACCCCACGACGTACGCGGGCCTGCTCGACCTGACCGGCGGCACATCCGCGGAGGTCGCGCAGTGACCGCCGCGCCGTCCCAGCGGGTCGTCGCGCTGTCCGCGCGGGAGTTGAGCTCCCGGCTGGACGAGGCGCTCGCGCTCTACGTCAGCGCGATGGAGTACCCGCCCGGCACGGCCGAGCAGCGCGCACCCATGTGGTTGGCGCACATGCTGCGCGACGGGTGGCGGTGCGTGGTGGCGCTGGGCGAGCAGGACGAGCTGATCGGGATCGGGTACGGGTACCGGGGTTCGGTCGGCCAGTGGTGGCACGAGCAGGTGCGGCACGGGTTGACGATGGTGTCCGGGCCGAGGGCGGTCGAGGAGTGGATGCACGACTACTTCGAGCTGACCGAGCTGCACGTGCTGCCGCGGGCGCAGGGGCGCGGGGTCGGCGAGCAGTTGCTGCGGAACCTGGTGGAGGGTGTGCCCAGCTCGCGGGTGCTGTTGTCCACGCCGGAGGGGCCCAGCAAGGCGTGGCGGTTGTACCGGCGGGTGGGGTTCGTGGACGTGCTGCGGCACTACCAGTTCACCGGCGATCCGAGGCCGTTTGCGGTGTTGGGGAGGGTTTTGCCGCTCGGGTGAGGGTGGGGGGAGCCCTGGGTGGTGGGTTAGAAGATCAAAAGATTGAAAGAGTCCTCGCCGGACGGGCAGATCAACAGGATGACGGCTCTTTGGGTGGTTCTGCGCCGGGTCCGTTGTGGTGCGGGTTTCGTGTCATCCCACCGACCTCCCTACGGGCTACCACACGTATCAAGGGGGCAGGTATAGGTGAATGCCGCGAGGTATCGGTGAACAGGCCCCCTTGACACGCGCGGTAGGGCGGAGCCAGGTCGGCGGGATGACACGAAGCCCTTCCTTTGGGGAAGGGTGTGGGCAAGGGCGTGTCAGTGCACGAGGTGAGGGTCGGGGTAGGGCGCGGGGGGTTGAGCGGGATTTAGGGCGGGGGTTGGGGCGGGAGTTAGAAGGGGGAGACGAAGCCGGAGGCTTGGAGGTACTTGCCGGCGTTCAGGCCTTCGATCTTGCGCAGCTTCGAGTAGACGACCCGTTCGCCGAAGTTGCCCTCGACGGTGCGGACGTGGGTGGCCTTGCGGCCCGTCCGGTCGTACTTGACCTCTACGACGACGCCCACGTGGGCGTGCATGTCCGGGTAGTTGCCGTAGACGACGGCGTCGCCGGGTGCCACGTCGCGCTCGGAGATGTCCTTCCAGCGGCCGGTGGCCTTGCCCCACTTCTGCCAGTAGGTCGCCCAGTGGCCCTGGTCCAGGACGGAGGCGCCGGGTGCGGGGCGCATCGACGGCCGGTCCGGCACGCCGGCGGTGGTCCAGGCCCAGTTCACGAAGACGCCGCACCACTCGGCCGGGCGCAGCACGCCCTGGCCCGCCACCTGGTACTGCGGCGGGTAGTAGTTGCCGTTGCCCTCGCGTTGGCCGACCTGGCGCAGGGCGTTGTCGACGATGTCCTGCCGGACGCGCCACTCGGCCTGGTCGCCCAGCGGTTGGGCTTGACCGAGGGCTGGTGACCCGGCGACCAGCAACGCGCCGGCCAGTACCACGCCGAGTGCGGCACGCATCGCACGTCCGGTCATCAGGTCCCCCTACGGTCGTTCGCCCACAACATCAAACACCTGATCCGGTGACCTCGGCGTGAAACCGAGGTCACCGGGTCGGGTCAGAGTTCCGTGAGCCGTTCACGAAGAGTGTCCAACCCCATGGCCCCCATCTCCAAGGCCTGCCGGTGGAACGCCTTGAGGTCGAACGCGTCACCGTGCCGGGCGCGGGCGTCGTCGCGGGCCGCCAGCCACAGCCGCTCACCCAGCTTGTAGGACGGGGCCTGGCCCGGCCAGCCCAGGTAGCGGTCGATCTCGTCGTGCACGTGCGCCGGGTCGGTGATGGTGCGGGTCAGCATGAACTCCAGACCGAGGTCCGGGGTCCACCGCTCGCCCTCGTGGAAGCCGGTGCCCTTGGGGATCTCCAGCTCCAGGTGCATGCCGATGTCGATGATCACGCGGGCCGCGCGGAACAGGTGCGCGTCGAGCATGCCGAGCAGGTCGCCGTCGTCCCCGAGGTAGCCGAGCTCGCGCATCAGCCGCTCCGCGTACAGCGCCCAGCCCTCGCCGTGGCCCGACACCCAGCACATGAGGCTCTGGAACTCGTTCAGCTTGCCCGCCTGGTAGACGGCCGTGGCGACCTGGAGGTGGTGGCCGGGCACGCCCTCGTGGTAGACGGTCGTGACCTCGCGCCAGGTGGAGAAGGTCTCCTTGTCGTCCGGCACGGACCACCACATGCGGCCGGGACGGGAGAAGTCCGGCGTGGGGCCGCTGTAGTACGCGCCGACGCCACCGCCGGGCGGCGCGATGCGGCACTCCAGCTTCATCAGCTCGTCCGGCAGGTCGAAGTGCACGCCCCGCACGTCCTGCAACGCCTTGTCCGACAGCTCCTGCATCCACGAGCGCAGGCCGTCCTTGCCGTGCACCAGGTAGCGGGAGTCGGCGTCCAGCGCGGCGGCGGCCTCGGCGAGGGTGGCGCCCGGCTTGATCCGGTTCGCGACCTGCTTCATCTCGGTCTCGAGGCGGGTGAACTCCTCCCAGCCCCACTCGTAGGCCTCGGCCAGGTCGAGGCGGGACCCGGTGAAGTAGCGGGACTGGAGCCGGTAGACCTCCTCGCCGACGGCGTCCTTCTTCGGCGCCTTGGGCGCGAGGTCGTCGCGCAGGAACGCGGCCAGGTCGCCGTAGGACTCCGCGGCGGCCCTGGCGCCCGCTTCGAGCTCGGTGCGCAGCGCGCCGTCCACGGGGGCGTCGGCGATCAGGTTGGCGAAGAACGACTTGCCGCCGGCGCGACCCGCCCAGGTGTCGCACTGCTCGGCGACCTTGCTGACCTGCCGCAACGCCGAGACGTGGCCCTTGTCGGCGGCGTAGGCGAGACCCGCGCGCAGGTTCGCCACCGCGTCCGGCAGGGCGGTGAGCCGCTTGGCGATCACGGCCCAGTCGTCGGCGGTCTCGGTGGGCATCTGGTCGAACACCTCGCGCAGCGACTGCACCGGGCTCGCGATGACGTTGAGGTGGCCCTCCATCTGGCCGGCCTCGTGCAGCTCGACGTCGAGGCCGACCCGCTCCAGGAACACGGCCTTCGCGTCGGCCTCCGACTTGTCGGCGGGCTCGGCGGCGGTGATCGCGGCGAGCGCCTTCTGCGACAGCTCCTTGCGGGCGGCGTGCCCCTCCGGCGAGTAGTCGGTGAGCCGGTCGTCGTGGCCGGGCTTGCCGATGAACGTCGCGGTCAACGGGTCCGCGGCCGCGTAATCGGCTACGAACTGGTTGCTGATGCCGTGCACGCCGGCGGAGGAGGTTGCCATGAGCCGCACGTTACCTCCGGCCCGTGTCCCTCCAACAGGTAATTAGCCACGCTCACGATCGGGTGTAGTCGGTCAACTTTTGACCGTGGCCGGCAGGATGGCCTGGTGCCCAGGGCCTCCGCGCTCCTCCTGCCGGTTCTCCTCCTCGCGCTGTTCGCGCTGACGGGGTGCGTCCGGCTGCACGCCGCCATGGCGTTGTCCACCGACGACCGCGTGTCCGGCGAGATCACCGCCGCCACCCCACCGACCAAGGACAACGACCCCGGCCCGCAGTTGAAGGTGCCGAACGAGCTGGCCAGCCGGGTCAGCACCAAGCCGTACAAGGTGGACGACTACGCCGGCACGCAGCTGTCGTTCAACGGGCTGTCGTTCGACGAGGTGCGGGCGCTGTCGGTGGCGACGAGCGCCTCGTCGAGCCGCTACCAGCTGACGTTCCGGCGCTCCGGCGACCTGGTGACGCTGTCGGGGTCGGTCGACTTGACGCAGGTGCCGCCGGAGCGCGCCGACATCCAGGTGAAGATCAGCTTTCCGGGTGAAATCATCGACACGAACGGGCAGGAGGAGGACAACGCGACCATCGCGTGGTCCCCGAAGCCCGGCCAAGCGTCGATGTTGAGCGCCACGGTGCGCTACGCGGGCGCGAACTCGGTGTCGTACCTCGGCTGGACCATGCTGGTGGCCGGGCTGACCGGCGGGGCCGCGCTCATCGTGGTGATCCTCGCGATCGTCGCCCACCGCCGCCACCAAGTCGCCTGAAACACTGATTCGGTTCCGACGCCTGCCCGCCAGATCGACTGAGACCGGTCAAGTCCGTTCCGACGCGCCGGGCCCGTCAGGTCGCCTGAGGCCAAGGTCGGGGGTCGGGATCCGGTCTTCGGTTACGCCCCGACGTCGCCTGGGGCCGTCATCGTTCACACCCCCGCGAGGTCGCGTCGATCGTTCGCGTCCTCATTCTCCGGCGATCACGCTTTTCGATCGTCGGAGAATCAGGGCGCGAACGGTCGACTTCCCGGCGACCTCGCCCGCGACGCCGGAGGCGGCGCAATTCTACAGAGCGCGGGCCGGGACAAGGCCCAGGCGGCCGACGATCTCCCTGGTCGCCTTCGACCGGTTGAAGGTGTAGAAGTGCAGGCACGGCACGCCCTCGGCGATCAGCCGCTCCCCCACCTCGGTCACCAGGTCGATGCCCGCCGCGCGGAAGCCCGCCGGGTCGTCGGCGTACGGGTCGAGGCGGCGCGCCACCGAGTCCGGGACGGACGCGCCCGACAGCTCCACCGTCTTGGCCAGGGTCCGAGGCGTCGTCAGCGGCATGATGCCGGGGATCAGCACGGTGTCGCAGCCGCGCGCGGCGACGCGGTCGCGCAGGCGCAGGAAGTCCTCGGGCTCGAAGAACAGCTGCGCGATGGCGAAGTCGGCGCCGGCGCGCAGCTTGCGCACCAGGTACTCGGTGTCGGAGTCGAGGTCCGTCGACCGGGGGTGGCCGTACGGCGACGCCGCCACGCCGACGCAGAAGTCGCCCAGCTCACGGCACAGCCGGACGAGCTCCTCGGCGTAGGTCAGGCCCTCCGGGTGCGCCACCCACTCGCCGTTCGGGTCGCCAGGGGGGTCGCCGCGCACGGCGAGGATGTTGCGCACGCCGACGGCCGCGTACCAGCCGATGACGTTGCGCAGCTCGGCCACCGAGTGGTCGACCAGCGTGAGGTGGGCCATCGGCAGCAGGGTCGTCTCCTGCGCCACCCGGCTGGTGGTGCGGATCGTCCGGTCGCGCTGCGAGCCGCCCGCGCCGTAGGTGATGGACACGAAAGCCGGGTCGAACGCCTCCAGCTCGCGGATCGCCCGCCAGAGGATGGTCTCCTCGGACTCGTCGCGCGGGGGGAAGAACTCGACGGAGAACACGGGGGATCCCCGGTGCAGGCGTTCGACCACCGACGTCATGCCGCACAGCCTAGAGGTTCGCCCGAGGCGTGGAAGCAGGCTGTCACTGGATGGGACGAGCCCCCCGGTTGGGCACCCCGAAGTCGCAGAGGTGACCATAGACGGGTGCCGCCCCACCCGTTGGACCTCGAACTGCCCAAGCACGTCGACGAAGCGTTGGCCGCTTACCTGGCCGACCGCCGGGCACTGGGTGCGCGCATGGAGGAGAACTTCACGAGCGCGGTCGACGCGCTGGCCGACTTCGTCCTCGGCGGCGGCAAGCGGATCCGGCCCACGTTCGCCTGGTGGGGTTGGCGCGCCGCGGGTGGCGACCCGGAGGGCGAGCTGGCCGACGCCGTGCTCACGGCGGTCAGCTCGCTGGAGCTGATCCAGGCCTGCGCGCTGGTGCACGACGACCTGATGGACGCCTCCGAGACCCGCCGCGGCATGCCGACCGTGCACGTCCGGTTCGCCCGCAGGCACCGCGACGAGGGCTGGCTCGGCGAGCCGGAGCGGTTCGGGCTGGCCGCGTCCGTGCTGATCGGGGACGTGGCGCTGGCCTGGGCGGACGACATGCTGTTCGCCGCCGGCCTGCCGACCGACGCGTTGCAGCGGCTGAGCCTGCCGTGGCGGGACATGCGCACCGAGATGCTGGCCGGCCAGTACCTCGACGTGCTCACGCAGGCGCGCGGCGACAGCTCGCCGGCCGCGGCGCTGCGCATCGACCGGCTCAAGACCGCCGCCTACACCGTGGAACGGCCGCTGCACATGGGCGCGGCGATCGGCGGGGCGTCACCGGAGCTGGTGGACGGCCTGCGCTCGTTCGGCACGGACATCGGCGTGGCGTTCCAGCTGCGCGACGACCTGCTCGGCGTGTTCGGCGACCCGACGGTCACCGGCAAGCCCGCGGGCGACGACCTGCGCGAGGGCAAGCGGACGCTGCTGGTCGCGCTGGGCATGGAGTTCGGCGCGGACGTGCTGCACGAGGCGCTGGGCAAGCCCGACCTGGACGTGGCCACGGTGGACGAGGTGCGCGCGCGGCTGCGCGAGGTCGGCGCGGTGGACGCGGTCGAGGAGCGGATCGCCGAGCTGACCGAGTCGGCTCTGCGGGCGCTCGACCGGGCGCCGATCGCCGAACCGGCGGGTGAGCGGCTGGCGGAGCTGGCGATCAGCGCCACGAAGCGGACCTCCTGACGATGCGCACGGTCACCGGCCGCACGGACCACGTCGTCGTGGTCGGCGCGGGGCTGGCGGGGCTGTCCGCCGCGCTGCACCTGCTCGGCGCCGGTCGCCGGGTCACCGTGGTCGAGCGCGACGCCGTGCCCGGCGGTCGGGCCGGTCGGCTGGACCTGGGCGGCTACCGGTTCGACACCGGGCCGACCGTGCTGACCATGCCGGAGCTGGTGGACGAGGCGCTCGACGCGGTCGGCGACTCGCTCGCCGACCGGCTGGACCTGCGGCCCGTGCACCCCGCCTACCGGGCCCGCTTCGCCGACGGCAGCACGCTGGACGTGCACTCCGACGGCGAGGCGATGGAGGCCGAGGTGCGCCGGTTCGCCGGTCCCCGCGAGGCCGCGGGGTACCGGGCGCTGCGCCGCTGGCTGACCGAGCTGTACCGGGTGGAGCGCGAGCAGTTCATCGGCGCGAACTTCGACTCGCCGCTGTCCCTGCTCACGCCCCAGTTGGCGAGGCTGGCCGCGCTGCGCGGGTTCGGCAGGCTCGGGCCGTCGGTGGCGCGGTTCCTGCACGACGAGCGGTTGCAGCGGGTGTTCTCGTTCCAGTCGCTGTACGCGGGCGTGCCGCCGCGCAAGGCCCTCGCCGCGTACGCCGTCATCGCGTACATGGACACCATCGCGGGCGTGCACTACCCCGAGGGCGGGATGCGGGCGTTGCCGGACGCGTTGGCGGCGGCGGCCCGGGACGCGGGCGCGGACCTGCGGTTCCAGACGCCCGTGGCGTGGCTGGAGCGCATCGGCGGCCGGGTCACCGCGGTGCGCACCACGCACGGCGAGCGCATCCCGTGCGACGCGGTCGTGCTCACGCCGGACCTGCCCATGGCGTACCGCCTGCTCGGCCACCGGCCGCGCCGTCCCGTGCCGATCACGTGGTCGCCGTCGGCGGTCGTGCTGCACGCGGGCGTGGACCGGACGTGGCCGGAGCTGGCGCACCACACGCTGTTCTTCGGCCGCGAGTGGGACCGGACGTTCGACGAGCTGACCCGCCGCGGCACGTTGATGAGCGACCCGTCGTTGCTGGTCACGGCGCCGCCCGGGCAGGGGATGTTCGTGCTGGCGCCCGCGCCGAACCTGCGCGTCGGCCCGGTCGACTGGGACCGCGTCGGCCCGGCCTACCGAGACGAGCTGGTCGGCGTGCTGGAGGCGCGCGGGCTCACCGGGTTCGGTGACGCGATCGAGGTCGAGCACCTGGTCACGCCGGCGGACTGGGCCGCGATGGGCCTGGCCGCGGGCACCCCGTTCTCGGCCGCGCACACGTTCGCGCAGACCGGGCCGTTCCGGCCGCGCAACCTGGTCCTGGACAACGCGGTGCTGGCCGGCTGCGGCACCACGCCGGGCGTGGGCGTGCCGCCGGTGCTGATCTCCGGCAAGCTGGCCGCCCAGCGGATCACGGGGACGACGGGGGCGAGGTCGCGGCGCCCCGCGGCGGCGAGGCGGGCGCAGACCCGGCGCTGAGCGCGCGGGTGACGAGGCCGTCACGTCTGGCGTTGTGCGACGATGTCGGCGCGATGGCCGCGACCACGTCCCTCCCCCGATCGAGCGCCGCACTTGTCGAGCCGGTGCGGTCGTCGGCTACCCGGGCGGCGGACCGGCGGTGACCGACCTGGCCGCGGCGTACGCCCGCTGCCGCGAGCTGAACGCCCGGCACGGCCGCACGTTCTTCCTCGCCACCCGCCTGCTCACGCCCGCGCAGCGGCCCGCCGTGCACGCCCTGTACGGCTTCGCCCGGTGGGCCGACGAGATCGTGGACAGCGGCGACTCGGCCGACCCGGCCGGTGACCTCGCGCTGCTGGACGCCCAGTTGGCCGACGAGCTGGCGGGACGTCGGACCGGCCACCCGGTGCTCGCCGCGCTGGTGGACACCGTGCGCCGCTACTCGATCGACCCCGGGCTGTTCACCGCGTTCCTGACGTCCATGCGGATGGACCTGACCGTCACGTCCTACCCGGACTTCCCGGCGCTGGAGCGCTACGTGCACGGCTCGGCGGCGGTGATCGGGCTGCAGCTGCTGCCGGTGTTCGGGACGGTCGTGCCGCGCGCGGAGGCCGAGCCGTCCGCCGCCGCGCTGGGCCGCGCGTTCCAGCTGACGAACTTCCTGCGCGACGTCGGCGAGGACCTCGACCGGGGCCGGCTGTACCTGCCGCAGGACGTGCTGACGGCGTACGGCGTCGACCGGGAGCTGCTGGTGTGGTGCCGGCGGACCGGGAAGGCCGACCAGCGGGTGCGGCGGGTGACGGGGCACCTGGTCGCGCGCACGCTGGCCGAGTACCGGGAGGCCGAGGCGGGTGTGCCGATGCTGCGGCCCGTGTCGCGGCCGTGCGTGCGGACCGCGCTCACGCTGTACCGGGAGATCCTGGACGAGATCGCGGCGGCCGACTACCAGGTGCTGGACCGGCGGGTGGTGGTGCCGACCCCGCGGCGGCTGGCGGTGGCCGTGCCCGGGTTCGCGCGGGCGCTGGTGGCCAGGGCCACCGGGCGCTAGGCCGGGGGGCACGGCGTCCGGGCGGCTGGGCAGCCGCCCGGACGCGGACGGTCGTCTGGGGGGTGGTGCGGTGCTCGTCAGAAGGCCAAGGCCTGTGCCCGCCGCTTCACCTCACGGCCGCGGTCGCCGCGCAACGCCTCGACGGGCGTGCCGGGCAGGGTCTCGTCCTCGGTGAACAGCCACCGGAGGATCTCCTCCGGGGAGAAGCCGGAGTCCCGCAGCACCGTGATGGTGCCGGGCAGGCCCTTCACCACGCCTCCGGCGGCGAGGAACTGCGCGGGGACGACGAGGACGCCGTTGCGCCGCTCGGCGATCAGCTGACCGTCGCGCAGCAACTGGTGGACTCGGTTGATGGGCAGGTCAAGACGCTCGGCGACCTCGGGGAGGGGCAGGACCTCCAGGTCGGGAGCCAGCACATCCGCAGCGGCAGGAATCGCACTCACGTGCGTCACGATGCCACAACGACGTGAACGACGCCCTGCGCCAACCGGGTGGTGGCGGTACACCCGCGGGTCGGGTTGCGGCTACCCCCTGTTTCACCCGACTTTGACACGGATCCCACAAGCGCGCGTGGGATGCTCCAGCGCACAGCACTCGGTCGGCACCACCCACCGTACGATCCACGGCTGTGGAAAGGTCGGCGACGAACGTGATCGGCGGGCTGCTCGAACAGCGCTACCGGGTAGGCGCCCTGGTCGCGCGGGGCGGCATGTCCACCGTCTACCGAGGTGTGGACACGCGCTTGGAGCGGACCGTGGCCATCAAGGTCATGGATCCCCGGTTCTCCGCCGACCCGCAGTTCGTGGCGAGGTTCGAGCGCGAGGCGCGGTCCGCGGCGAAGTTGCACCACCCCGGCGTGGTGCAGGTGCACGACCAGGGCGTGGACGAGGACCGGGTCTACCTGGTCATGGAGCTGGTCGACGGCGGCACGCTGCGCGACCTGCTCACCGCGCGCGGCAAGCTGGACGTGCCGCTGGCGCTCACCGTCATCGAGAAGATCCTCTCGCCGCTGGCCGCCGCCCACCGCGCGGACCTCGTGCACCGGGACGTGAAGCCGGAGAACGTGCTGATCGGGCCCGGCGGCACGGTGAAGGTCGCCGATTTCGGCCTCGTGCGCGCGGTGTCGACGGCGGGCGTGACCAGCGACACCATGATCCTGGGCACAGTCGCCTACCTGTCACCCGAACAGGTCACCACGGGCACCACGGACGCGCGCAGCGACGTGTACTCGGCGGGCGTGCTGCTGTACGAGATGTTGACCGGCGCGCCGCCGTACGTGGGCGACAACGCCATCTCGGTGGCCTACCGGCACGTGAACGACGAGGTGCCGCCGGTGCCGGACGTGCCCGCCGAGGTGGCGGAGCTGGTGCGCCGGGCGACCCGCAAGGAGCCCTTCCTGCGGCCCGCGGACGCCGAGTCGTTCCTGTCCGAGGTGGAGACCGCGCGGGCGAAGCTCGGCATCGCCGCCGTGGACGTGCCGGTGCCCGTCGCGGCGGCGGTCGCGGACGAGGCCACCGAGCACGTGCCGGCGCCGGTGAGCACGGCCGAGCAGACGTTGCGGGTGGAACCGGTGCGGGTGGGCGTGGGCGCGCCGTTCGCCGAGCCGACCGTGCCGGTGCACCGGCCGAACCCGCTCGTGCCGCCGGCGAGCGGTCCGCAGGGCACCAGGGCGATCTCCCGGGCCGAGCTGCTCGCGCCGCCCGAGCCCAAGCCGGCCGGCCCGACTCCCCCGGCCCGCCCGCGGCCCAAGAGACCGCCGAAGAAGAAGACGCCCGAGCAGCTCTACGAGGAGATGCGGGCGCGCGGCAAGCGGCAGTTCATCACGTGGCTCAGCGTCGTCGTGGTGGCCGCGATCCTGATCGGCGTCACGATCTGGTGGCTGGCCATCGGCCGGGTCGCGACCGTGCCGGACCTGGTCGGCCAGGACGAGACCGTCGCCACCGCGCTGCTGGACGAGGCGTCGCTGAAGAAGACGGTGCGCCGGGAGAACAGCGACACCGTGCCGAGCGGGCAGGTGATCAGCACCGACCCGCCCGCCGGGACGAAGGCCAACCAGGGCGACCTGGTGCGGCTCGTGGTGTCCGCGGGCAAGCCGGTGGTGCCGCAGGTCAACGGGGGCGTCGAGGTCGCCGCGGCCGAGCGGGAGATCACGTCGGTCGGGCTGAAAGCGCAGCTCAACCCCGCCGAGGACGAGTTCAGCGACCGCGTGCCCAAGGGCAAGGTCGTGACGTTGAAGCCGGCGCCGGGCACGCCGGTGCCGATCGGCTCGACGGTGACGATCGTGCTGAGCAAGGGCTCGGAGCCCAAGCCGGTGCCGAGCGTCACGGGCAAGACCAAGGACGAGGCGTTCGCCGAGCTGAGCGCGGCCGGGTTCGAGCCGGTCGAAGGCCCGACGGAGTTCTCCGACAAGGTCGACGGCGGCAAGGTGATCCGCACCGACCCGCCGGCGGGCACGAACCTGCCACCGGGCAACCGGCGGGTGACCGTGGTGGTGTCCGCGGACTCGGTGACCGTGCCCCAGGTCGAGGGCAAGTCGGTCAAGGAAGCGAAGAAGATCCTGGAAGAGGCGGGCCTGAAGGTCGACGTCCAGTTCAACGACCGGGACCGGGCACGCGTGGTCAACCAGTCGGTGCGGGCCGGTGAGCGCGTCCCGAAGGACACGAAGGTCACGATCATCGCTGTGTAGGCTGCGCCGCCTCCGGCGTCGCGACCCCTGAGCGCCCGGTGGCCCCCGACTCGTGGAGTCGGGGGCCACCGGGCGTTTCATGGTCTGCGCTGTCCCGTCGGCGGACTCGACCACCACGCGAGGTCGCGTCGATCGTTCGCGCCTCCTTTTCCGGCGATCACGCTTTTCGATCGTCGGAAAACGAGGCGCGAGCGGTCGACTTCCAGGCGACCGAGCCGCCGTCTGCGGAGCAGCGGCAATTCAACTCCGCAGCATTTCGGCGACCAGGAAGGCCAGCTCCAGCGACTGCTGCGTGTTCAGCCGCGGGTCGCAGGCGGTCTCGTAGCGGCCGGCCAGGTCCAGGTCGGAGATCTCCTGCGCGCCGCCGAGGCACTCGGTGACGTCCTCGCCGGTCAGCTCGATGTGGATGCCGCCGGGGTGGGTGCCCAGGCGCCGGTGCACCTCGAAGAAGCCCTGCACCTCGTCGACGATCCGGTCGAAGTGCCGGGTCTTGTAGCCGGTGGACGCCTCGTGCGTGTTGCCGTGCATCGGGTCGCACTGCCAGATGACCTGGTGGCCGGAGGCGGTGACCTTCTCGACGATCGGGCCGAGCACGTCGCGCACCTTGCCGTTGCCCATGCGGCTGATCAGGGTCAGCCGGCCGGGCTGGTTGTGCGGGTCGAGCCGCTCGACGTACTCGACGGCCATCTCCGGCGTGGTCGTCGGGCCGATCTTCAACCCGATCGGGTTGGACAGCAGCTCGGCGAACGCGATGTGCGCGCCGTCCAGCTGCCTGGTCCGCTCGCCGATCCACAGGAAGTGCGACGACAGGTCGTACAGCCTGGGCTGCTCGCCGTTGGTGTCCAGGCGCAGCAGCGCCCGCTCGTAGTCCAGCAGCAGCGCCTCGTGCGAGGCGAAGATCTCGGTGGTGTGCAGCGACGAGTCGTTCACGCCGCACGCCGACATGAACCGCAGGCCGCGGTCGATCTCGCCGGCCAGCGCCTCGTACCGCTCGCCGGCGGGCGACTGGCGGACGAAGTCCTTGTTCCAGTCGTGCAGCCGGTGCAGGTCGGCCATGCCCGCGGTGGTCATGGCGCGCAGCAGGTTCATCGCCGCGCCCGCGTTGGCGTAGGCGCGGATCATCCGGGACGGGTCCGGCACGCGCGCCTCGGGCGTGGCGACCAGCGAGTTCACGATGTCACCGCGGTAGGACGGCAGGCCGAGCGCGTCGATGCCCGACGAGCGCGGCTTGGCGTACTGGCCCGCGATGCGACCGATCTTCACCACCGGCAGGCTCGCCCCGTAGGTGAGCACGACGGCCATCTGGAGCAGGGTCCGGACGTTCGCGCGGATGTGCGGCTCGGTGTTGTCCGCGAACGTCTCCGCGCAGTCGCCGCCCTGCAGCAGGAACGCCTCGCCGCGGGCGACCTCGGCCAGGTTGTCGCGCAGCCGGTCGATCTCGGCCGGCACGGTGATCGGCGGCACGCTCTCCAGCACGGCGCGCACCCGGCGCACCTGCTCGGCGTCCGGCCACTCCGGTTGCTGGGCGGCGGGGCGGCCCAGGGCGTCGTCGAGCCGGTCGCGCAGCTCGGGCGGGAGGGGCGGAAGCTCGGGAAGCGTGTCCACGGGCACGTCCACGGTCCAGTTCACACGTTAAAGATAGCTGTCCACATCGAGAGACGGACGCGGGTCCGACCTGTGCATTATGTGGACCATGTCGGACACCCGATCGGATGACAACACGGCGGCGAGGCTGCTGGCGACCGCGGTGGAGAACCTCCAGCGGGACTACCCGACGCACTGGTCGCACGTGGTGAGCGGCGACGGCGACCTTGTGCCCCAGCGGGTGCTGCACCCGATCTTCGCCGGTTCGTTCGACTGGAACTCGTGCGTGCATCAGACCTGGTTGGCGGTCCGCCTGCTGCGGTTGCGGCCCGAGGTCGAGGGTGCGGCACAGGCCCGTCGGGTGCTGGACTCGTTGATCACGCTGGAGCACGCGGAGGTCGAGGCGGCGTTCTTCGACGGGCCGAGCGGCGGGTTCTGGGAGCGCCCCTACGGGTGGGCGTGGCTGCTCGTGCTCGACGCCGAACTCCGCACCTGGGGCTCGCCGCTGGCGACGGCGCTGCGGCCGTTGAGCGAGGTGCTGCGTGACCGGTATCTCGCCAAAGTGGCCAACGCGCGGCTGCCCGTGCGGACCGGCACGCACGGCAACACGGCGTTCGCGACCGGGCTCGTGCTGGACGCGGCACGCGCGGTCGGTGACGAGGAGCTGGCCTCGGCGTGCGCGGAGGCGGCGTTGCGGTGGCACCGCGAGGACGTCGGGTACGGCGGGTTCGAGCCGGACGCGGCCGACTTCCTCTCGCCCGCGCTGACCGAGGCGGACCTGATGCGGCGGGTGCTGCCGGCCGACGGGTTCACCGCGTGGTTCGAGGCGTTCCTGCCGCACCTGGAGGACTCGCGCTGGAAGGTGCTGCGCGAGCCCGTGCCCGTGGACGACCCCGGTGACCCGTACGGCTCGCACCTGGTCGGGCTGGCGCTGTCGCGGGCGTGGCAGTGGCGGGCCGTCGCCGACGCGCTGCTGCCGGAGCACCGGTACGCCGACCTGGCCCGCACGGCGGCCGAGGCGCACCGGGAGACCGGCCTGCGGCTGGTGTTCGGGCACGGCTACTACGCCGAGCACTGGCTGGGCACGTTCGCCGCCTACCTGGACGTCGGCGCGTTCACGGATCGCTGAGGGACGCGGCGGCGTCCCGGCACCGGCGCTCTTCCAGCGGTCGGCGCATCGCCGCGAACCGCTCGGCCGCCTCCAGGAACAACGCCGACGCCTGCGTGCGGTGCCCTTGGGCGCGCCGGAGCTCGGCGCGCACCTCCCACAGCGCCGCCGTCCACGGGCCGCCCTGCCAGAGGCCGCTGATCCGCTCCGCCTCGGCCAGGTGCGGCCCGGCCCGGCTCGGGCTGCCCGCGTTCGCGCACGCCGTGGCCGCCGCGATCCGGAAGCCGATCGAGCACGGGTCGCACACGTGCGGCGCCTCGCCGAGCCACCGCTCCGCCTCGCGGATCGCACCGAGCGCGCCGCCGAGGGTGCCCGCGGCGAGCACGCGGACCCCGTGCACCCGGATGACCAGGTGCGACGGTATGCGTGACGAGCGGGCCAGCGGCAGTGCCCGGTCGAGGTCGGCGCGGGCCGCCGCGCGGTCGCCGCGCCGGGCCTCGGCCTCGGCCCGCCGTTCCAGCGCGAGGCACTGGGCGGACACGCAGCCCGCGCGCTCGGCCTCGGCCAGGGACTCGCCCAGCGCGGCCACCGCGTCGTCGAGGCGCCCGGACAGCAGCGCGAACTCGCCCAGCAGCAGGTGCGCCAGCGCCTTGCCTCCCGCGGAACCCGCCCGTGACGCGATGGCGAGCAGGTCGCGGCCGAACGACTCCGCGCCGTCGTGCCCCTCCGGCCCGTACAGGTAGAACTCCTGCAAGCACAGGTGCGCGTCGTAGACCTCGGGACGGGGCGGCTGCCGCACCGCGTCGGCGAACTCCTCCCGGAACAGCCGGTGCCACGTGCCGCGGGCGTGCGCGACGAGGGCCAGCAGGGTCGAGGCCTCGCCCAGCTCGTGCCCGAGGTCGGCGTCCAGCGCCAGCACCCGCGCCTGCCTGGCGAGCCGTTCGGCTTCGGCGAGGTGACGTCTCCCGAACGCCACCAGGCCGTTGGCCAGCGCGACCGCCGCGCGCTGCGCGGGTGACGGCGGCTCGGCGGCGTCCAGGGTGAGCGCCGACTCGTACAGCGCGACGGTCTCCGCGTCCGGCCCGACCCCGATCCGCTCGCGCAGCGTGCGGCGCAGCCGGTCGAACTGGCGCAACGCCTCACCGCGGCGACCGGCGGCCAGGTGGCGGCGCATCACCGCGCGGTGCGCCTGCTCGTCGGTCTCGTCCAGCTCGAGCAGCCGTTCCCAGGCGCCGGCGGCCCTCAGCAGCGCGACGTACCGGCCCTCGACCTTCTCGTGCGGCTCCGCGACCCAGCCCTCGTAGCGGTCGTCGACGAGCAGGCCGCCGTGGTACTCGGCGGCGACGAGCGCGCACCGGCCGGCGTCCCCCGAGGCCAGCGCGGCGTCGGCGGCCCGTTCGAACCGGTCGAGGTCCACGTCCACGACACCACCGGGCCACAACGTCAGCAGCCGTCCCTCGCAGCGGACGGCGTCGGCACGTCCCAGCGCGCGCCGCGCGTAGTACACCGCCTTGCGCAGGTTCGCCCCGGCCGCGTCGGCCGGCAGGTCGGGCCACAGCCGGTCCATCACCTGCTCGCGGTGCAGCCGGTGGTCGGGCGCCACGGCCAGCAGCTTCACCACGTCGGCCGCGCGCCGGTTGCGCCACACGTCACCGGGGACGGGCCTGCCGTCGACGGTGACGGCGAACCTGCCCAGCACGCGCACCTGGCAGGTGGACGGCATGGCGGCACCCTACGTCCGGCCCGGCGGGACCGCCGTGGGAACGGTTTGGGAACGCCGCGACGCCTAGCGTGTCCCGATCCACTCCGAGTCTGGAGGACCCCATGTTGTTCATGGACGTGCACAACCACCTGCCCGAAGGCGCCGGTCCCCAGGACGTGGCCGAGGCGCACGCCGCCGACCTCCGCACCCAGGACCAGTACGGCGTCCGGTACCTCAACTACTGGGTCGACGAGCAGGACGGGAAGGTCTTCTGCCTGGTCGACGCGCCGGACGCGGAGACGGCGCACCGGGTCCACCGCGAGGCGCACGGCTTGGTGGCGGACGAGATCTACCCCGTTGTCCAGGGCTGAGAAACGACGAGAGGTGACGAAGATGTCTGTGTTGGCGTCGAAGAGCTTCACGGAGCCGGAAGAGGTGCGGGAGTTCCCGCACGGTCACGTCGACCTGGTCACCGTCGGTGACACGACGGTCGGCAGAGCCGAGTTCGAGCCGGGTTGGAAGTGGTCGCGGGACGTGAGCCCCATCGCGGGCACCGCCTCGTGCCAGGCCGCCCACACCGGGTACGTCCTGTCCGGTCGGATCCACGTCGTCATGGACGACGGCGCCGAAGGCGAGGCCGGGCCGGGCGACGCGGTCATGGTCGAGCCCGGCCACGACGCGTGGGTCGTCGGCGACGAGCCGTGCGTGATGGTCGACTTCACGGGTCTGCGCGACTACGCGAAGAAGTGAGGGGCGCGGGAAACCGAGAGCGCCCTCGGACGCGGAGTCCGAGGGCGCTCGTCGTCGTCGATCGGCTCAGCCGAAGAAGACCTCGGCCTCGGCGTAGCGGTGCACCGGAACGGTCTTCAGCTCCGCCGTCGCCTCCGCCAGCTTCACCCGGACGATCTCCGTGCCGCGCAGCGCGACCATGACGCCGAAGTCGCCCTCGGCGACCGCGTCCACCGCGTGCAGGCCGAACCGGGTGGCGAGCACGCGGTCGTAGGCGGTGGGGATGCCGCCGCGCTGGACGTGGCCCAGCACGACCGCGCGGGACTCCTTGCCGGTCCGCTCGGCGATCTCCTCGGCCAGCCAGGTGCCGACGCCGCCCAGCCGGACGTGGCCGAACGCGTCCTTCTCACCGGAGTGCAGCACCTCGGCGCCGCCCTCGGGCATCGCGCCCTCGGCGACCACGATGATCGGGGCGAACTGGCGCTCGAAGCGCCGCTCCACCCACTCGACCACCTTGTCGACGCTGAACTGCTTCTCCGGCACCAGGATCACGTTCGCGCCGCCGGCCAGGCCCGAGTGCAGCGCGATCCAGCCCGCGTGGCGGCCCATGACCTCGACCACGAGCGCCCGGTGGTGCGACTCGGCCGTCGTGCGCAGCCGGTCGATCGCCTCGGTGGCGATGTGCACGGCGGTGTCGAAGCCGAACGTGTAGTCGGTCGCGCCCAGGTCGTTGTCGATGGTCTTCGGCACGCCCACGACGCCGATGCCGTCGTCGGTGAGCCGCTTCGCGACGCCGAGGGTGTCCTCGCCGCCGATGGCGATCAGCGCGTCGACCTTGTTCGCCGCGAGGGTCTCGCGGATGCGGTCGACCCCGCCGTCGATCTTGTACGGGTTGGTGCGCGACGAGCCGAGGATGGTGCCGCCCCTGGTGAGGATGTCCTCGACGTCATCGAGCCCGATCGGCTTGGTCAGGTTCTCCACGGGGCCCTGCCACCCGTTGCGGAACCCCAGGACGTCCCAGCCGTGGGCCTCGATGCCCTTGCGGACCACGCCGCGGATGACCGCGTTGAGGCCGGGGCAGTCGCCACCGCCGGTGAGCACACCAATGCGCATTTGCTTAGCCAATCTCTTCTCGTGGCGTTGGTCACCCAAGCCTGACACGTGCTGGATCGGTGCAGCAAGCGAGGGTCCACCTACCGGACCGAGAAACCCTTCCGCAGCCGTTCGGACTCGATCACCTTCCAGCGCGCGAGGTTGTGCCGCGCGTCGGCCAGGGCATCGTGCGCGTCCGCGGGCGCCGGCGGGAGGTGGGGTTTGCCCACGTCCTCCCAGCGTTGGCGCAGGTCGCGGGTGAACCGGGGCAGGCAGCGCGGCAAGGCCGGCATCGGGCCCCAGAGCTGCGCCAGCGCCACGTGGTCGTAGGCGGCGAACCACGCCCACAGCTCGATGTCGTCCCGGTTGGCCTTGGGCCCGCCGAGGAAGTCGAGGAGGTCCGCCCGGATCCGCTCCCGGCTGCGCCACGCCCGGTCGGCGGGCGACGGCAGCTGGTTGAGCACGTTGGCGCGCACCCACGGTCCGGCCTTGGCCGGGTCGAACTCGGTCGACACGGCGTAGAACTCGCGGCCTTCCTCGTCGACCACTCCGATGGAGACGAGGTCGATGGTGACCCCGTCCTCGATGAACTCACAGTCGTAGAAGAACCGCACCCCGCCAGCCTAGGGGTGCCGATCAGCCCGCCTTCGCCTCGGGCAGCCGATCGACCGCTTTCGCGGGCTTCTCGTCGCCCTGCCCCTCCTTGGCCTTGGCCGCGTACACGTCGACGTACTCCTGGCCGGACAGCTCCATCAGGGCGTACATGATCTCGTCGGTGATGGACCGCAGCACGAACCGGTCGCCGGACAGTCCCTCGTAGCGGGAGAAGTCCAGCGGCTTGCCGATCTTGATCCGGATCGGGTACGGCCGCCACATGCGCGAGCCGATGGGGTTGGCCTTGTCGGTGCCGAACATCGCGACCGGGATGACCGGCGCGCCGGACTCCAGCGCGATCCACGCCACGCCGACCTTGCCCTTGTACAGCCGGCCGTCGGGCGACCGCGTGCCCTCGGGGTAGATGCCGAGCAGCTTGCCCTCGCGCACGATCCGCACGCCGGTGTCGAGCGCGCCCTGGGCGGCCGACGCGCTGGAGCGGTCGATCGGCACCTGACCGACGCCGTAGAAGAACCAGCGCTGGAACCGGCCCTTGAGCCCCTTGCCGGTGAAGTACTCGATCTTGGCCGGGAACGTGACCCGGCGTGACAGCTTCAGCGGGAGGAAGAACGAGTCGGAGACCGCGAGGTGGTTGCTCGCCAGGATGGCGCCGCCGTCCTTGGGGATGTTCTCCGCGCCCTCGATGATCCGGGGTCGGAAGAACAGCTTCAGGAGCGGCCCGAGAAAGATGTGTTTCATCAACCAGTAGAGCACCGCTGCCAGCGCCTCCTCGACGTGCTTGATCCCCGGCGCCAGCCTACGGAGCCGGCGCCGAAACACACAACGAACACCCGCGCGGAGGCGGTACGGTCCCAAGTGCCACCGGCTGCCGTAATCCGCGACACAACGGGCTCGTGGGACGATGGACCCTGGCAGAGGATTGGCCTTCACGACCCGGAGGGCTGGAGCACGCCGATGAACTCCCGACGCGACTCGACCGACGGCCCGGAGGACGTCGACGCGACCTTCGCCGAGATCGTGGCGGGTCTCGAACGCGAGGGCGTGGGCCGACAGGCCTACTCCGACGAGGCCGAGCCGGACGAGGACGACGAGGCCGAGCCGGCGCGGTCGGTGCGGCCCGAGGGCCAGCCCGCCGTGGCCACGGCGGACGACGACCCCGACGCGTACCCGGACCCCGACTCGGACGACCCGAACGACCACTACGTGCCGCCGGAGCCGCCTCCGCTGCCCGCGTTGCGGCCGGGCACGATCGCGGCGCTGCTGCTGATCGCGCTGGGCGTGGTCGTCCTGCTCTTCCCGGGCCTGTTCGGCCTGACCGGCGTGATCGGCACCCCGCTGGCGCTGATCGTGATGTGCTCGGGCGCCGGCTGGCTGATCCTGCGCATGCGCAACACCCAACCCCCGGACTCGGGCTGGGACGACGGCGCCGTCCTCTGAACCCCCGCGCGTGTCCGACGTGGAGGTAGGACGCGCGCGAGGGTCAGGTGCCGCTGAGGATGCGGATGGTGAAGCCCTCGGCGTCGCGGCTCATGCTCACGTCGCGGCACGTCCGGTGCGTCAGCCACAGGCCAACGCCCGCCGTCGCGGTCCGGTCGGTCGGCACGAGGCCGGCCAGCGGTGACGCGGGCCCGTCGCCCCGGTCCGTCACGGCCACCAGCACGTGCGTCGGCCCCGCCCACGCCCGCAGCCGCACGGGCGGCCTGCCGTGCGCCTGCGCGTTGGTCACGGCCTCGCTCGCCGCGTACACGATGTCGTCCACCTCGTCGTGGCTCAGCCGGGTGCCGACGCACGCCGTGGTCACCGCACGCCTGGCCTCCGCGGGCGTCGGGTCGGTCAGCTCGACCAGCGGCCGCCCCGCCTCGAACGCCGTCGGCCCGGTCGGCGGCAACGTCCACGACGACCGGTACCGAGGGTTCGGCAGGTGCGAGCCGTCCGTGCCGGCCACGTGCGGGTGGGTGCGCACCACGTCCGCCAGCACGCGCGCCGGGGTGGTCCGCAGGTCGTACGGGCACAGGCCCCACAGCGGGTACTCCGCGAAGACCTCGTTCACCGCCGCCTCGTAGCGCGACCACCAGTCCCACGCCGCGCCGACTCCGGGGTGCGGCACGTCGCCCACCACCCGGATCTGCGCCGCGCCCGCGTACTCGGCGAACAGCTTCCGGTAGCCCATGATCGCCTCGGTCGGCCGGTCGTACTGGTCGCCGCCGGGCAGGAACACGACGCCGGACGGGTCGGCCACCGCGTCCCGGATCAACCGCTCGTTGGCCGGGCGGCACGCCACCAGCACCGGCTCGCACGCACCCACGCCCTCGTCCACGAACGGCACGACGACCGACCGGTAGTCCTCGTCGCTGCCGTAGAACGCGGTCTCGTGGAAGTAGCCGACGTGCCCGCTCGCCGCGCCGGACCTCATCGGCGCACCACGAAGTCGACGGAGGACTCGCGGACGTGGTGGTCGCGCGGTCCCCTGATGACGGCGGTCCGCATTCCGCGATGCTACGCGGAACGCGGGGCTCAGCGGTGCCTGCCGTTGCGGGCCGTGCTCGCCGCCACGTCACGCGCCAGCGTGGCCACGCCGACGATCCCGGCGTCGTCACCGAGCTGCGCGGTCCGGATGCGGGCCAGCGGCCGGTGCCCGGCGCCGGTCACCACGGCCGCGTACCGCTCGCGCGCGTCGTCCAGGAACAGCGGCGCGGACTCCGACACACCGCCGCCGATCACCACGACCTCGGGGTCGTACACGTCCGCGACCAGCGCCAACCCCTCGCCCAGCCACCGGGCCAGGTCCGCCATCGCCCGTTGCGCCAACGGGTCGCCGTCACGCGCCGCGCCCGCCACCCGACGCCCGGTGACGGCCCGCGAGTCGCCCAACGCCTCCCGCGCCAGCACGGTCGACTGGCCGGGGTAGCGGGCCAGCAGCTCGACCGCCGTCGTGCTCAACGCCGTGCCGCTGCAGTACCGCTCCCAGCAGCCGTGCTTGCCGCACGGGCAGGGCCGGCCGTCCGGCACCAGCCGCAGGTGACCCAGTTCGGGGGCCACGCCGTGCGCGCCGCGGAACACCTGCCCGTCGATCAGCAGCGCGCCGCCGATCCCGGTGCCGATCGCGACCAGCGCGGCGATCTTCGCCCCGCGCGCCGCCCCGAACCGGTGCTCGGCCAGCGCCGCGGCGTTCGCGTCGTGCTCCAGCACCACCGGCATGCCGATCCGCCGCGAGATCCGGTCCGCCACCGGCGCCTGCCGCCACGCGAGGTGCGGCGCGAACCGCACGGTCCGCCGGTCCGAGGCCACGAACCCGGCCACGGCCAGGCCGACGCCGGAGATCCGGTGCCGGGCCGCCAGCTCGGCGACGGCCTGCCCGATCGCCTCCTCCAACGCCTCCTCGCCGCTCGGCGTGGCCGCGCGCGCCGTGTCGAGCACCGCGCCGTCGCCGTCGACCACCCCCGCGCGCACGCTCGTCCCGCCGACGTCGACGCCGACAGTCAGCACTGCGCCCCCCGGTCACGCCGCACCACGGGGATGTGCTGGACCCGCGGCTTCTCCGGCCGCACCGGCTCGTCCTCCGACACCGGCGGGGACGGCTCGGCCAACGCCGCCCGCAGCACCGCGATCAGCCCGGCCACGTGCTCGGCCGCCTTGGCGGCCAGCTCGGACCGGTCGCCGCGGGCCAGCGCCACCGCGTTGCACAACGGGCACCAGCCGCACGTTCTCGTGTCGTGCTCGCCCTCGGCGGCGGCCACCCGGTGCAGCCACGGCTGCGCCCGCTCGGCAGCGGCGTCGAGCAGCAGGCGCAGCTCTTCGGCGAGCTTCGAGTCCACGTGCCTCACCGCATCCACAGATCGGGGTCGGGTGCGAACCGCACCGCCAACCCGGCCTCGTCCAGCTCCGCGCCGGTCACCAGGCAGCGCTTGAGCAGCGACGGCAGCGCGACCAGCCGCCGCCTGCCGTCCACCGTCACGGCCAGGTCGTCGCCCACCCGCGCCAGGTCGAGCGACGAGTCGCCGACCGGCAGCGCGACGCGCAACGTGTACTCCAGCTCGCCGGTCCGCTCCACGGTGAGCAACTGCCGGTCGTCGTGGGCGCCGTCCAGCGGGTCGCGCCCCTGGTAGAGGCCCTCGGCGACGTCCAGCAACGCGGCCGTGCCGACCGGTTCGGCCGCCCGGTGCTCCACCGTGCGCACCGACCCGAGGTCGGCCAGCCCGGCGAGCACGGCGTCCTGCTCGGCGCGACGGGTGCGCAGCCACTCGGCGGCCGGACCGCCCTCGGCGCCGGGGTCCGGCACGACCCGGTTGGCCACCACGCCGTCGACCCGGATGCCCTGCAGCGCGAGCGCCGTCACGGTGCGCCTGGTCTCCGCCGCGACCACCCGTTCGGGGGTCAGCACCAGCCGGACGCTGGTCGTCGGCGAGGTCAGCAGGCCGCGCAGCTGCTCCAGGTTCTCCGCCAGCCTGCCGAGCGCGTCGGCGGTGGCGTCCCACTTCTCCACCGCGTCGCTGCCCGCGACACCGGCCAGCAGCCCGCGCACCACCCGGCGGTGGGTCGGGAACAGCCGTTCCAGGTAGGAGGCGAACGCCTCGGGCAGCGCCAGCAGGCGCAGCGTCTCGGCGGTCGGACCGCAGTCGACGACCACCACGTCCCACGGCCCGGTCGCGGCCAGCCGCCGCACCTCCGAGAGCGCGAGCAGCTCCTCGACGCCGGGCAGGACGGTCAGCTCCTCGGCGTCCAGCTCGTCCACGCCCGCGCCCGCGAGCACGGTCCGCAGGTGTCCGCGCAGGTCGCGCCACGCGTCGTCGACCAACGCGCGCGGGTCGAGCTGGGCCGCGTGCAGCGACGCGAAGGACCGGCCGCCGTCGACCTCGGCGACGTCCCCGGACAGCGGCACGCCGAACGCGTCGCCCAGCGAGTGGGCCGGATCGGTGGACACGACCAGCGCCTTGCGGCCACCGGCGGCGAGCGCGGTGGCGGTGGCGGCGGCCAAGGTCGTCTTGCCGACCCCGCCCTTGCCGGTGAAGAGCAGCAGGCGGGCGCTCATCCCGCCTCGTCCACCCGGTTTTCCACCCGGCGCTTGAGCTCCTTGAGCGCGGTGTCCATGATCATCTTCTCGGCCTTGCGCCGGAACAGGCCGATCATGGGCACGACCAGCTGCACCGACAGGGTGTAGGTGACCTCGGTCGAGCCGCCCTTGGGCGCCAGCGCGTAGCTGCCCTCCTGCGACTTCTGCATCTGACCCTTGACCAGGTGCCACGAGATGCGGCTCGGCGACCACTCGTCGTAGGCGAGCACGTACTCGTCCTTGATCGGGCCCTGGTCGATGTTGAACTTGACCTGCGCCGCGCGACCGTCCGCCCCGGTCTCCAGCACCTCGGCGCGCTTCACCCCGTTGGCCCACTCCGGGTAGGCGTCGAAGTCGGCGATGACCGCCGCGATCTCCTCGGGCGTCGCGTCGATGACGATGGACTGGGTGGACTCGTCGGCCATGTCGGGGAGGCTACCCGGTGGTTCGGCTCACCAACGCAGGACGTGGGGCGTGCCGGTGCGCTGGAAGTGGCCGACGTTGACGCACTCGGTCCAGCCGACCCGGACCCGGCGGGACAGGGGCTGGTGCACGTGCCCGAACACCGACCACCGCGGCCGGTCGCGCTCGATCACCTTCAGCAACGACGTCGAGCCGAGCTCGGGCCGGCGGGCCACCACGTCGTAGGTCAGCTCGGCCACGGCGGGCGGCACGTGCGTGCACAGCACGTCGACCTCGCCCAGCCCGGCGAGGCACGCGCCGAACTCCTCCTCGGTGCGCAGGTAGGGCCGCCACGGACCGCGCCTGCTCGGCACGAAACCGGGGTGCAGCAGCGCGCCGCCCGCGAAGCCGAACCGCAGCCCGCCGATCTCGGCCACCTGCCCGTCCAGCACGTGCACGCCGTCGTGGGCGAACAGCGGCCACAGCTCGGGGCTGTCGACGTTGCCCGGCGTGGCGTAGGTAGGCGCGCTCATCACCGCGAACAGCGCGGCGTACTGCTCCATGACCGCCTCTTGGACGACGTCCGCCGCGTTGTCCAGGCTCTCCCACAGCGACCGCATGTAGCGGACCGTCTCCGCGCCGAACCGGCCGCGCCGCAGCCGGGCGAACACCTCGACCTTCTCCGCGCCGAACACCCGACCCAGGATGCCCTTGCCGTGGTCGTAGTAGTCGACGAAGTCGACCAGGTCGCCGAGGACGACCAGCGCGTCGGCCCCCTCGCCGGCGCGCGCGAGCGCCTCCGCGTTGCCGTGGACATCCGAGACGACGTGAACCCGCACAAGACCCGAATCTACGGCAGCACGGGCGGCTCACCAGGCGGCCGACCGGCTTCCAAGATCATTTTGAGGCCGAGTGACACCTCTTTGGCGGCCAACTGGCGGCGCCGCACCTCGCGGCGTATCCGCTGGTCGGACGCCTCGCCCGGCAAGTCGGCACGCAGGAAGTAGTGCAGCAGGGTGCCGTCCAGGACCGGCTCCAGCCACACCTCCATCGTTCCGACCAACGCGCCCGCGACCGTCCAGCGCAACCCCTGAGTGCCCCGATCGGCGTACACGTCCAGCGTCAGGTCCGGCCAGAACTCCGCCCACGCGGCGGGCGGCGCGAAAGCGGCGGCGACCACCGGCGGAGGCACTGCGAGGAACGTCTCGTCAACGACGTCGACACTGGGCACGGGTGGGAAGAGTGCCACGACACGGTCACGGAACGACCCGCCGGCCTGGTGTATCGCCGGAATCACAGGCTAAGTTTCCCCACCGGTAACAAACAACGTCCGGAGGTCGACGTGCGCGAGTTCAGCGTCCCCGCCACCGCCACTGTGGCTGCCGAGGAGAACCTCACCGACATGGTGTGGGCGAACGCGGAGCGCTTCGGCAACGCCGTCAGCTTCCGCCGCCGCGTGGACGGCACGTGGGTGGACGTCACCGCCCGCGACTTCGCCGCCCAGGTCCTCGCGGTCGCCAAGGGGTTGGTCGCGGCGGGCTTGCAGCCAGGCGAGCGGGTGGGCCTGATGTCCAAGACCCGCTACGAGTGGACCCTCCTCGACTTCGCCATCTGGCACGCGGGCGGTGTCGTGGTCCCGATCTACGAGACCTCCTCGGCCGAGCAGGTCGAGTGGATCCTGTCCGACTCCTCGGCCAAGGCCGTGTTCGTGGAGACCTCCGAGCACCGCGCCACAGTGGACTCGGTGGTGGCCGGCCTGCCCGAGGTGCGGCACGTGTGGCAGGTCGACGGGCCGTCCGGCGACGCGGCGGGCGCGATCGACGAGCTGACCGCGCTGGGCGCCTCGGTGTCCGACGACGACGCGCGGGCCCGGCGCAAGGTGGTCGGCGCGGACGACACCGCGACCATCGTCTACACCTCGGGCACCACCGGCCGCCCCAAGGGCTGCGAGCTGACCCACCGCAACCTGCTGGCCGAGGTGCGGGCCGGGATCACCGCGTTCCCGCAGCTCATGCAGGCCGGCAACTCGCTGCTGGTGTTCCTGCCGCTGGCGCACATCCTGGCCCGCGCGCTGGCCCTGTGCGGCGTGTACACGCGGGTGACCATGGGCCACACGTCGGACGTGAAGGCCCTGGTGCAGGACCTCCAGTCGTTCCGGCCCACGTTCGTGGTGGCCGTGCCGCGCGTGTTCGAGAAGGTCTACAACGGCGCGAAGCAGAAGGCGCACGCGGCGGGCAAGGGCAAGATCTTCGACGCCGCCGAGGCGACCGCGGTGGCCTACAGCGAGGCGCTCGACAAGAGCGGCCCCGGCCTCGGGCTCAAGATCAAGCACGCGTTGTTCGCGAAGCTCGTCTACAGCAAGCTCCTCGCGGCGCTCGGCGGCCGGTGCACCAACGCGGTGTCGGGCGGCGCGCCGCTGGGCGAGCGGCTGGCGCACTTCTTCCGCGGCATCGGCGTGCCGGTGTTCGAGGGTTACGGCCTGACCGAGACCAGCGCCGCGTCGAACCTGAACACCGCGTCGGCGTTCCGGGTCGGCACGGTGGGCCGGCCGGTCAGCGGCACGTCGATCCGCATCGGCGAGGACGGCGAGGTCCTGATCAAGGGCGGCGTCGTGTTCCGCGGCTACTGGAACAACCCGGAGGCGACGGCGGAGGCGCTGGAGGACGGCTGGTTCCACACCGGTGACATCGGCGAGCTGGACGACGACGGCTTCCTGAAGATCACCGGGCGCAAGAAGGAGATCATCGTCACCGCCGGCGGCAAGAACGTCTCGCCCGCCGTGCTGGAGGACCGCCTGCGCGCCCACCCGTTGATCAGCCAGTGCATGGTGGTCGGTGACGCGCAGCCGTTCATCGGCGCGCTGATCACGATCGACCCGGAGTTCTTCCCGGCGTGGAAGGAGCAGAACGGCAAGCCGGGGTCGGCGACCGTGGCCGACCTGATCGACGACGAGACGCTGCGCGGCGAGATCCAGGCCGCGGTGGACGAGGCCAACCAGGCGGTGTCCAAGGCGGAGGCGATCAAGAAGTTCCGCATCCTGCCGGTGGACTTCACCGAGGCCGGCGGCGAGATGACCCCGAGCCTGAAGCTCCGCCGCTCGGTGGTCGCCTCGACCTACAAGCAGGACATCGAAGCCATCTACAGTGCCTGATTGCCGCTGCTCCGCAGACGGCGGCGAGGACGCCTGGAAGTCGGCCGCTCGCGCCTGATTTTCCGGCGATCGAAAAGCGTGATCGCCGGAAAATGAGTCGCGAACGACCGACGCGACCTCGCGGGGTGGTCGCGGCCATCCAACACAGACGAGTGGGCGGG
>NZ_JBFAMT010000025.1:0-114033 GCF_040656635.1 Actinosynnema sp. NPDC049800 | reverse complement strand
GCTGTGGGCACTGTTGCGCGACAACCGGCCGTTCACAACGACAAGTTCCGCCACACCAGCGCCCACAGCCACTTGACACGGGTCATTAAGACTCGGTGACCCGGTAGTAGCGGATCGCGGTGTAGGCGCTCGCCGCCTGCGCCGTCCACTTCCGCTCCACGGGAGGCGCGCCGTCGGGGCCGGTCTGCTCGCGCACGACCGGTTCCGACTTCGCGTCGTCGGCCCAGCGCACGAACAGCGCGGCGTGGTAGGAGGTGATGAGCGCGTCACCCGGGCGCAGGTCGGCGTGCGCGATCGGGGTGGCCACGTCGCCGAGCGTGACCGTGGTGCGGGAGTGCGTCAGGCCCCACGCCATCGAGACGTAGCCCGAGCAGTCGGTGCGGTAGCTGCCGTGCTCGTTCTGGTGACAGGCCTGCTGGCTGTACGGCACCCCGGCGTCCAACCAGGACTGCGACCGGGTCAGCGCCTCGCCGCGCGAGGTGACGCGGTCCTCCGCGGTCGTGCCGCACGCGATCAACGCGCCGGGCTCGTCGGCCGCGTGCGCGATCGGCGCCTGGAACGCCGCCGTGCACGCGAGGGCGGCGATCAGGGTGCGGGTGCTCATCGAACCCCCTCGGGTCCCGGTGCGCCGCCCTCTCGGCGGGCGGCGACGTGGCACCACGAGGTTTCCCCGCGTCCGGCGGACCAGTGCCGAACCACCCGGCCGAGTGGTCCGCCACGCGCGCGGTTTCACCCGGAGCGGCGAGGGTAGTCGAGCGGTGATCGCAGCGGACGCGTGGAGGGAACCGGCATGCGCATCGTCTTCGTCGTGGCCGCGCTCAGCGTGGCGGTGGGGTGCGGCGGCGACCCGGGACCGGACGACGCCAGGTCGTCGGAGGAAGAGGTGGGCGTCCGGGAGATCGGTGTGCTCGCCCCGGTCGAGGCGGCGGACGTGGCGTTCACCTACGACCCCGAGGCCGCGCCGCCGGGCGCGGAGCTGGAGTTGGAGGTGATCCCGGGCGACGGCGCGACGACCGTGCGGCTGTCCGCCGACCTGCTCCAGCCCGACCGCGGGTACGCCGTCCACGCGCACACCGACCCGTGCGGCAAGAACGGCACCGACGCCGGTCCGCACTACCAGCACGAGGTCGACCCCGCCGCGACGCCCGAGCGGCCGTCGGTCGACCCGGCCTACGCCAACCCGCGCAACGAGATCTGGCTGGAGCTGACCACCGACGGCCAGGGCAACGGCCTGGCCGAGACCACCGTGCCGTTCGCGTTCGACGACCGCGCGCCGTCCTCGATCGTGCTGCACGAGCAGCCGACCACCGCGACCGAGCACGGCCGGGCGGGCAGCGCGGGCGCCCGGCTCGCCTGCTTCACCGCGTCGTTCCGCTGAGCGCTCAGTCCACGGCGGTGCTCTTCGGCGCGCGGTAGACGATGTCGACGTACTCGCGGTGCCGCTCGATGTAGCCCTTGATGAACGGGCACAGCGGCAGCACGGGCAGCTCCCACGCCCGCGCCTGGTCGAGCGCGGCGCGGGCGAGGGCGCTGCCGACGCCCTTGCCCTCGAACGCGGGCTCCACCTCGGTGTGGGTGAACACGATCAGGTCGGGCGTGCGGAGGTAGACAGCCTTGCCCGCCGCCGTGCCGTCGACCACCGCCGCGAAGTGCTTCTCCGCGGGAACGTCGTGCACCTCGATGACCATGGCGGGATCCTCGCACGGCCCACCGCTCACGTCTCCTTGAGGACCACGGCCCAGTCGCCGCTGGTGCGCTCGACGATGACCGTGAGGTCCACCGTGGCCCCCGGCTCCACCGCGACCTCCCAGTACTCCTGACTGGTGTCCATCAGGTAGGAGGACCGGTAGGTCCACGTGGCGTGCTCGACCACCTCGACCCCGTTGACCAGCACCCGGATGCGGCCCGGGGTGTTGACGGCCACCCCGACGTAGACCGGCCGGCCCGGCAGGCTCACGGTGCTCCGCCACGTGCCGTTCGGCTGGTCGGGGTCGGCTCGCAGCTCGTAGACCCTCCGTTGGCCCGGGTTGGTGTTGTCCAGCGCCGGGTCGATGGGCTCCAAGGTCTCCGGGCGGGGCGGGAACGGGTAGTCCTCGGGCGCGACCGGGACGCCGACGGCCAGGCCCAAAGTGGCGTCGGGCGGCATCGGGCCGGAGTGCGGCCACCGCTCCTCCTCGTCCCAGAGCTGCTCTCCCGCCGACAGGGTCACCGTCACGGGCGTGCCGACCCCGATGCCGTGCTTCGCCCACTCGAAGGTGACGTTCATCGGGGGTCCGCAGGTCAGGCCGTCGCCGTACGGCACGCCGTTGACGACGAGGGTGGCGTACATCTGCTTGTCGTCGTCGTTCGCGTCGCAGGCGATGAACAGCTTCGGGTCGGGCGTGGTGGGCGCGAACCGGAGGGTGATGGCCGACGCGGGCGCCCGGCCGGACGTCTGCGCGACGATCCGCGTGCCTTCGTGGTGCTCGGAGAACACGATCGGCTTCGGCTCGGCGGGTTGGGACTCGCGCTGGACCGGCGTCCGCAACGCGAAGGCCACGCCCAGCACGGCCACGAGCGAGGCCGCGACCGCCGCCACCACCCGTCGCCGCCGGGAGGCCTCGACCCTGGCCTGGATACCGGACATGCGGGGGCCGTGCGCGGCGTCGGGCGGCAGTTCGGCGTGGTGGCGCAGCACCTCGGTGAGGTCGGTCAGGTTCATCGCCGCACCCCTTCCCGGGTGATGGTGTCGTCCAGCCGCAACCGGGCCAGCGCCTTGCTGGTCTGGCTCTTCACCGTGCCGACGGAGACGCCGAGGGCGTGCGCCGCCTGTGCTTCGGTCAGGTCCTCGTAGAACCGCAGCACGACCACGGCGCGTTGGCGGCGGGGGAGGCGTCCCAAGGCCTGCCACAGCCAGTCGCGCTGGTCGACGGCGGCCTCCGGGGACGCGCCGACCGGCTCGGGCAGCACGTCGGTCGGCCGTTCGTCGCGCCACTTGCGGCGCCACCAGGTGGCGTAGGTGTTGACGATGATCCGGCGCACGTACGGCTCCGGGTCGCCCTGCACCCGCCGCCACGCCCGCCACGCCCGCGCCAGCGCCGTCTGCAGCAGGTCTTCCGCGTGCCCCCTGTCCCTGGTCAACAGGAACGCCGTGCGCAGCAGGCGTGGTGACGCCCCCACCACGAACTCCTCGAACCCCTCGGGTACTCCCACCACCACGGCCCTTCGCCTCGTCCGACGCACCTACTACCAGTCGGCGTGCGCGGATGGTTGCCGTCGGCCGGGAATCCGGCCGGCCTGTCGACGACGTGCACTTTCAGGTGGTCCGCCCTCGGCGATCGGAGAAATCAGTGCACCTGGGTGGAGGCGATCGGGCAGGCTGTCGCGATGGGGTACGCGGTGCGCGACTACGTCGCCGGTGACGAACCGTCGTGGCTGCGATGCCGGGTGTCGTCCTTCCTGGGCACCGCGTGGCACGACGACGCGGTCGCGGCGAAGCCGGCGGTGTCCGGCGCGGAACTCGTGGCGGTGGACGGTGACGTGGTCGTCGGCATCCTCGACCTGGCGGTCGACGGCGAGCTGGCCACCATTGAGACGATCGCCGTGCACCCCGACCACCAGCACCGGGGGATCGGCGGCGCGCTGCTGTCGCGGGCTCGGGCTCGGGCCACGGCGTTGGGGGCGACCACGTTGGACGCCTGGACCCGGGACGACCCGCCGACGGTGCGCTGGTACCGCGCCATGGGCTTCGCCGAGAGCGACCACCACCTGCGGGTGATCGCCGACGGGGCGGCGCGCGCCGTCGTGCCCCGCCCCGGTCCGCGCGTGGCGCAGGCGTTCCCGCGCGCTGGTCGGGTGGAGGAGGCGGGGGCGCGTGGGGAGCCCTCGCACGCCGACCGGGCGGTGTCGCGGCGGGAGGTCACGCGCGTCGATCGGGCGGACGGGGAAGGGGTACGGGAGGTCGCGCGCGCCGATCAGGCGGACGGGGCGCGGTCGCGGCGGGAACTTGCGAGGGTGCGCGAGCACCGGCGGTTCGCGATGGCGTTACGTGGTGAGCTCGCTGGGCGTGGCGATGACGTCGACCATCGCGCCGTTGCGCAGGACCGTCACCGGCAGCGGTAGGCCGATGGCCTCGGCGAACAGCTGCCGCTGGATGCCCTGGGCGTCGCTGACCGGCGTGCGCGCCACGCTGAGCACCAGGTCGCCGTCGCGCAGCCCCGCCCGCTCGGCCGGACCGCCCGGCACGACCTGCACCAGCCGGACGCCCGCGCGTTGCCCGGTGCGCTCGGCGACGGCGTCCGGCAGCGGCGCGGGGGCGCCGATCACGCCGAGGTAGGCCCGCCGCACCCGGCCCTCGACCATCAGGGTCGACAGGATGCGCCGGGTGGTGCTGTTCATCGGGATGGCCAGGCCGAGGCCGATGCCCGCCAACGCGGTGTTGATGCCGACCACCTCGCCGGCGGAGTTGGCCAGCGCGCCGCCGGAGTTGCCCGGGTTGAGCGCCGCGTCGGTCTGGATCACGTCCTCGATCACGCGTCCGGCCCGGCCGTTGCTCACCGGCACCGCGCGGCCCAGCGCGCTGACCACCCCGGCGGTCACCGAGCCGGCCAGGCCCAGCGGGTTGCCGACGGCGATGACGAGCTGGCCGACCTGGAGGTGGTCGGCGTCGCCGAACCTCGCCGCGCCGGGGGCCTCCGCCGACGCCTTGAGCACGGCGAGATCGGCGAGCGGGTCGGCGCCGACGACCGTGAACGGCGACTCGGCGCCGTCGGCGAACACCGCCGTGCCGTCCCGCCCGCCGCCGACGACGTGCGCGTTGGTCAGCAGGTAGCCGTCGTCGGTGAACACCACCGCCGACCCGGTCCCGCGCGGCATGCGCACGCTGGCCACGTGCGGCGTGACCGACTTCGCGACCGCGATGACGGCCTGCGAGTAGGCGTCCAGCGGATCCATCGGCGCCTCCCTCGATTACACGATTACGCACTCAATCGTGCTCTCGCGCGGGCCGTGCTGTCCGGGGCGTTCGCCGACAGCGGACCCACCCCGGACAGCGCAGCGGCTCAGCGGCGCAGCAGCATGGCCAGGTCGACGGCGTTCGCCATGGCTTCCGTGCCCGCGTCGTTCGGGTGCAGGTGGTCGCCGCTGTCGTAGGCCGGGTTCAGCGTGGCCGGGTCGCCGGGCACGCCCGTCGCGGCGGCGAAGTCCACCACGCCGTCGAACTCGCCGGACGTGCGGATCCAGTCGTTGAGCGCGCGCCAGGTCGCTTCGCGCTCCTCGGTCCAGATGAAGGAACCCTTGAACGGCAGGATCGTGCCGCCGTAGACCTTCACGCCCGCGGCCCGCGCCTGCGCGATCACGTCCCGGTGCCCGGCGATCAGGTCCTCGGCCGACGCGCTGTAGCCGATGTCGTTGACCGCCTCCAGCAGGATCATCGCCTTGACGCCGGTCTGCGACAGCACGTCGCGCCGCACCCGCGTGACGCCCGCGACGCCCCAGAACGGCTCGTCCCGGTCGGCGATGAGGCGGTTGCCGCCCAGGCCCGCGTTCACCACGGACAGCGTGCGCCCCGGCACCGCGTTCAGCCGCCTGGCCAGGAAGTCCGGCCAGCGGCGGTTCGCGTTGCCGGTGGTGTTGGCGGTGTCGGTGATCGAGTCGCCGAACGCCACCACCGTGCCCGCGACCCGCCGCGCGGGTGCGACGTCGACGCCGTTGACGACCATCCAGCAGGGCGTGTCCCGGAACCCGCCCGACAGCGCGCCGGTCCGGTCGCCGGGCGCCAGGTAGTTGCCCTGCGCGGTGAACGGGTGGTTGGTCAGCGGGCCGGTGGCCTCCGGCACGTAGGCGCTCACCAGCAGCGTGGACAGCGCCTCGACGTCCAGCCGGACCGGGTCGCTGAAGACCTCCCGGCCGGCCGGCACCGTGACGTCCCGCCTGCCCTTGAACGTCAACGCGCGCAACGTGCCGGGCACCGCCGCGTCACCAGACTGCTGCACGGCGACCGTCGCGCGGCCCACCCGCAACGGCGTCGTGCCGAACGCGTTGGTCACCCGGACCCGCACCGACCCACCGCCGGCGCTGAGGAACACCACGTTGCGCACGGTCTGGTCCCGCAGCCCCTCGCCCGCCGGGCAGTCGCTCCACGGGATCTCGCTGCCCACCACGGGACTCGCCGCCCAGCCGGCCACCCAGGGCCTGCCGTGCGCGGTCGCGGCCGACGGCAGCACGGCCGTCGCCACGAGCGCGGCTATCACGGCCAGTGTCCCCACGTGTCTTGCCATGAAGGTCTCCCAACGCCGGTCGTCTTTGGTGGCGTCGCCGACCGTGGCAGCGGGTCGATTAACCGGTCAAGCGCCTCACGACGAGCGGCGCGATAGTTGCGATGAGTGGCCCGGACTTACGTGTTAAGCAGGGCTGCGGGTGGGTGGTCACACCGATGCGCCGGGCCCGCCGACCCGCCGAGACTGGCGGCATGGACTCGGTGCGGATCTACGACATCATGGCCTGCAACGTCTACTGGGACTTCGACGGTTCCGGCCTGCCGCGCGAGCAGCACAAGTTCCTGGTGTCGTTCCACCCGACCGACACGCCGACGCCGGAGCTGATCGAGTCGATCGTGGCCCGCGGGCCGGGTGGCTACCGGGTCGAGTTCGCCAACGAGCCCTTCACCCAGCGCAACCTCAACGGGCACATCCACGACTCCGCCATCGGCTTCTACTGGTACATGGTGAACCTGCCGACCGGGTACCTGCCGGAGGGCGAGTACACGATCGAGGTCACCGCGAAGGACGGTTCGGTGACGAGCCGGTCGCGCGTGCAGCGCCAGGAGCCGACGGACCGGATCGTGCCGGTCTACCGGGAGAACCGGGCGAAGGTCCTCGACGCGTTCACGCCGTCGCGCACCGCCGAACCCACCGGCGCCGTGCGGCGGGTCGACTGGCTCACCCTGGACGAGCTGGGCGGCCCGGACGCGTTCTACGTGTTCCGGCTCGCCGAGGGCGGCACGCTGCGCGAGTTCGACACGCAACGCCTGCTGTGGTGGGACAACATCTACCTCGACGCGGTCCGGTCGGGCGAGCCGACCACCGGCCTCAACCGCGGCGGGGTCGCCCTGCCGGTCCCGCTCGACCCGGGCAGGTCCTACGGCTACTTCGTGGAGATCACCGACGGCAACGTGCAGAGCGACGCCAACATCTGCGTGTTCCAGCCGCACCAGTTCTTCACGGTGCCCGCCTGACCGCGACCCCCGGGGTTGCGCGGTCAGGCGGGTGCGCGGTGTCAGGCGTAGTCGGGCAGGGTGCGGGCCACGTCGTGCGGCGACGGCATGGCGGCCACCTCGTCGGCGATCGCCCGCGCCGCGCCGAGGACCGCCTCGTCGGCGAGCAGGCGCCGCGCCTCGGTCGCGATCGCCTCGGCGGTCACGTCCGCGCCGAGCAGCTGCCGGCCCAGCCCGGCCTCGGTGACCATGGCGGCGTTGCTGAACTGGTCGGCGCCCTGCGGCAGGATCAGCTGCGGCACGCCCGCGCCGAACGTGCCCATCGTCGTGCCGCTGCCGCCGTGGTGCACCACGAGGTCCACGTGCGGCAGCAGGTCCGCCTGCGGCACCCACGGGAGCACGACGACGTCGTCCGGCAGCTCGCCGAGCGCGCCGGCGTCGACCGTGGGTCCGGCGGCGACGAGGACCTTGGCGCCCACGGCGACGAGGCCGTCGATGGCGGTGCGCAGCACGCCCGTCTCGCCGAACGCCGTGCCGAGCGTCAGGTACACCAGCGGTTCGCGGTGTTCGAGCACCCACGGCGGCAGCTCGCCCGGCTCGGCGAAGGGCACCGGCCGCAGCGGGATCCGGTGGCGCGCCGTGGCCAGGAACGTCGGGTCCTGCACCGACGGCGGGCAGATGTCGATGTACGGGTTGCCGAGCCCCATGACGTCGTCCTCGGGGATCTCGACACCGAGCTCCGCGGCGACGTCGAGGAGGTGCCCGCGCGCGGTGCTCGCGAACTGGTCCGCCTGCCACATCCGGCCGAACGAGTGGCACAGCCCGGGCACGCCGGCCACCTTCGCGGCCAGTCCCGCGCCGGGGTTGCCCAGCTCGTGCACCACCAGGTCGGGCTTGAGGTCGGCGATGACCGGCGCGAGCTCGGCGGCGAAGTTGCGCGGCAGCACCGAGGCGAACGCGGCCGCGATCCGGGCCGGGTCGGCGTCCTGCGGCTTGCCCACGGCGACGCCCTCGTTCGCGAGCTCGAACGCCGCGCGCAGGTCCATGCCGCCCACGACGTGCTCGATGCCGTGCGAGGTCAGGGCGTTCGCGAACGCGGCGCCGGTGAAGTAGGAGACGTCGTGGCCCAGCTCGCGGGCGGCGATCGCCAGCGGCAGCAGCGGGTAGGTGTGTCCGTGTAAACCTAGGCTGGAGAAGAGGATTCGCACTGGTTCGAGCGTAGCGAGATTTTTTCCACGGTGGGTGAATTTCGTCCGATTGGCGCTCTTCGCACCGTGAGGCGAAGATCACCTCACGGCGTCCGCGCCGCGGTCAGGCGTAGTCCGGCAGCACGCTCACCACGTCGGCCGGCGACGGCATGGCGGCGACCTCGTCGGCCATCGCCCGCGCCGCGTCGAGCACGGCGTCGTCGGTGAGCAGGCGGCGCGCCTTGTCGGCGATCACCTCGACCGCCACCTCCGCGCCGAGCACCTGGTCGCCCAGCCCGGCCTCGGTCACCATCGCGGCGTTGCCGAACTGGTCGGCGCCCTGCGGCAGGATCAGCTGCGGCACGCCCGCGCCCAACGTGCCCATCGTGGTGCCGGCGCCGCCGTGGTGCACCACGAGGTCCGCGTGCGGCAGCAGGTCGGCCTGCGGCAGCCACTCCCGCACGACGACGTTGTCCGGCAGGTCGCCCAGGTCGCCCACCTGCACGACCGTGCCGGTGGACACGAGCACCTTCGCGTCCAGCGCGGCGAGGCCCCCGATGGCGGTGCGCAGCACGTCCACCGTCGTGAACGCCGTGCCCAGGGTCAGGTACACCAGCGGTTCGCGGTGGTCGAGCACCCACGGCGGCAGCACGCCGGGCTCGGCGAACGCCACCGGCCGCAGCGGGACGCGGTCCGTCGCGGTGGCCAGGAAGTCCGGGTCCTGCAACGAGGGAGGGCAGATGTCCAGGTAGGGGTTGCCGAACCGCATGACGTCGCCGTCGGGCAGCTCCACGCCGTGCTCCGCGGCGACCTCGGCCAGGTGCAGGCGGATGTCCTCCATCGGGCCGCTGGGTCGCCAGTACCTCCCGAACGAGTGGCACACCGCGGGCACGCCGGTGGCCCTGGCCGCGAGCGCGACGCCGACGTTGGCCACCTCGTGCACGACCAGGTCGGGCTTGTGCTCGACGATGATCGGGACCAGGTCCGCGGCGTGGCGGCGCGCCAGGATCGAGCCGAACACCTTCGACACGCGCCTGGGGTCGAAGTCCGCCGCCTTGCGCGCGGCGGGGCTCGCGTTGCCGAGCTCGAACGCGTCGAGCATGTCCATCCCGCCCGTGACGTGCTCGATGCCGAGCGCGGTCAGGGCTTTCGCGAACGTGTCGGTGGTCGCGAACGTGACGTCGTGGCCCTGCTCGCGGGCGGCGATGGCCAGGGGCACCAAGGGGAACGTGTGCCCGTGCGAGCCGAGGCTAGAGAAGAGGATCTCCACTCGTGAGAGTTTGTCGCTTTGGGTTCGGCGCGGTCCGGTTACCCGCTGGTCACTGCGGGTCCGGCGAGGATGACTTCGGGTCCGGTGACCGCGTCAGCCCCGCCCGCACCGCCACGGTCGCGTCGATGCTCGCGGTCAGGAACCGGGCGATGACCTCCTTGTCGGCGTCGTCGAACTGCCGCCACGCACGGGTGAACGCGTGGTCCAGCGGCTCGAAGAAGTCGCGGCCCAGCTCCAGCGCCTTGGCCGGGACGCGCAGCTCGACCTTGCGCCGGTCGTGGGGGTTGCGCGCGCGTTCGACGTGCCCGGACGCCTCCAGCCGGTCGAGCACGGACGTGGTCGCGGACGCGCTCAGGTGCAGGGCCTCGGCCAGCCTGGTCGGCGACATCGGCTCGTCGCCCCACCGCGCGTCCATGATCACCGCGAGCGCGTCGAGGTCGGTGCGGTGCATCCGCTGCCGCTCGCCGAAGATCTCCACGAACCGGTCGGTTTCGACCGTGAGCTGCCGGAGCAACCTGACCAGGACCGAGTGGTCGGCCATGCGCCCTCCCGTTATTGTTTCGACGGTCGAATTATTGGATCGTCGAACTACATGGTCTCGGAGGTCATTGTCCCGTGCACACGACCCGGTCCCGCACGCGCTGGTTGCTGCCCGCCCTCGTGGCGGTCGCGTGGCTGGCGCTCGGCGGGTTCTCCGGCCCGTTCGCGGGCAAGCTGAGCGAGGTCGCGGTCAACGACAGCACCGCGTTCCTGCCCGCCTCCGCCGAGGCGACGGAGGTGTCCGAGCGGGTCAAGGCGTTCGGCGACGCGCGCGGCCTGCCCGCGGTCGTGGTGGCCGAACGCGCCTCCGGCCTCACCCCGGCCGACCGCGACTACCTGGGCGGCCGGGAGTTCCCCGGCGAGGCGTCGCCGGTGATCCCGTCACCGCGCGACGACCAGGCCGCGCAGGTCGTCGTCGCCGTCGACCCGGGCGACCCGGCCGGCGCGGTGGAGGCCATCCGGGCGAAGCTGACGGACCCGCCCGAGGGGCTCACCGTGCTGGTGACCGGGCCCGCCGCGCAGGTCGCCGACCTGAAGGAGGCGTTCGGCGGCATCGACGGCCTGCTGCTCCTGGTCGCGGGCGCGGTGGTGGCGCTGATCCTCGTGCTCGTCTACCGCAGCCCGTTGCTGCCGCTGGTGGTGCTGCTGTCCGGGGTGTTCGCGCTCGGGGTGGCCAGCCTCGCCGTGTACCTGCTCGCGGACGGCGACGTGATCGACCTCAACGGCCAGAGCCAGGGCATCCTGTTCATCCTGGTGTTCGGCGCGGCGACGGACTACGCGCTGCTGCTGGTGTCCCGGTTCCGCGAGGAGCTGCGCGACACCGAGGACCGCTACCGGGCGATGCGGGTGGCGTGGCGGGCCACCATCGAGCCGATCGCCGCGTCGGCGGGCACGGTCGTGCTCGGTGTGCTGTGCCTGCTGTTCAGCGACCTCAACTCGAACAAGGGCCTCGGCCCGGTGGCGGCGATCGGGATCGGCGCGGCGCTGCTCGCCTCGGTGACGTTCCTGCCCGCCGTGCTGGTCCTGCTGGGGCGGTCGGCGTTCTGGCCGTTGCGCCCGAAGCTCGGCTCGCCGCACCCGGAGGCGAGCGGGCTGTGGGCGCGGGTGGCCCGCGTGATCTCCGCCCGGCCGCGCGCGACGTGGGTCGTGACGACGGTGGTGCTGCTGGTGGGCGTGGCGTTCGTGCCGCAGCTCAAGGCGTCGGGCACGGCGCAGTCGGACGTGTTCCTCACCGAGGTCGACTCGGTGGCCGGGCAGGAGGTGCTGTCCCGCCACTTCCCGGGCGGCAGCGGCGCGCCGACCGTCGTGCTGGCCCGTGCGGGGCAGGCGCAGGCGGTGGCCGGTGCGGCGGACGTGGACGGCGTGTCCTCGGTGCGGCCGGCGGGCGAGGCGGCGGGGCTGGTGCGGCTCGACGTCGTGCTGGAGGACCCGGCGGACTCCGAGGCGGCGCTGGCGACCGTGCAACGGCTGCGTGAGGCCGTGCGCGCGGTGCCGGACGCCGACGCCAAGGTCGGCGGGCCCACCGCCACCCAGCTGGACACGCAGCTCACGTCCGAACGCGACCGGCTGGTGATCATCCCGATCGTGCTGCTGGTGATCTTCCTGGTGCTGGCGCTGCTGCTGCGGTCGCTGCTCGCGCCGTTGCTGCTGATCGCCACGGTGGTGCTGTCGTTCGCCGCGACCATGGGCGTGGCGGCGCTGGTGTTCAACGGGATCTTCGACTTCCCGGGCGCCGACCCGGTGGTGCCGCTGTTCGGGTTCGTGTTCCTGGTGGCGTTGGGGATCGACTACAACATCTTCCTGATGACGCGGGTGCGCGAGGAGTCCGCCGAGCTGGGCACGCGGGCGGGCGTGCTGCGCGGGCTGACCATCACCGGCGGGGTGATCACGTCGGCGGGGGTCGTGCTCGCGGCGACGTTCTCGGCGTTGGCGGTGCTGCCCATCCTGTTCCTCGCGCAGATCGCGTTCATCGTGGCGTTCGGCGTGCTGCTGGACACGTTCGTGGTGCGGTCGCTGCTGGTGCCGGCGCTGGGCGTGGACGTGGGCAGGCGCATCTGGTGGCCGTCCCGGCTGGCCCGGGGGAGTGACTGAGACCGGGTGATGTCACAGTCCGCGCCGGCCGGGTCGTCCTGTCCGTGACAGGGTTTTCCGGCAGATCACGAGGACGGGTTCGATGATGAGGATCGCGGTGGTCGGCGGTACGGGCGCGGCGGGGCGTCGGGTGGTCGACGAGGTGCGGCGGGTCGGGCACGAGCCGGTGGTGCTGAGCCGTGCGGACGGGGTCGACCTGCTCACCGGCGCCGGGCTCGACGCGGCGCTGGCGGGGGCCGAGGCGGTGGTCGACGTGTCGAACCCGGCGAACTGGCGGAGCCTGGAGGAGGTCGAGCGCTTCTTCACCGAGGGCACCGGCCACCTGCTGGCGTCGGCGGCGCGGGCGGGCGTGCGGCACCTGGTGGTGCTGTCGATCGTGGGCTCGGACGTGGTCGACCTCGACTACTACCTGGGCAAGCGGCGTCAGGAGGCGCTGGTGGCGGCCGGGCCGGTGCCGTGGACGGTGCTGCGGGCCACGCAGTTCTTCGAGTTCGCGTGGCAGGTGCTGGCGGGCGCGACCGGCCCGGTGGCGCAGGTGCCGCCGATGCTGTCGCAGCCGGTGTCGACGGCCGACGTGGCGGCGCGGCTGGTGGAGCTGGCGGTGGGTGAGCCGCAAGGGCTGGCCTTGCCGATCGCGGGGCCGGAGCGGATCCGGGTGGTCGACATGGCCCGGCGGGTGGTGGCGCGGCGGGGTGACGCGGTGCGGGTCGAGGAGGCGGCGGAGGGTCCGGCCGGGCTGTCCACGGGCGCGCTGTGCCCGGCGGGCGAGTACACCGAGGGCAGGGAGACGTTCGCCGAGTACCTGGAGACGGTGGGCCCGTGACCGACCGCCGCACCCGCCCCGCGACCGGCCCCGCCGCCGACCGGGTCGCCGACCCCGCGACCGACCCCGTGACCGACCCCGCCGCCGATCGGGTCGCCCGGCTGGCCGCCGAGTACACCCGCCTGCGGCCACGACTGGTCGGTGTCGCGTACTCCCTGGTCGGCACGGTCGCCGAGGCGCAGGACGTGGTGTCGGACTGCTGGCTGCGGCTGGCCGCCGCCGACGAGCAGGAGACCGTCCGCGACGTCGAGGCGTGGGCGGTGGTGGCGGTGGCGCGACGCGCGGTGGACGTGCTGCGGTCCGCGCGGGTGCGGCGCGAGGAGTACGTCGGGCCCTGGCTGCCCGAGCCGCTGGTGGACCCCGTCGCCGACGACCCGGCGGATCGGGTGACGCTGGACGACGCGGTGAGCTTCGCGCTCATGGTCGTGCTCGAAACCCTCACGCCCGCCGAACGCACCACGTGGGTGCTGCACGAGGTGTTCGGCATGCCGTTCCCGGAGATCGCCGGCGTCGTCGGCCGCAGTCCGGCCGCCGTGCGGCAACTGGCCGTCCGGGCCCGGGCGCACGTCGCGGCCGGCGCGCCGAGGGTCGACGTCGGCACGGTCGAGCACCGCCGCGCCGTCGACGCGTTCCTGCGCGCCGTCGGCCACGGCGACCTGCGCGGCCTGCTGGCCGTGCTCGACCCGGACGTCGTGCTGACCAGCGATGGCGGCGGCCTGCGCGGGGTGGCCCGTCGGCCGGTGCTCGGCGCGGACCGGGTGGCGTGGTTCCTGGTCGCCGTGCGCCGCAAGATGCCCGCCGGTCAGGGCATCACGCCGGTCGCGGTGAACGGCGGTCCCGGGTTCGCCGCGACGACCGGCACGGCCACCAGGTTCGTCTGCTCCTTCACCGTCCACGACGGGAAGGTCCGGCGGGTGGACATCGTGGCCACGCCCGACAAGCTGCCGCCCGAGCCGGCCGGGTAGGCCACCGCACGCCGCCGGGCGTCACGTCCGGCGGCGTGCGGGCCGCGACGGCATGACCGGGCTGTCGGCCGGGGCCTGGTCGACCCCCCGTCGTGATAGCGCTCGCGCTCCCTACGGCGTCGGCCGCAGCACGAGGGTGACGAAGCCGAGCACGCCGCGATAGCCGTTGAGCCAGCTGTCCCGGTGCGCGGCGGAGGTGGCGAGCACCTGCTCGCGGTCCGGGTGGTCGGGGTGGTCCAGCGCCCACGCGGCCAGCGAGCCGGTCCAGCTCCACTCGTACTCGTCCCACTCCGCGAGCGTGCTCACGTGGCCGTGCACCGGGGTCCAGCCGTCGGCGACCACGCGCGCGACCGTGGTCGCCAGGTCGGCGTACTTCTGCGGGCCGTCCTCCAGCTCCGCCCGCAGCTCCGGGCTCGGCTCGCGTTCCCAGAAGCAGTCGCCGAGCACTACCACGCCGTCCTCGGCGAGGTGGCCCCGCGCGGCGGCGAGGGCGGGCAGCAGCTCGCCGAAGGCGTAGGCCGCGCCGACGCTGAGCACCACGTCCGCCTTGCGGTCCGACCGGTACGCGGTCACGTCCTGCTGGAGGAGTTCCAGCCGGTCGGCCACGCCGAGCCGGGCGGCGTCGGCGAGGGTCCCGTCGAACCCCGCGCCGGAGATGTCCACGCCCACCGCGGTGATGCCGTCGTGCTCCTGCGCCGCGCGCAGCAACCACGCGCCCTCGCCGCAGCCGAGGTCGAGCAGGTGGGCGTCCGGCCGACGGATCGCCCGGTCCAGGAGGTCGCTGACGGTCGCGTCGCCGAGGGGCGCCGCGATCGGGTGTTCCGCATGCGCCAAGGCGCTGATTGTCTGTCGATCCACCTTCAGTGACCAGCACAACGCGCAGGGGAACCGCGCGCGCGTTTCCCGGTCGTACCGGGACGAATTCGTGCTCGTCGAGCATGGCGCGGGAGCGGATCGTGAAGTAGAAATAGCCAACTCCACACCGCCAACGCCTGACCTCCCCGAACCTGAGAGAGCGCTCTCACGTTCGAGTGGTCGGCGTCACTACCCTCAGAGGCATGTCAATGACGATCATGCGCCACGCCAGACGCGAGAGCGCTCCCGCGAGACTGCGCCGGGTGTTCGTGCTCGGTCTCGCCCTGGCCGCCGCCACCACGGCCGCGGCGCCGGCCGTGAGCGCCGACCCGCCCCGGCGCACGCAGGACCTCGGCGTGAACGTGAAGGTGTTCGACCCTTCCATGCCGGTCGCCGAGATCCAGGCCGCGCTCGACGCCACGCACGCCGCCCAGGTCGACAACGAGATGGGCGCCCAGCGGTACGCCTACCTGTTCAAGCCGGGTCACTACGGCACGGCCGAGCGGCCGTTGCAGATCAAGGTCGGCTACTACACCGAGATCGCGGGCCTCGGCGCCTCCCCGACCGACGTCGTGATCAACGGCAAGGTCGAGGTCTACAACCGCTGCCTTACCGAGGGCGGCACGGCCAACTGCCTGGCGCTGGTGAACTTCTGGCGCACCCTGGGCAACCTCACCATCAACATCGACGGCAAGGGGCAGGACGGCTGCCGCGCCGGCGCCAACTTCTGGGCCGTGTCCCAGGCGGTGTCGCTGCGCCGGCTCAACGTCACCAGCGGCACGTTCACGCTGATGGACTACTGCACCGCCGGCCCGCAGTACGCCAGCGGCGGCTTCATCGCCGACTCCCGGCTGCCGGCCGTCGTCAACGGCTCGCAGCAGCAGTGGCTGACCCGCAACAGCGAGCTGGGCAGCTGGTCGAACGGCGTGTGGAACCAGGTGTTCTCCGGTGTCGCGGGCGCGCCCGACGACGCGGCGTTCCCGAACCCGCCCTACACCACGCTCGACACCACGTCGCTGAGCCGTGAGAAGCCGTACCTGTTCGTCGACGACAAGGGCCGCTACAACGTCCGCGTCCCGGCCGCCAAGCGCGACACCAGCGGTGTGTCGTGGGCGAACGGCGTGACGCCCGGCCGCACGATCCCGCTGTCGGAGTTCTTCGTCGCCAAGCCCGGCGACTCGGCGCGCGACATCAACAACCAGCTGGCGCGCGGCAAGCACCTGCTGCTCACGCCGGGCGTCTACGACATCGCCCGCAGCATCGAGGTCAAGCGGGCCGACACCGTGGTCCTCGGTCTCGGGCACGCCACGCTGACCGCCGTGAACGGCTCGACCCCGCTGGACGTCGCGGACGTGCCGGGCGTCGTCATCGCCGGCGTCACGATCGACGCGGGCACCGAGCTGTCGCCCGTGCTGCTGCGCGTGGGCAAGAAGCACGGCAACCGGCCGGCCGACCCGGCCAACCCGACCACGCTGTCGGACGTGTACTTCCGCGTCGGCGGCCCGCACGTCGGCAAGGTCGACACCGCGCTGGAGGTCAACAGCGACCACGTGCTCATCGACCACACGTGGGTGTGGCGCGCGGACCACGGCGTGGAGGGCTTCACCGACACGCAGCGCTGGAACACCAACACGGGCCTCACCGGCGTGGTCGTCAACGGTGACGACGTGACCGCGACCGGCTTGTTCGTGGAGCACTTCCAGCGGCACAACACCGTCTGGAACGGCGAGCGCGGCACCGTCGTGCTCTACCAGAACGAGCTGCCCTACGACCCGCCGACGCAGGCGGACTGGATGAAGGGCGACGTCGAGGGCTGGGCCGGCTACAAGGTCGGCGACCACGTCCGCGAGCACACCCTGCACGGCGCGGGCGTGTACGTGTTCAACCAGAACAACCCGACGATCCACACCGAGAACGGCTTCGAGGTCCCCGAGACGCCGGGCGTGAAGCTGCGCCACATCATGACCGTCAACCTCAGCGCGGGCGTGATCGACCACGTCGTCAACGGCGTGGGCGGCCCGGCCGACCTGACCGGAGTCGGCGTTCCGGTCTACATCGCGGAGTACCCGGCTCCGTGAGCCTGAAGCGGTGCCCGACCCTCGCGAGGGGGTCGGGCACCGCTCCGCGTCAGCCGCAGACCGCGCCGCCGGAGGCGGAGCCGACGAGCTTCGAGTACTTCGCCAGCACGCCCCGCTGGTACCGCGCGGGCAGCGGCGTCCAGCCCTCGCGGCGGGCGGCCAGCTCGGCGGCGTCCACGCCGAGGTCCAGCGTGCCGTTGGCGACGTCGAGCGTGATCGGGTCGCCGTCGCGGACGAACGCGATCGGACCGCCGTCCGCCGCCTCCGGTGCGACGTGGCCGACGCACAGGCCGGTCGTGCCGCCGGAGAACCGGCCGTCGGTGAGCAGCAGGACGTCCTTGCCCAGCCCGGCGCCCTTGATCGCGGCGGTGATGGCGAGCATCTCGCGCATCCCCGGCCCGCCCTTGGGGCCCTCGTAGCGGATGACGACCACGTCGCCGGCGGTGATCGTGCCGTCCTCCAGCGCGTCCATGGCCGCGCGCTCGCGGTCGAACACGCGGGCGGTCCCGGTGAACACGTCGGAGTCGAACCCGGCGGACTTCACCACCGCGCCGTCGGGCGCGAGCGAGCCGCGCAGGATCGTGATGCCGCCGGTGCGGTGGATCGGCTCGCTCATCGCGCGCAGCACCGTGCCGTCGGGGTCCGGCGGCGCGATGTCGGCCAGGTTCTCGGCGACCGTGCGGCCGGTGACGGTCAGGCAGTCGCCGTGCAGCAGGCCCGCGTCCAGCAGCGCCTTCATCACCACGGGCACGCCGCCGATGCGGTCGACGTCGGTCATCACGTGCCGTCCGAACGGCTTGACGTCGGCGAGGTGGGGCACCTTCTCGCCGATCCGGGTGAAGTCGTCCAGGCTCAGCTCCACCTCGGCCTCGTGCGCGATGGCCAGCAGGTGCAGCACGGCGTTGGTCGACCCGCCGAACGCCATCACCACGGCGATCGCGTTCTCGAACGCCTCCCGGGTCATGATCTGCCGCGCGGTGATGCCCTTGCGCAGCATCCCGACCACGGCCTCGCCGGACTTGCGGGCGAACCCGTCGCGCCGCCGGTCCGTGGCGGGCGGCGCGGCGCTGCCCGGCAGGGACATGCCCAGCGCCTCGGCCGCGCTCGCCATGGTGTTCGCGGTGTACATGCCGCCGCACGCGCCCTCGCCGGGGCAGATGGCGCGTTCGATCAGGTCGACGTCCTCACGGCTCATCAGGCCGCGGGCACAGGCGCCGACGGCCTCGAACGCGTCGATGATCGTGACCTCGCGCTCGCTGCCGTCGGTCAGGGTGACCCGGCCGGGCAGGATCGAGCCCGCGTAGAGGAACACGCTGGCCAGGTCGAGCCGCGCGGCGGCCATGAGCATGCCGGGCAGCGACTTGTCGCAGCCCGCGAGCAGCACCGAGCCGTCCAGCCGCTCGGCCTGCATGACCGTCTCCACGCTGTCCGCGATGACCTCGCGCGACACCAGGGAGAAGTGCATGCCCTCGTGGCCCATGGAGATGCCGTCGGACACCGAGATCGTGCCGAACTCCAGCGGGTAGCCGCCCGCCGCGTGCACGCCGTCCTTGCTCGCCTTCGCCAGCCGGTCCAACGACAGGTTGCACGGCGTGATCTCGTTCCACGACGAGGCGACACCGATCTGGGGCTTGGCCCAGTCGTCGTCACCCATCCCGACCGCCCGCAGCATCCCGCGCGCGGCGGTCCTCTCCAGGCCGTCGGTGACGTCGCGACTGCGCGGCTTGATGTCCGGGGTCTCGTTCATGGCACGAAACCTAACGCCCCGGCGGGGCCGTCGCACCGGCGACCGGCCGGTACCGGCCCCGACCGGTCGGAGCGGTCGAGGCCGGGAACCCGTCACAGCTCGGTGTAGCTCTTCAACCCCACCAGGGTGGTGAGCTTCATCGAGTTCGCGCCGGCGGGGGAGGGCAGGCCGAACCGCTTGTCCACCAACCGGTCCAGGCCACCGCAGCCGCGGGCCGCGGGCACGGCGAACGCGGTGTCCTCGATGGTGAACCGGACCACCGGCGGATCGGCGGAGATCCGGTCGGGGCCGCTGGTCCGGACGGGGCGGAACACGAGCGGGTCCGCGTCGTCGCCGATCGAGCACGTGTCGGGCAGCAGGCCGTTGAGCACGCGCAGCTTCAGGTGCTGCACGCCCATCCGGTCGCCGTCGGAGAGGAAGTCGGCGAACCCGGCGTACTCGATGCGCAGGTCCGTGCGCAGCACCGGGTGGTGCCCGGGCACGCCGAGCAGGCCGCCCGGCACGCGGGTCGGCTCGGCCCGCAGCGCGCCGAAGACCTGCGCGAACTCGCCGTCCAGCCGCCCCTCGGCGAACGTCAGCCGCATCGCGCCGGTGCTCTGCTCGGGCAGGGTGCCGAACTTGATGGCGCCGGTGGACACCAGCACCTCGCAGCGCCACTGCGCGGGGTCGGCGCCGGCGGGGATCGCGGGGCAGTCGGCGAAGTCGAACGCGGGCGTCGGCGCGGGCTGCGCGGCGGCCTGCTGCGGGACCGCCGCGGCCAACCCGATCAGCGCGGTGCCCGCCAGTGCCGCGACGGCGGCGCGGCGGAAGGTTCTCGTCATGCCGCCGAGCCTCCCGCCTCGCGCCGCGTCCATGATCCGGCGGATCCCGGAGATCACCCCCGGTTCGCCCCCGAGGCGCGGCCGGGGGTCAACCGAGCAGGAACAGCACCGCGGACAGGCCGAAGCCGACCAGGCTGATCATGGTCTCCATGACCGTCCACGTCGTCAACGTGGTCCGCACGTCCATCCCCATCAGGTTGCCGACCAGCCAGAAGCCCGAGTCGTTGACGTGGCTCGCGATCACCGAGCCCGCCGCCAGGGCGAGCACGATCGCGGCCAGCTCGACCGCGCTGAACCCGCCCGCCTGCACGACGGGCTGCACCAGACCCGCGGCCGTGGTCAGCGCGACCGTCGCCGAGCCCTGCGCGATCCGCAGCGCGGCGGCCATGACGAACCCGGCCGCGAACACCGGCAGCCCGACGTCGGTCAGCCCGACCGACAGCGCGTCCCCGATGCCGCCGGCCCGCAGCACCGCGCCGAACATGCCGCCCGCGCCGGTGATGAGGATGACTGCGCACACCGGCCCGAGGGCTGAGTCGACCAGCTTCTCCACCGACTCCTTGCGCAGCCCGAGGGCGTAGGAGGCGACGAGCACGGTCACCAGCAGCGCCACCGGCGTCGAGCCGAGCGCGCGGGCGACCTGGAACCAGGACGCCTCGCCGTCGACCCACCCGGCGGCGCGCGCCGCGTCCAGCCCGGTGTTGGTGAAGATCATGACGAGCGGGAGCAGCAGGAGCGCGACGACCGTGCCCGGGCGCGGCGGGTTCTCGTGGTCCTCGACCTGCGGTCCGCCGCTGAGGATCGTCGGCACGGGCAGCTCCAGCCGCCTGCCCATCGCCAGCCCGAACAGGTAGCTGGTCAGGTACCAGGTGGGGATCGCGATCAGCAGGCCGAACGCGATCACCAGGCCGACGTCCGCGCCGAGCAGCTCGGTCGCCGCGACCGGACCGGGGTGGGGCGGCACGAACACGTGCATCACGGAGAACGCGCCCGCAGCGGGCAGGCCGTAGCGCAGCACGCCGCCGCCCAGCCGCCGGGCCACCGCGAACACGATCGGCAGCATCACGACCAGGCCGGCGTCGAAGAAGATGGGGAAGCCGAACACCAGCGAGCTGACGCCGAGCGCGAGCGGCGCGCGCTGCTCGCCGAACCGGCGGATCAACGCCTCGGTCAACGACTGGGCGCCGCCCGTGACCTCCACGAGCCTGCCCAGGATCGCGCCGAGGCCGACGAGCAGCGCGACGCTGCCGAGGGTGGTGCCGAACCCGCCGACGAGGGTGGGCACCACCGTGTCGGCCGGGATGCGCGCGGCGAACGCGGTGAGCAGGCTGACCAGCACCAACGCCAGGAACGCGTGCACCCGCAGGTACATGATGAGGAACAGCAGCAGGGCGACCGCGCCCGCGGCGATGCCGAGCAGGGCGCCCGTGCCGAAGGTCTGGACCCAGTCGTCGTTGGTGGTCATCGGCAGCTCCGTCGCTCTCGAGGGTTCCGGCGGGTCAGGGGGTGGCCGGGTGTCCGGCGGCGAGGTCGAGCCGGGTCACGGCTTCCTCGACGATCAGCTCGGGCGCCGAGGTCACGTCGACCTCGGCGCCGTCCTCGTCGGACCGCAGCGGTTCGAGGGTGTCGAACTGCGACCGGAGCAGGGACGGCGGCATGAAGTGGCCGGAGCGGTGCCGCATCCGCTCGCCGATCACGTCGGCGGCGCCGTGCAGGTGCAGGAAGCGGACCCGGGCGCCCGCCTCCCGCAGCACGTCGCGGTAGGCGCGTTTGAGCGCCGAGCACGTGACGACCGCGCTCTCGCCGGCGGCGGCGCGGGCGGTGATCCAGTCGCGGATCGCGGCCAGCCAGGGCGCGCGGTCGTCGTCGGTGAGCGGGGTGCCCGCCGACATCTTCCCGATGTTGGCGGCCGGGTGGAACTCGTCGGCCTCGGCCATCGGCCAGTCGAGCCGGTCGGCCAGCACCCGGGCGACGGTGCTCTTGCCGGATCCGGACACGCCCATCACGACCACGCAGGTCGGCTCGGCACTCGTGGTCATGGGGTGCACCTCTCGGCTGCGACGACGAGACGATCAAAAGTAGTACCTTTGGCGGCGAAAGGTATCACCTTTGATCGCGCTGAGGAAGGCCCGCCGGGCTACGCTGCTGCCGTGCCGGTACCACGTCGTGAGGGCGTCCCGGGCGGCGACGCCCTGCACACCTCCGTGCTCGACACCCTCGGGCTGGAGATCACCAGCGGCGACCTCGCCGAGGGGCGGGTGCTGACGCTCGACGGCATCCAGGAGCGGTTCGGGGTGTCCCGGACCGTCGCCCGCGAAACCATGCGGGTGCTGGAGTCGATGGGCCTGGTGACGTCGCGGCGGCGGGTCGGCATCACCGTGCAGCCCCCGTCGTCCTGGCAGGTCTACGACCCGAGGTTGATCTGGTGGCGGCTGGCCGGGCCGCACCGCGACGCCCAGTTGCGCGCGCTCACCGAACTGCGGATCGCGGTCGAGCCGGTGGCCGCGGCGCGGGCGGCGTGGAACGCGTCGGCGCGGGAGCGCGACCGCCTGCTCGACCTCGCCACGCGGATGCGCCGGCTGGGCGAGGCGGGGCGGCTGGAGGAGTTCCTCGAGCTGGACGTCGCCTTCCACGCGCTGCTGCTGGAGTCGGGCGGCAACGAGATGTTCGCCGCGCTCCAAGGGGTGGTCGCGGTCGTGCTGCGCGGGCGGACGAGCCTGGGGCTGATGCCGGAGAAGCCCGTGCCCGGCGCGTTGGACCTGCACGAGGAGGTGGCGCGGGCGGTCGCGTCCCGGCGCCCGGAGGCCGCCGAACTGGCCATGCGCGCGTTGGTGGCCGAGGTGCGCGACGCCGTGGTGCCCGTGAACGGCCCGCGCGCGGTTCGCTGACCGCCGCGACCGGGGCCTCCCGCGACCCGGGAAGATCGTCCGGGATCGACGGTCGTGGCCCGCGGAGCCGCCGCCCGCCGGATGCGGTCCACAGTGGACCTGGCTCGGCGTGGCCGTTCGGGGACTGCGCGTCACCGCTGTCGGCCGTGAGGCGACGTGCTTCGTCACCGGTACCGGGAACGCGCGGCCCCCGTTCGTCGTCGAAGGCGCGAACCACGAACGGGGAGGCGCCGTGAACTACCCACAGCAACCGCCGAGCGGGCAGGACCCCTACGGGCAGCCGGGCCAGTACGGCGGCTACCAGTACGGCGGGTTCGCACCCCAGCCTCCGCCCGCGCCGAAGAAGCGGACCGGGGCGATCGTGGCCGCCGTCGTGGTGGTCGTGCTGGTGCTGGGCGGCGTGGCGTTCACCGGGTTCGTGCAGCCCGGGTTCTTCGTGGGCGCGGCGGACCCGACGACGACCACGACCACGCCGCCGACCACCGCGTCGTCCACGACGGCGAAGGGCGGCGACGCGGAGAAGCTGCTGGAGGCGCTGGTGGCCGGGCTGGACTCCCAGGACGCCGCCGCCCTCAAGAAGCTCAAGTGCGCGAAGGCCAAGTCCGGCGTGGACAACGCCATCAAGGACGTGTCCGCGCTCAAGAAGGCCGAGCTCGTCGGCAGCGACGAGGTCACCGACGACAAGGTGGAGGGGACCGTCGAGGTCACCACGTCCTCGCGGACGTCGCAGGTCGAGGTGACGGTCGTCCGCGAGGACGGCGACTGGTGCTGGCAGGACATCGCGCGGGCCAACGGGCCGTCGGCCAGCGGACGCCCGACCGCGACCGCCCCACCGACCACCGACGGCGAGCCCACGGCCGGCGGCAAGCCGGTGCCGCCGGAGGCGCTCGCCGCCATGCGGTCCTTCCTGGACAGCGTGAACGCCGGTGACGCGGCGACCGCCGCCGGCCTGCTGTGCCCGGACGCCAACAACGACGCGGCGGACGTGGAGAAGCTGGTCGGCTACGACCCGGACCTGGCCATCGACCCGGACATGGACGGCGGGACGACGGGGGAGGACTCCTTCCAGGTCTACCTCAAGGGCACGGCCAAGGGGCAGAAGTTGGGTGGCTACTCCACGAACCTCTGGGTGACCAGCTACGACGGCCCGTGGTGCGTGCACGGGTTCCGCGCGGTCGTCATCTGATCGCCGCCCGGCTCAGCAGGACTTGGTCCAACTGCACTCCAGCCGTTCGTCGGCGACCGGCTCGGGCGCGACCCTGACCGCGGGCGGGGTCGCGCCGTCCCGGTGGCCGGCCAACCGGACCGCGACGGCGTCCTCGAGCGGTTTCGCCGACGTGAGGGTGTCGTTGCTGATCATGGCGAACACCAGCGGGGTGCCGTCGGCGGTCGTCACGTAGCCGGACAGGGCGCTGACGCCGGTCAGGGTGCCGGTCTTGGCCCGCACGTTGCCCTCGGCCGGGGTGCCGCGCATCCGGTTGCGCAGGGTGCCGCCGACCATCCGGTCGCTCTTCCCGGCCACGGGCAGCGAGTCGTACCAGGGCTGGAACCACGGCTCGCGCCGGGCGGCGAGCAGCAGCGCGGCCACCTGGTCGGGCGAGACCTGGTCCATCCTGGACAGTCCGGAACCGTCCCGCAGCGACAGCGCGGCCGGGTCCACGCCCAGCTCGCCGAGCCTCGCCGTCATCGCGCGCAGCCCCGCGGTCCAGCTGCCCTCGCCGAACACGGCCCGGCCGGCGGTCTTGACCAGGATCTCGGCGTGCATGTTGTTGCTCAGCTTCATGAACGGCACCATCAGCTGCGACAACGGCATCGACCGGTGCTCGCCGAGCAGCCGTGCGTCGGCCGGGGTCGCGCCCGTGCCCGTGCCGCCGAGCACGTGCACGCCGTGCCGGGCCAGGGCGTCGCGGAACAGGGACGTGACCAGCCCGGTCGGTTCCCAGACCGTGCTCCACTCGCTCTCGACGGCCCCGCCGGCGGGGATGCTGCCGCGCACCGCGATCACGTTGGCGCCGTGCTGCCGTTCGACGGACACGCTCGACGCCGAGCCGGGCGCGCCGGTGACGGCGGTGTTGGCGATCGTGACGTAGTCCGTCGGCGGGTCGGTGGTGACCGTGGCCGGTTGGCCCGCCGCGCCGGGCGCGACCCGGACGATGACGGTCCCGGCGTCGTAGTCGGTGTCCGGGGAGACGGTCAGCGCCGAGATCTGGGCGTTGTAGTAGTACGGCTCGTCGTCCCAGGCCCAGCCGGTGCCCAGGCGCACGGAGTCGAACCAGGTGTCGTCGGCGACGAGCTTGCCGCGGACCAGCCGGACGCCGCTGCGGGCGACCTCGGCGGCCAGCGCGTCGTAGTCGGCGGCGAGCATGGTCGGGTCGCCCGTGCCGCGCAGGTGCAGGTCGCCCGCCAGCACCCCGGCGCGCTCGCGGCCGGTCGCGGCCACGGTGGTGCTGAACCGGTGGTCCGGGCCGAGGATGTCGAGCGCCGCGGCGGAGCTGAACAGCTTGCCGTTGGACGCGGGCTGGCCGCGCTCGTCGCCTTCCCGGGCGAACACCACGGTGCCGGTCTCGGCGTGGCGGACGACGAGCCCGACGTCCGCGCCGTCGAGGGCCGCGCTGGTGATGATCGCGTCGAGGTCCCGGCTGAGCGCGTCGTCGGCCAGCGCGGACGCGGGCGTCGCCAGGTCGGCGGCCGGCGCCGCGGCGAACGCGACGGCGGCCAGGACGAGCGCGAACGACCGTGATCTGGGCATGGGAGCTCCTCCAGGGACGCCGGTGCGACTTCTGGTCAAGGATTGTCCACGTATCGGGATGCCTTGTGAAGTTCTGACACGCGAAGGGTGGTGGCGGACGACGACCTTCGGGCACGGTCCAACCCCTGCGCGGGAGCGCACCGATTGCGAACCCCGATAGGGGCTCTCGTGGCGGTTCGCCCGTTGTAGCGTGCACCCGAGCAATCACGGTCCGTGGCGAACCGAGGAGCGGCAGCGTGGAAAGACCTTCGTGGGTGGGCCCCGACATCGACCTCTCGCGACCGAGCCCGGCGCGCGTCTACGACGTGCACCTGGGCGGCGCGCACAACTTCCAGGTGGACCGGGAGGCGGCGCAGCGCATCGTCGAGGTCATGCCGGGGTTGCCGCGGATCCTCCGCGCCAACCGCGCGTTCCTGCGCCGCGCGGTGCGCTACCTGGTCGGCCGGGGCGTCACCCAGTTCCTCGACCTCGGGTCGGGCATCCCCACGGCCGGCAACGTGCACGAGGTCGCGTGGAGCGCCGACCCGGACTGCCGGATCGTCTACGTGGACGTCGACCCGGTCGCGGTCGCGCACAGCCGGGCGATCCTCAGCGAGCACGCCAACGCCACGGCGGTGCAGGGCGACCTGCGCCGGCCGCGCGAGGTGCTGACCCACCCGGACGTGGTGCGGACGCTGGACTTCACCCGGCCGGTCGGCGTGCTGATGTTCGCGGTGCTGCACTTCGTGCCGGACTCCGACAAGCCCGCCGAGATCGTCCGGGAGTACCTCGACGCCACCGTGCCGGGCAGCTACCTCGCCCTCTCGCACGCCAGCCTGGAGGGCGAGGCCGACCGGGCCGAGGAGGCGACCGAGCAGTTCCGCAACCGGGTGACGGACTTCTCGATGCGCACCCGGGCCGAGATCACCGACCTGCTCGCGGGCGTGGAGCTGGTCGACCCCGGTGTGGTGTACCTGACCGAGTGGCGCCCGGAACCCGGCGACGAGGACCCGGACCCGAAGCAGATGTCGACGTTCGCGGCCGTCGGTCGCAAGGCGGGCTGAGCGCGCTCCGAGGACGGAGGAGTCCGGACGTCGTGCCCACGAGTCGCGCGCCGGCGTCCGGGATAGGATCGTGGTGATGTCGCCACAGGTGTGGCGCGTGCTGCTGGTAAGGGGTTGCGGTGGTGGTGAAGGGCAAGGTCGTCCGGTTCGACGAGGTGCGCGGGTACGGGTTCGTGTCGCCCGACGAGGGCGGCGAGGACGTGTTCATCCACGTCAACGACATCGACTTCGACAAGAGGCTGATGGCGCCCGGCGCGCTGGTCGAGTTCCTGGTGGAGATGGGCGACCGGGGGCCGAAGGCCTCCCGGGTGAGCCTGGTGCGGGAAGCGTCCGTGCGGGCCGGGACGCCGTCGTACCACTCGGGTGACGACGTCAACGGCAACGACATGTTCTGCGAGGTCGTGTCGACCAAGCGCTACTTGCAGGAGGTCACCGAGACGCTGCTGGCCTCGGCGCCCGGCATGACGGCCGAGCAGATCCTGAACGTGCGCAAGAACCTGGTCGGCATGGCGCGCAAGTACAACTGGCTCGAGGACTGAGCGCCGGTCACCCGATCGCCGGGACCTCCCGGAGGGCCGCGCCTCGCACCGGTCACCCGGCCGGCGTCGTGCCGCGCGCCCTGGTGAGGTCCCGGGCCAGGGCGGTGAAGTTGGCGGCCGCCGGGGAGTGGTTCGGCACGGGCAGCGCGATCGCCAGGTCGACCAGCCGCACGGTGGGGCTCAGCGGCAGGAACGCGACCTCCGGCCGCGGCTGGGCGGCGGACGAGCCGGGCACGATGGACACCCCGCAGCCCGCCGCGACGAGGCCGACGATGGTCGGCATCTGCACGGCCTCCTGCGCGACCTCGGGGGTGAACCCGCCGCGTCGGCACAGCGCGGTGATCTCGTCGTGCAGCCCGGGTCCCAGGTGGCGCGGGAACAGCACGAACGGCTCGCCGGCCAGCGACCGGACGTGCACCCGCCGCCGGCCGGCCAGGCGGTGGTCGTTCGGCACCACGGCGACCAGCGGCTCGCGCGACACCGGCACCAGCTCCAGGTCGTCGGACGGGCCCGGCAGCGGCGGGCGGAGCAGGCCCACGTCCAGCGCCGCCGCGCGCAGCCGCTCGACCTGCGGCACGGTCGGCAGCACGGAGAAGGACAGGGCGACGGCGGGGTAGCGCGCCCGGAACTCGCGGATGATCATCGGCAGCGGGTGCAGCACCGACGAGCCGACCATCCCGATCGACAGCGAGCCCTCCTCGCCCCGCCCCGCCGCACGCGCCCGACGCGCCGCGGCGTCCACCATGGACAGCGCGGCGCGCGCGTCCGCGACGAACGCCTCACCGGCCCGGGTGACGTGGACGTTCCTGGTGTCGCGGTGGAACAGCGCCACCCCGAGCTCGGTCTCCAGCGCCTTCACGGTCTGGCTCAACGGCGGCTGCGCCAGGCCGAGCGCGGCGGCGGCCCGGCCGAAGTGCAGGTGGTCGGCGACCGCGACGGCGGCCCGCAGGTGCCTGAGATCCATATCCACCCCGTATCAATCGCACCGATTCTGTGCACGATCAGATCAGGTGACCGGTCCGGCGGCATCCTGGCCGCATGCTGAAGACGATCCTCACGCTCGCGATGGCCGCGACGATCACGCAGGCGCCGCCGTCCGACCAGGTGGTGCGCAAGGACTGGAAGGTGCGTGGCGAAGCCGGGCACCTGGGTGTCCGCGAGGTGCGGACGGCCCGGTCGGCACGCGGCCGGCCGGTGCTGCTGCTGCACGGCGCCCGCGTGCCGGGCGTCGCGTCGTTCGACCTGCCCGTGCCCGGCGGGTCGCTGGCGGCCGACCTGGCGCGCGAAGGCCACCGGGTGTTCATCGTGGACGCGCGCGGCTACGGCGCCTCCGTCCGCCCTGAAGCGCTCGACGCGCCACCGTCGGCCAACCCGCCCGCCGTGACCGGCGAGCAGGTGGTGCGCGACATCGCGTCGGTCGTCGACCGGCTGCGCGCGACGACCGGCCACGACCGCGTCGACCTCGTCGGCTGGGCGACCGGCGGGCACTGGGCCGCCTGGTACGCGAGCGAGCACCCGGACCGGGTCGCGCACCTCGTGATCTACAACAGCCTGTACGGCGCGATCGACGGGCACCCGGTGCTCGGCCGCGGCTCGGACTACGAGGACCCGGCGCGGCCCGGCCACTTCGACGACGCGCGCCACGGCGCGTACCGGCTCTCGACCGGGCCGGGCCTGCTCCGCGGTTGGGACGCCGCCATCCCGGTGGACGACAAGTCCGCGTGGCGCGACCCCCGCGTCGCGGCGGCCTACGTCGAGCACGCGGTGGCGAGCGACCCGACGTCGGCCGACCGCGAGCCGCCGAGCTTCCGCGCCCCGACCGGCGCGCTGAAGGACAGCTTCCACCTCGCGACCGGCCGACGCCTCTGGCACGCGGGCACGATCACCGCCCGGACGCTCGTCCTGCGCGGCGAGCACGACTTCTGGTCACGCGAGGGCGACGTGACCACGCTGGTCGCCGACCTCGACCGGGCGGCGGACGTGCGGGCGGCGCGCCTGGACGGCGCGACGCACTTCGCCCACCTGGACCGGGCCGGGCACGGCCGGGACCGGTTGCTCGACGAGGTGGTGCGGTGGCTGCGCTAGCGCCAGTCACGACCGCCGGGAGAGCAGGCGGACGCGGAGCCGTTGCAGCGGCGGCATGAGCCCGTAGATGACGACCGGCACCGCGATCGTCGCCAGCACGAGGGTCCGCAGCACGGTCGGCGCGCCGTCGAGGAGGTCGCCGAACAGCAGCTGCAGCACGGTGAGCGTCGGGAAGACGGCCACCCAGATCATCAGGGCCAAGTGGTGCCGCGGCGGTGGCCCCACGCGGGTCACCGCCGCCGTGTCGTTCTCGGTCATGGCGCCAGCTTCGGCCCGACCCGCCGGAAACGACAACTCCTGTTGCCGTTTCCGGGAATCGCTCAGGTGGAGCGCCGGCCGGGCGACCCTGGCGTCGAGCCAGGAGGTCGACCGGGTCAGCGGGCGGCGGCGGTGCGGGTCGTGGTCACCGCCTCCAGCACGTGCGGGGACTCGGCGGCGGCGGAGCGGTAGACGTCCTCGTAGCGGGCGGCCATCAGCTCGACGTCGAACCGGCGGACCGCCTCGGCCCGGCACCGCTCGGCCGACAACCGGTCGACCCGGCGCAGCGCCGCGACCAGCGACGCGTGGTCGTCGCACACGAAGCCGGTCTCACCGTGCGCGACGACCTCCGGGACGGAGCCGCGGCGGGTGGCGACCACGGGCGTGCCGCACGCCATCGCCTCCACCATCACCAGCCCGAACGGCTCGTCCCAGCTGATCGGGAACACCAGGCAGCGCGCGGCGGTCAGCAGGTGCAGCTTCTCCTCGCGGTCCACCTCGCCGAGCCACTCGACGCCCGGGCCGAGCAACGGCGCGATCTCGCGCCGGAAGTACTCCCGCTCCACCGGCTCGCGGCACTTGGCCGCGATGCGCAGCGGGACACCGGCCGCGGTGGCGGCGGCGATCGCCTCGGGGATCCCCTTGAACGGCGCGGTCCGCCCGAGGAACAGCGCGTAGTCCTCCTTGTCCCGGCGGAACGGGAACGTGCCGACGTCGACGGCGTTGTGCACGGTGCCCGCCCAGTCCAGGTCCGGCGCGAGCCGGCGTTGCGCGTTGGAGACGGCCACGAGGTTCACGCTGCCGTTCAGGCCCCGGTAGTAGCGTCCCGTCTCCCCGGTCACGGGCAGGTGGGCGGTGACCACGGTCGGCAGCGAACGGCCGCGGGCCAGCAGCGGTCCGGCGAGGCTGTGGTCGTGCACGACGTCCACGTCCAGGTCGGCCAGGATGGCGGGCAGCGCGGCGGCGTGCACCACCTCCGGCACGCCCTGCCCCATCCGGTCCGGCTGCGCGCGGTCCCACGTGGCCCGGAACTCGGCGGCCGTGCCGTTGCGGCCGACGCCGACCAGGACGACGTGGTTGCCGCGCGCGACCAACCGGTCCGCCAGGTCGGCGCACATCGACTCGATGCCGCCGTAGGCCGAGGGCGGCAGCTCGAACCAGGGCGGGGCGATCATCGCGACGCGCAGCGGTGTCACCGTGCTCACCCCCTGTCGTCCAGGCCCGGGTGCACCCCTACCGGCGCACGGACCAGTTCGACGTCCTCGGGCAGGCCGCGCACCCGGACGTCGTCGCCGTCGACCTCCAGGTCGACGCGCGCGCCCAGCATCGGTATGCCGTCGAGGGCCAAGGGCTGGAACGACTCCGGCAGCACGGGCGCGAGCCACACCTTGCGGCGCGGCGAGTACGGCTCCACCCGCAGCAGCACGCGCAGCAGGTGCACGGGCGTGGCCGACGCCCACGCCTGCGGCGAGCACGACGTCGGGTACGGGATCGGGTCCGGGTACTCGGCGCGGTCGAAGCCGCACAGCAGCTCGGGCAGCCTGCCGCCGAACGCCTCGGCGGCCTCCAGGACGGCCATCGTCACCCGCTGCGCGGCCTCCACGAAGCCGTACCGCATGAGCCCGTGCACGATGAGGGCGTTGTCGTGCGGCCACACCGACCCGTTGTGGTAGCTCATCGGGTTGTACGCGCCCATGCCGGACGCGAGGGTCCGCACGCCCCACCCGGTGAACATCTCCGGCGACAGCAGGTGCTCGACGACCCGCTCGGCCTTGTCCCCGTCCACGATGCCGCTCCACAGGCAGTGCCCGATGTTCGAGGTCAGCGCGTCCACCGGCTGCTTGTCCCCGTCCAGGGCGACCGCGTAGTAACCGCGGTCGCGCAGCCAGAAGCGGTCGTTGAACTCCGCCTTCAGCCGCGCCGCGCGCTCGCGCCAGCGCCGGGCGCCGGGCAGGTCCTCGAAGTCCTCGCAGATGCACGCACGCGCCAGGTAGGCGTGGTAGACGTAACCCTGGACCTCGCACAGCGCGATCGGCGGCTTCGCGATGCTCCCGTCGGCGAAGTTCACCCCGTCCCACGAGTCCTTCCACCCCTGGTTGACCAGTCCGCCGGCGGTCGCGCGCTGGTACTCCACGAAACCGTCGCCGTCGCGGTCCCCGTAGTGCTCGATCCACTCCAGCGCGCGGTCGACGTGCGGGATCATGGCCTCGACCTGGTCGCGGTCGATGCCCCAGCGGGACAGCTCGCCCAGCAGCATCACGAACAGCGGCGTGGCGTCCGCCGTGCCGTAGTAGACGTTGCTGCCGCCCAGCGCCAGCGAGGCGTCCGCGCCGAACCTCATCTCGTGCAGGATGCGGCCCGGTTCCTCCTCGCTGTTCGGCTCGACGCGCGTGCCCTGGTGGTGGGCGAGGGTCCGGACCGTGCCCAGGGCGAGGTTGGGGTCGATGGGCAGCGACATCAGCGACGCGAGGATCGAGTCGCGGCCGAACAGCGTCATGAACCACGGCGCGCCGGCGGCGACCGCGATGTCCGAGGGCCGGTCCGGGTCGAAGATCCGCAGCGCGCCCAGGTCCTGCCTGCTGCGCAGCAGCGTCGCGCCCAGCGCCGGCCTGCCCGTGTACCGCAGGACGGGCACGTCCTCGCGCCACCGGCGGGCGCGCAGCACCGGGACGGACTCGTCGATCGGGCGTTCCGGCGGGAACATCGTCTCGGTCGTCCGACCGTCCACGACGGGCTGCACGGTCACGCACGTCGACCACTCGCCCTTGGGCGGGATGACGGCGCGGAAGGTCAGGGTGGACGGCGAGTAGTCGGCGCCCTCCGCCCGCACCCGCACGCCGCGGCTCTGGCCGTCCAGGCGCCGGGTCAGGCGCAGCTCGTCCGGCTCGACCTCGCACTGGTGCCGCCCCCGTGCGCGGACCCGGCTCTCCTTGACCTCGAACAGGTCGGCGAAGTCGGCCTCCACGTGCACCGAGACGACGTGCGCGACGGACTCCCGGCCGAAGTTGCGCAGCGTGATGTCCTCGCGCATGCCCGCGCCGACGTACCGCTCGCGGCGCACGAGCAGGGTGCTCTCGGCCTCGTGCCCGCGGGACCGGCCGCGGCCGACGAACGTCATCCGGAACGGGTCGCGGGTGAGCGTGGTGATGTGCTCGACGGTCGCGCCGTCCACCCGCAACGCCCACCCGGACACGATCCGGGTGTCCTGGAAGAACACGCCCTGGGCGGCGGCGCCGTCCACGTTCCCGTCGCTGCCGCAGACGCAGAACGAGGTGCCGTGCACGAGCGTCACGGTGTCGGGTGACAGCGTGACGGGCTCACCGTCGTAGGCCCAACCACCCTCGGTCATCGTCGGCCTCCTCCGCCGGGTGTTTCCTCCTGCCGACCGGGTGCACCACGGGTGCCACCCCTCGACGAGGGCAAACAACACCCATCCCACCGGGGGACGTCGGCGGCCGGGCCCGCATGCGGGTCGCGCGCGGGGGTAGCCCAGACCATGCGCGCGCTCACGCTCGACCCGAAGAAGGCGGATTCGCTGCAGGTCACCGAGGTGCCGGAACCCGAGCCGCGGCCCGGTGACCTGCTGGTCGAGGGACTGGTCGTCGGTGTCTGCGGCACGGACAAGGAGATCGCCCGCGCCGAGTACGGCTGGGCGCCGCCGGGACGCGACCGGTTGGTGCTCGGCCACGAATCGCTCGGCCGGGTGGCGATGGCGCCTCCGGAGAGTGGTTTCGCGGCCGGTGACCTGGTGGTGGGAGTGGTTCGGCGACCCGATCCGGCGCCCTGCGGCGCGTGCGCGCACGGCGAGTTCGACAACTGCCGCAACGGCGGCTACACCGAGCGCGGCATCAAGGAGTTGGACGGGTACGCGGCCGAGCGGTGGTGCGTCGAGTCGGACTACGCGGTGGCGCTGGACCCGGGGCTGGCGCACGCCGGCGTGCTCATGGAGCCGACGTCGGTGGTCGCGAAGGCGTGGGAGCAGGTCGCCCGGGTGGGTGAGCGGGCGTGGTACGAGCCGGAACGCGCGCTGGTGACGGGCGCGGGGCCGATCGGGCTGCTGGCCGCGATGATCGGCGTGCAGCAGGGGTTGGACGTGCACGTGCTCGACCGGGTCGAGGACGGCCCGAAGCCCCGGCTGGTGCGGCGGCTCGGCGCGACCTACCACGACGGCGACGTGGACGAGGTCGCCTCCCGGCTGCGGCCCGACGTGGTGATCGAGGCGACCGGCGTGGGCAGCGTGGTGATCTCCGTCGTGCGCAACACCGCACCGTACGGCGTGGTGTGCCTGACCGGCATCTCCTCGGGCGGCCACACGGTGGACGTGGACGTCGCGGGCGCGAACCGGGTGATGGTGCTGGAGAACGACGTCGTGGTCGGCTCGGTCAACGCCAACCTGCGCCACTACCGCCAGGCGGCCGACGCGCTGGCGAAGGCCGACCGGGACTGGCTGGACGGCCTGATCAGCCGCCGCGTGCCGCTGGAGAGGTTCGCCGACGCGTTCGACTCCCGGCCGGACGACGTCAAGGTGGTCATCGCCCTCTGAGGTCATCACCTCTGGACCGGTGCGGCAGGTGGACTCACCGATGCGGACGTGATCGCGTGCGTCCATGCTGTCGGCATGGCTGTGGACCCGCGTGGCGCCGACCTGAAGCGACTGCTGGCCGAGGACCCCGGCGGTCCGGTCGTCATGCTGAACCTGCTGCGGTTCGCCGAGGGCGGTGTGGCGTCGTACGAGGAGTACGCGCGGCACCTGCGCAAGACGTTCCTGCCCCGCTACGGCGCGGAGGTCCTCTACGCGGGCGCGGGCTCCACCGCGCTGGTGGCCGAGGACGGGCAGAGCTGGGACGCCGTGGTGATCGTCCGCTACCCCGACCGCGCGGCGTTCGGCCGCATGGTCGCCGACCCGGAGTACCAGCAGGTCACGCACCTGCGCACGCGGGCGCTGACCGAGGCGGTGCTCCAGGCCACGATCCCGTGGGCCTGAGCGTTCAGGAGCCGCTCGCGCTGGGCAGCATGGGCGGGCAGCCGGCGGTCGCGTACGCGGGGTCGTGCTCGAAGTGCCACTCCTCGTTGAGGTAGCGGCGGCACCAGCCGAACGCGGACCCGTTGCGCTCGACCCAGGCGGCCGACTCGAGCGGCTGCACGTCCACCGCGATCCCCTTGACGTGCATGGACTTCTCCGGCGGCAGGACGTACCGCGCGGCGAGCTCCGCGGTGCCGAACCGCCGCACGGCGTCCTCGAACTCCCGCCGCTGCTGGCCGGTGCTCCGCTTGCCGTCGTTCAGGCACAGCCCGACGCCCTGCGCGCCGGCGGCGGCCCGCAACCGGCGCCACGCCTCCAGCACGTCCGGGCGCAGGCCGTCGGGCCGTTCGTCGACGTACCGCGCGTCCAGCGGGCAGACCTGCCCGGTCTCCGGGCCCGGCACCTCCTCCACGATCGCCACCGGGCGGCCGGTGACCGGGTGGTGGACCAGGACGACCCGGCCGGTCGCGCCGAGCGCGCCCACCGAGGCGACGGCCGCCAGCAGCGCCAGCAGCAGACCGATCACGACGCGTCGCATCAGGTCAGCGAGTCCACGGCGTAGGCGGCGGCCTTCGCGACCAGCGCCTGGTCGTACCCGGCGTCCGCGGTCGCCTTGCTGGACATGATCGAGACCACGAGCGGCGCGGCGTCCGGCGGCCACACCACGGCGATGTCGTTGACCGTGCCGTAATCGCCGGTGCCGGTCTTGTCGGCCACCGCCCACCCCTGCGGCACGCCGGCGCGGACGCGGTGCGCGCCGGCCTTGGTGGCGTTGCGCTCGAGCAGGTCGCGGAGGAACGCGCGCTGGTCGGGCCCGAGGGCGTCGCCGAGCACGATCCGCTGGTAGTCGGCGCCGATGGCGCGGGGCGAGGTCGTGTCGCGGGGGTCTCCCGGCACGGCGGTCGTGAGGTGCGGCTCGAACCGGTCCGATCGCGTGACGGTGTCGCCGAGGGTGCGCAGGTAGGCGGTCAGCCCGGCCGGGCCGCCCAGCTCGCGCAGCAGCAGGTTGCCCGCCGTGCCGTCGCTGTGGCGGACCGCCGCGTCGCAGACCTGGCGGAGGGTCAGGCCGGTGGCCACGTGCTGCCGGGTGATGGCGGAACTCGCCATCAGGTCGTCCTCGGTGTACATGACGACAGTGTCCAGGTGGGACGGCGGGTTGCGGTGCAGGACCGCGGCCGCCGCCAGCCCTTTGAACGTCGAGCAGAACGCGAACCGCTCGTCCGCCCGGTACGCCAGGGTCGCCCCGGTGCCCGTGGCCACGGCGTACACGCCCAGTCGTGCGTCGAACTCCCGTTCCAGCCCGATCAGGTGATCGTGCGGCACGGCGGAAGGAGTGGGGGAGGCGGCGGACGTGCCGACCGGCGCGGAGGAGGGCGCGGACGGCGGCGCCGGTTCCCGCGCGCAGCCGGCCAGCGGGAGCAGCGCCGCCGCGCCCAGGAACGCACGGCGGCTGACGGTTCGGTACGGCGGTGTCACGCCGTCGAGCTTCACAGGCGGTCGTGGATGCTGTCCAAGACACCGAGGCGGGCATCGATGCCGATCTGGCATAGTCGCGGCTCGTGGACGTGGTCGAGGCGTGCAAGGCGTTCGTGGCCGTGAGCGGGCACGGCAGCTTCACCGTCGGCGCCGCGGCGGCGCGGATACCGCAGTCCGTGGCCAGCCGGCGCGTGGCGGCGCTCGAGAGGCACTTCGGCGCCCGGCTGTTCACCCGGACCTCGCGGAGCGTGGCGCTGACGCCGTTCGGTCGGGAGATGCTGCCCTCCGCGCGGCGGTTGGTCGACCTCGCCGAGGCGATGGAGCACGACGCCGAGCGCGCCAAGCTGCGCCCCTTCCGGCTGGCCGTGCCCGAGGTGTGCGCGCCGCGCCCGCTGGCCCGGCTCGTCGCCGACGCCCGCCGCCACGACCTGGACCTGGACCCGCGCCCGGCCGGTCCGGCCGAACGCGCGGAGCTGGCCCGCACGCTGGACGTCCGGGCCGCGCTGGTCGCCGTGCCGCCCGACGAGGGCGCCTGGCGGGTGCCGCTCGGCCTCGCCGGTCACGCCGACCCCGGCCCCGTCCCGGCGGTCTACGTGGAGACCCTGCGCGCCGGCCGAGCCGAGCGCAACGCCCGCCGGCGGCGGATCCGGCTCCAGCCGGAGGACGACGTGCCGCACGTCCGCGACCGCCTCACGCGCCTGCGCGACGCGGTCGGCCTGCAACCCGCCCAGGTGGTCGTGGCGGCCTCGCTGGTCGCGGCCACCGCCGACGTGCTCGGCTCCACCGACCTCCTGCTCTGCTCACCGGGCCAGGCCCACGAGCTCGGGCTGCACTGGCGGCCGGTCGGCGAGCTGGACCTCGCCCGCGGCTACGACGTCGCGGCCGGGCTGCGCGAGGACGCCCGCCGGATCCGCGACCTGCCGCCCGCCGCGATCGGGCACTGCCTCGGCGTCCCGGCCGCAGGAGCGTGACGATGGGGACGACCAAGGTCCTGCGTGCGGCGCGGGAAGTGCTGGAGGACGCCGGCCTGCGCGGCTCGTTCCTCGTGCGCGACCTCGACACCGGCGACGAGCTGGGCCTCGACGCCGAGGTGGAGTACCCGGTCGCGTCGCTGGTCAAGGTGCCGCTCGCGATCGCCACGCTGGAACGCGTCGACCGGGGCGAGCTCGACGCCGCCACCCCGGTCGTGGTGCCACCGGACCGGGTCGCCGCGCCAGGCCCGATCGGGCTGCCCAAGTTCCGCCACCCCGCCACGATCGCGCTGGACGACCTGCTCTACCTGAGCATCGCGATCAGCGACAGCACCGCCGCCGACGCCCTCTTCGCGCTGACCCCGCCCCACGCGGTCGCCGCCGAGCTGCGCCGGCTCGGCCACGACGGCATCGCCGTGCGCCACCTCATGCGCGACCTCGTCGACACGCCCGCCGAGCGGTTCACCCCGGCGGAGGGCCACCTCGCCCACTCGCTGGCCATCGCGGCCGCGACCGAGGGGCGCGGGCACCCGGTGACGCAGCTGGACATCAGCCGCGCGAACGCCGGTTCCGCCCGCGCGTTCGTCGACCTCCTGCACGGCGTGTGGCGGCCGACGACGATCCGGCCCGCCGTCGCCGGACGGGTCCGGGAACTGATGGGGGACAACGCGTTGCGCCACCGGCTCGCACCCGACTTCAGCTCCGACGCGTCACGGTGGTCGTCCAAGACCGGCACGCTGCTCAACCTGCGGCACGAGGTCGGCGTGGTCGAGCACGCCGACGGCCGGGCGTTCGCCGTCGCCGCGCTCACCGAGTCGCGCGTGCCCGCCGTGGTGCAGCCCGGGGCGGAGGCGTTGATGGCGCACGTCGCCCGCACGCTGCGCGACGAGCTGCGGGCGTCGTGAGTCAGCGGAAGTCGCGCGCGGACGGCACGAGCGCGGCGGCGGCCGGCGCGGCGAAGCAGACCACCGCGCACACGGCGAGGACGACGCCCGCGCCGAACCCGTCGATCGCCGGTGCGATCAGGGCCAGGCCGACCGGCGCGAGACCGTAGGACAGCAGGAAGTCCAAGGACGACACCCTGGCCAGGGCCGAGGGCTCGACCTCGCGCTGCGCGGCGGTGAACCACGGCACGTTGAACAGCTCGATCCCCACCCCCGCCACCACGTACGCGGCGATGACGACCACCGCGTGCACCGGCAGCAACAGGCTCAACGGCACGAACCCGTAGCACGCCAACCCCGCCAACGCGGTCCAGCCCTGCGCCCGGGAACCCCACCGTCCGGCGATGATCGCGCCACCCAAGGCGCCCACCGTGTACGCGGTCATGGCGGCGGCGAGCACCGCACCCGTGCCGTACCGGTCGCGACTCACCAGGGGCAGCACGACACCCGTCGCCGAGTAGCCCGTGGCGATCACCGCGGTCAACGCGCCCAGACCCGCGACGAACCACGGGTGCCGCCGCGCCTCGCGGACCCCCTCGAAGAACTCGACCGCGAAACGTCGACGGGCCACCGGGACGACGACTCCGCCGGCAGGAGGGATCACCGCCGCGCCCAACCACAGCACCGCCGTCGCGACGATCAACGCGGGCGTGTCGACCACCAGCGCCAGCAACGCCGTCAGGCCCGGCGCGACCAACGTGGTGACCCGCACCGCCAACGTCATCGCCGCGTTCGCCCGCCGCCGCCGGTCGGGGGCGACGACTTCCGCCGTGAGCGCCTGGAACGCCGGTCGGCACGCGCCCTGCCCCGCGCCGACCACGGCCGCCGCCACGGCCATCACCACGACCGACCGTCCCAACCCGACCGCGATGACCGGCGAGGCGACCGCGGCGACCAGTCCCGCCCACCACACCACCCGACGCCGGGAGTGCCGATCGGCCAGCACACCGGCGACCGGCACCGCGACCAGGAACCCGGCGGTCCGGGCGGCCAGCACGATCCCCAGCTCCACCGCGGTCATCGACCGCTCCAGCACGGCGAACCCGAGCACGAACGGCAACGCCCACGTGGCCAACCCGGACGCCGTGGTCCCGATCCACAACCGCAGGAACGCCGCGTCGCGCACCAGCGGCCGGCCGGACCGGACGTCGGGTCGCACGGACGCTCAGCCGACCTCGGTGGCGCCGGACCGGCCGGTCGCGCGCAGCAGGTCGTCACGCGCCCGCGCGACGCGGGACCGGATCGTGCCCACCGGGCAGCCCGCGATCTCGGCCGCCTCCGCGTAGGACAGTCCCAGCACCTGCGTGAGCACCAAGGCCTCGCGGCGATCCGGGTCGAGCGCGTCCAGCAGGAGGTTCAGCTCGACGGTGTCCTCGAAGCCGGACCCGACCGGCCGCCGGTCCGCCTCGCGCTCCCAGTCCGAGCCGGGCGACAGCCGTGGCCGTGACCGCGCCATCCGGACCTGGTCGACCACCACCCGGCGGGCGATCGACAGCAGCCAGGTGCGGGCCGACGAACGCCCGGCGAACCGGCGCAGGCTCACCAGGGCGCGCGCGTAGGTCTCCTGGGCGAGGTCGTCGGCCACGCCGACGTCGGCGAGGTGGGCGATGAACCGCCACACGTCCCGTTGCGTCGCCCGCACGAACCGCTCCAGCGCGTCCCGGTCGCCGGCACGGGCCCGCAACGCCCAGCGCGTCACCTCGTCGTCGGGGTTGGTCACGTTGGGGGAGGTCACGACTTCGAATCGTAACCACAGAAAGTCGGGAACTCGTGCGCCGAATGGAGCGACTACTCGGGCGTGGACTGCCGAACCTGCCGTGAAGTGTTGTCCGCGCGCCTCGACGGCGAAGCCGAGCCCGCGCCCGCCGCCGAAGTGGACGCGCACGTCGAGCAGTGCGCGGACTGCTCGACGTGGCTGGTCCGGGCGCAGGCGTTGACCAGGGCGATCCGGGTGCGCCCGGCGCAGCCCGCGCCGGACTTGGTCGCCGCCGTGCTGGCGGACGCGCCGCCGCGCCACGTCGCCCTGACACCGCGCCTGGCGCTGGCCGCGGTCGCGATCGTCCAGTTGTGGCTGGCGCTGGCGCAACTGCTCGCGGGCGCCACGTCGCCGCCCGCGCACGGCATCTCCGGGCACCTGTTCAACGAGGGCGCGGCGTGGAACCTGGCGCTGGGCATCGGCTTGCTCGTCGCCGCCGTGCACGCGCACCGCGCCGCCGGGCTGCTGCCCACGCTCGGCGGTTTCGTCGCGGTGCTCGCCGCGTTCTCCGCGCACGACCTGCTCACCGGCGCCACGACCGCGGCCCGCGTGCTGACGCACGTGCCGGTCCTGGCCGGTCTGGTGCTGCTGTTCCTGGTCCACCGCGCGCACCGCGACCAGCCGACGCCCGGCACACCGGCCAAGCACGAGCACGACGAGCACGACGGCTCGGACGAGTCGGAAGACGACCGGCCGCCGCGCGCGGGGAAGCGCGGCCGGGGCGGCCTGAGGCCCACGGCTCACCGGCGTGCTGCCTGAGCGGTGGACACGATGGGCGTGATCGCGCCCGCGGCGGCCAGCGCGCGGTGCAGGGCGAGTTCGGCGGTCGGGCCCTCGGCGAGCACGATCCCGGTGCACGAGCGCTGGTCGGTCAGGTGCTCGACCACGTCACCGGGACTCGCGGTCGGGTACCACTCGGGCGAGCCGGGCAGGCCGGTCACCCGGTCGAGCCCGGACCAGCCACTGAGGACACCCGCCCGCGCGGGGTAGGCCAGGACGAACGCGACCCCGGTGCCGGGCTTGAGCGGCTCGGTCAGCAACGCCGGTTCCACCGCCAGCGCCATCGAGACCATCGCGTCGTAGACGTTGACGTCCAGCGACCGGCACAGCGCCTCGCCGACGAGCGCGCCGCCGATCCGCGCGTTGACCTCGACCACCTCGGGCCCGTCGGCGGTGAGCACGAACTCGGTGTGCGCGAACCCGCGTTCGTGGCCGGCGACGGCCAGCACCCGGGCGATCCACCGGCCGAGCTCGGCGAGGTCGGCGGCGGGGAACGCGACCGGGAACGCGGCGGCTTCCTCCCGCCGCACCGGTTCGGGCGAGAGCTGGCGGCTGAACACGCCCAGCAGCCGCGTGCGGCCGGCCCACGTGACGGTCTCGGCGCTGTAGAGCGGCCCGGCGAAGTACGGTTCGGCGATCAGCCTGCCCTTGAGCGGCGTGCGTTCGGCTTCGCGCAACGCGTCGTCCAGTTCGGCGCGGGTGCGCACCAGCCACACGGCGCGCGACGACGTGCCCGCGGAATCCTTGACCACCAACGGGAACCCGTCGGCCGACGTCGGGTCGACCGGCCCGCCGCGGCTGAGCCCGTGCTCGTGCAGCAACGCGCGGACCGCGCCCTTGTCCCGCAGCACGCGCACCGCGTCCACGTCAGGTCCCGGCAGACCCAGGCGCCGCGCCAGTTCCGCCCCCGGCACGGCCCACGTGTCGGTGGAGCTGATCAACCCGGCCAGGTCCGGTATCGCGCGCAGGGCCGCCTCGCACGCCGTCACGTCCGCGGTGTCGATGTCGACGACGCGCACCCGGTCCGGGCCGAGGGTGCGGAGTTCGTGGGTGTAGATCGACCGGTCGCCGGTGAGCAGGCACAGGTCGTGGCCCGCGTCCCCGGCGGCGTCGGCGAGCCTGCCGAGGCCGAAGGTGAGGGCTTCCAGCAGCGCGATCGTCACGGCACGGGGTCCTTCCGGCGTTCCTGCGCGGGCACCCGCGGACCGTGCGCCCGGCGCGCCCAGTCCATCGCGGCCCACGGCGGTGCCAGGTCGTCGAGCGAGGCGATCTCCACCGGCGCCAGCAGCGCCGGGTCGAGGGCTTCGCGGTGGCGGGCGAAGACGCGGGCCGCGTACCGGTGACCGGTGTCCGCGCCGATGACGAGGTGCGTGCGGCCGGGGTCGCGTTCGGCTTCCCAGCGCGCGGCGAGGTGCGCGGCGCCGGTGGACAGGCCCGCGAACACGGCGTGCTCGCGCAGCAGCCCGACAGTGGCGGCCATGGCGTGCTGGAAGTCCAACCAGTGCACGCGGTCGTACAGCTCGTGGTGCACGTTGCCGAACGGGATGGCGCTGCCGATGCCCGCGATGATGGCGTCGGGGTCGGTGAACCGCTCGCTGCCGAACGTGACGCTGCCGAACGGTTGCACGCCGACCAGCCGCACCTCCGGGTCGTGCCGCCGCAACGACCGGGTCAGCCCGCCGCTGGACGCGCCGGTGCCGACGCTGCCCACCACCGTCAGCGCCTCGGCCGGCAGGGCGCGCCGCAGGTGCTCGGCCAGTTCGGCGTACCCCAGGTGGTGGACGGGGTCGTGGTACTGCCGCATCCAGTGCAGGTCCGGGTCGCGGGCCAGCAGTTCGCGGACCCGGGCGACCCGGCGGTTCTGGTCCAGCCGCAGGTCGTCCGACGGCGGCATCTGGTCCACGGTGACGCCGAGGATCTCCAGCTGGGCGCGGATGGTGTCGTCCACGGTGGTGGAGGCGACGATGTGGCAGCGCAACCCGTGCCGGTGGCAGGCCATCGCCAGCGCCAGCGCGTAGATGCCGCTGGAGCTGTCGACCAGGGTCTGTCCTCTGTGGACCACCCCGGTGTCGAGGAGGTGCCGGACCGCGCCCAGGGCGGCGTAAACCTTCAACGTCTCGAAGCGGATCAGCACGATGCCGGGGGACAACCGCACGAGCGACGGCGTCTTCACCGCGTCGGTGATGTGGTCGTGCACCGGTAAGCCGGGGTGGTCGAGCACTGCCGTCACCGCCCGATCGGACGCAGGTAGGTGGCCAAGTCGGCTCCCGGACGTAGAGGTCGTCGGCACGGGGCGTTCGGTTCCCGGCAACCGCCGGTCGAGGCGCTCAGCCGCGCCAGACCGTGCCGCGCCGTTCGTGCTCCAGGACCGTCTCCACCCGCTGGGCGAGCTTCGCGCCGAGGAACCGCTCCGCCAGCCACAGCGCCACGTCCAGCCCGGAGGTGATGCCGCCGCCGGTGATCAGGTCGCCGTCGTCCACCACGCGGGCGTTGACGACGGTGGCTCCCTGCGCGGCCAGGTCGGCTTTCGCGCCGGTGTGCGTGGTCGCGTTGCGGCCCTTGGTCAACCCCGCGGCGGACAGCACCATCGTCCCGGTGCAGATGCCGACCCGCAGCACGTCGGCGGCGGCCAGGCGGCGCAGGAAGCCCTGGTCGGCGATGAGCCGGTTGACCCCGGGCCCGGTCTTGTCGGCGTACCCGCCACCGGGCACGACCAGCACGTCCGCCTGCTCAGGCGACCAGCCCGCGGCCACCTGGACCTTGGTGCCGTACGTGCAGGTGACCGTGCCGGGACGACCGGTGGTCACCAAGGTCGTCGTCAACGCGCCGCCGCTCATCCGCCCGGCGAGGCCCAGCACCTCCACCGGTGCGATGAAGTCCTGCTCCTCCACCCCGTCGAACAGCAGCACCTGCACCCGCAGCGGCGTCGCCGCCGACGCGGTGGCCGCACCACCCGACATCGCCCCCACTGCTCCCATCGTGCCGACGGACAGCGCCGACGCGCGCAAGAACGCACGACGTTCCACGGTGACCTCCCCGGTTCCGGTTCACCACAGTGGTCGGTCGAAACGCCCGTCCGGTTCCTGGCGGTCGGCGAGTCGTCACCGGGTGGCCGCGCGGACGAGTGCCGCGGTGGCCGTCGAGCGGGACTGCTGGGGCCAGGCGATCGAGAGGGTCGCGGGCGGCGCGTCCGGCACGTCGAGGTAGGCGATCCCCGGTCGCGGGTAGCGGTCGACCACGGACTCGGGCAGCAGGGTGACCAGCTCGCCCAGTTCGACCAGCTTGAGCAGTTGGGGCAGGTCGCGGACGTCGTGCCGGGCGACGATCCCGTCGAGGTAGTGGTGGAGCTGGTCCAGGCGCGTGGCGTCGTCGACGGGCAGCCCGAGCTCGGCGAGGGTGGCGTGCCCGCGTGCCGCGAGCGGGTGGTCGGTCGGGACGGCGGCGACGTGCCGCTCGACGGCCACGGTCTCGGCGTCGAGGCCGGTGCGGTCGAACGGCTCGTAGATCAGGGCGGCGTCGGCCTCTCCTTGGCGCAGGAGCCCGGGTTGCTCGCCCCACCGGCACAGGCGGACCGCGACCGGCAAGGACGACGCCGGGTCGGCCGCGTACCCGGCGAGGACGGCCTCCAGCAGCCCCGCGTCGCTGTCGGCCTTGACCGCCAGGACGAGCTTCGGCTCCGCGGCGCGTTGTGCTCGCCGGCCGGCCGCCTGCAGCGCGTCGAGGGCGATCCGGGCCTGGTCGAGGAGGACGGAGCCCGCGGCCGTCAGCGCGACGCTGTGGGTGGTCCGCTCGAACAGCGTGACGCCCAACTCCGCTTCCAGCTTGCGGATCGTGCGCGACAGGGGAGGGGCCGAGATGCCCAGCCGCTCGGCCGCGCGCGTGAAGTTGAGCTCTTCGGCGACGGCGACGAAGTAGCGCAGGGGACGTGACTCCAAGCCCGCCTACCTCCGATCGGTATGTCCCTGAGGGTAACAACCCGGTGCCGGCTGATCCTTCCGGCGCGGCGGCGTCGCGGGCAGGGTTGGTCGCATGATCATCGTCAGTGGTGCCAACGGGAAGCTCGGTCGAGCGGTGGTGGAACGGCTGCTGCGCCGGGTCGGGCCGGACCGGATCGGTGTGTGCGTCCGCGATGCGGAGCGGGCTCGCGGGCTGGCGGAGCGGGGCGTTCGGGTCAGGCAGGGCGACTTCGCGGACGAGGGGAGCCTGGCGCACGCGTTCGAGGGCGCGTCACGGGTGTTGGTCGTGTCGGTGGACAACAGCGGCGAGACGGCGGTGCGCCTGCACGAGACCGCGATCAACGCCGCCGGCAAGGCCGGGGCCGAGCGCGTCGTCTACACCAGCCACGTGGGCTCGAACCCGTCGTCGCCCTTCGCGCCGATGGTCGACCACGCCGCCACGGAGGTGGTGCTGCGGGAGTCGGGCCTCGCTTTCACGTCGCTGCGCAACGGTTTCTACGCGTCGACCGTGGCCATGCTGCTCGGTGGCGCGGCGGAGACGGGTGAGCTGGCCGCGCCGGAGGACGGCCCGGTGTCCTGGACGTCCCACGACGACCTGGCCGAGGCGGCGGCGCTCGCGTTGACCGAGGACGTCTTCGACGGCGTGACGCCGGCCCTCACCGGTCCGGTGGCGGTGGACCTGGCAGAGGTCGCGGCGATCGCGTCGGAGGTGACGGGCCGGCCGATCCGCCGGGTCGTCGTGTCGGACGACGACTACCGGGCCGGGCTCGTCGCCCACGGTCTGCCCGAGCACGTCGCGGACTTGTTGGTGGGGATGTTCGCGGCGAGTCGTCAAGGCGAGTTCGCCCGGGTCGACCCCGCGCTCGCCGGTCTGATCGGACGGCCGACCGTGCCGCTGCGCGACGTCCTGGAAGCCCGGCCCCGGTCGGCCGATCTTGCCCAATAACCTCTAAAGCTTCAGTGTCGACCGAGTTCAACTCTCGGACGTGTGCCCCGGCGCAGCTTGCACAATCGGCCCTGACAAGCTGTCGGCTACCCGGCCGGCTGGACGGTGAGCAGGTCGTCCAGGTCGATGCGGGTGAGGAAGTCGCGGCGGACGCGGTCGGCGACCTCGGAGACCTCTTCGGAGCCGTCGTCAGCCGGGTCGACGTGCACCCGGAAGGGGCGTTCGCCGCGAGGGAGGGCGACGATCCGGGCGATCTCGTCGGCGACGAGCGAGGCGTCGGCGTCTTCGGGCGCGAGGGCGGCGAGCTTGTCGGCGACCTGCTCGACCAGCCCGGCGTACCTCGTCCCGTACTCGGCCTCCACGGCGGTGTCGGCCGGGCGGCCGGAGTGGGCGAAGTGGTTGGTGCCCGAGGTGAACGAGCCGGGCACGACGATGGACGTCTCGACGCCCCAGCGGGCGAGTTCGCCCGCGTAGCTCACCGCGAGCGAGTCCATGCCCGCCTTGGCCGCGAAGTACGGCGCGAGGTAGGGCGGGGTGCCGCCCTTGACGCTGGAGCTGGACACCCAGATCACCAGGCCGTGGCCGCGGTGGCGCATGCCGGGCAGCACGGCGCGGTTGACCCGCTGGGTGCTCAGCACGTTCACGTCGTACAGCTCGGCCAGCTGGTCGGGGGTGAACGCCTCGGTGGGCCCGGTGGCCAGGTGGCCGGCGTTGTGGACGAGGACGTCGACGCGGCCGTGCTCGGCCTCGATCCGGGCGATGGCGGCGTCGACGGACTCCTGCGAGTTCACGTCGAGCTCGATCGCGCGGAGGTCGACGCCGTGCTGCCGGGCGTAGTCGGCGGCGGCTCGGACCCGGGGCGCGTTGCGGCCGGTGGTCTCGCGCATCCCGGCGTAGACGGTGTCGCCGGTGTCGGCGAGGGCGCGGGCGGTGAGGGCGCCGAAGCCGCTGGACGCGCCGGTGATGACGATGACGTTGCTCATGGCGGTTCCTTCCGGTGTGGACGGAGGTGTGGTGATCAGGCGAGGCCGCCGTTGGCGAAGAGGACCTGGCCGTTGACCCAGCGGGCGGGGCCGGCGAGGAACGAGACCGCGTCGGCGATGTCCTCGGGCCGGCCGAGCCGTTCGAGCGGGGTGGCCTTGGCGAAGTTGGCGATCAGGTCGTCGTCCTTGCCCTGCAGGAACAACGGGGTCGCGGTGGGGCCGGGTGCGACCGCGTTGACGGTGATGTCCTTGCCGCGCAGTTCGCGGGCGAGGATCAGGGTGATGCTCTCGACGGCGGCCTTGCTCGCGACGTAGGCGCCGTAGGTGGGCAGCTGGGTGCGGGTGACCGAGGTGGAGAAGTTGACGATCGCGCCGCCCCGGCGGAGGCGGCGGGCGGCCTGCTGTGACACGACGAACGTGCCGCGGACGTTGGTGCGGTGCACGCGGTCCAGGTCGTCCAGGTCCAGTTCGGCGATCGGCGCCAGGACCATGGTCCCGGCGGTGTTCACGACCACGTCGACGCCGCCGAACGCGGCCTCGACGGCGTCGAAGGCGGCGCTCATGTCGTGCTCGTCGGCGACATCCCCACCGACCGCGATGGCCTGCCCGCCGCGAGCGGTGATGTCGGCGACGATCGCCTCGGCCCTGCCTTTGTTGCCGGCGAAGTGCACGCCCACCGCGAAACCGTCGACGACGAGCCGCTCGGCGACCGCCCGCCCGATCCCCCCGCTGCCGCCGGTGACGAGGGCGACCCGGGTGGTGGTGGGAGTGGCGTTGGTGGTGTCGGTGGCGGTGTTCTCGGTCATGTCATTTCCTTTCGGCGCAAGGGATGCGCAGTGCGTGCCGGAGATGGAGCCGGCGAGGGGGTGGCCATGGGCCGCGAGGGAGGGGCGGCGGGGTAGTGGCGAAGGGGCGGACGGAGAGCCGCTCGACTTGGTGTGCGGGCGCGCGAAAGAGGCGCGTGGATGCGCCGGGCGCCGGAAGTACGGGCCAGGCATGGCGACTGTCCAGGCCCGCTGGGTGGGGCTGCGCTGGTGGCTGGGCCGGGGCCTGCGACGGTGTGGCCGTGTGCGGTGGCAGCGGTGCCGGCTGTCGGGGGTGGCTGCGGTCCGGCTGTCCGGGGTGGGCTAAGGCTGGTGTGTGGCGGGTGAGGCCGGCCGTGGGGGAGTGGCGGGCAGGTTCGGGAGGTGGGGGGTGGTGGTGTTTAAGGCTCGGTGGGGGTTGCGAGGTGGGTCAGCCATTCGGTGAGGAGGGCGAACTCCGCCGGGCTGAAGGACTTCGGCCGCTTCGAGCGCAGCAGCGCGCCGAGGGTGGTCGCCGCCTGGGCCACCGCCTGGGTCGTCGTCACCGGCGTGTCCGCGGGGTTCGCGTCGGGTTCCGGGGTCAGGATTCCCGGCAGCACGATCTCCCTCACCCGCACCGAGAGCTCGGGGTCGCGGTCCGCCTCCGGGCGGTTGAGCAGGGACAGGGCGACGCCCGTGTTGGCGGCCATCACGACGTCGGCGGCGCGGTCGGGTTCGACGGCCAGGCGGCCGACCCGGGCGACCCGTTCGAGCACGCCGCGCAGTAACTCGTTCGCCTCGCGGACCGCCTGCGGCGGGGAGGACAGCCGGGGCGTGTACATCAGGCGGTACACGTTCGGGTGGTCGAGGGCGAAACGCGTGTGCCCGTCCCACCCGCGCCGGAGGTCCGCGACGGGGTCCTCGGTCGGCACCGCGGCGCGCTTGGCCGCGAGGTACTGCGCGAACCCGTGATCGACGACCGCGGCGAGCAGGCTGTCCTTGTCGCCGAAGAGCCGGTAGATCACCGGTTGCTGCACCCCGGCCTTCTCCCCGACGCCGCGCGTGGAGATGTCGCCGTTGGGCGAGCTCTCCAGCAGCTCGGTGGCCGCCGCCAGGATCGCTGATCTGTTGTCCATGTTAGCAACGATAACACAGGGTCCGATCGGTGACAACAGCTCGCTGTTAGCGCCGATAATCCCAGGTGGTCACCGTGACGGGCGGTGGTCGAGCCAGGTTCGCAGCGCCCACCAGTGGCGCAGGGTGCCCAGGACGGTCGACGGGTCGTCCGCGCCGCTGTCGTCCCACGGCGTGCCGGTGAGCTCGGCCAACCGGTCGAGCCGGTACCGGACGGTGTTGGGGTGCACGTGCAGCGCGGCGGCGGCGTGACCGAGGCGTTGGCCGTGGTCGAGGTAGACCAGGGCGGTGCCGACCAGTTCGCGGTGGAAGTCGTCGTCGTGGTCGAGGCCGTCGAGCGAGCCGCGCAGCAGGTCGGCGAGCACCGGTTGCGCGGCCAGTGCCACCTCGCCCGCCAGGTCGGTGAGGTCGTGCACCCCGCGCCGCCCCGCCCGACCGGCGATCCGCAACGCCGCCACGCACAACGGGTGGAGGTCGCGCATGACCGCGAGCCCCGTCGCGGGCGCGACCACCAGCAGCACGTCGGTCCCGAGGTCGGTCGGCGGTCGGACGGCCAACCCGGTCAGCCGCCCCTCCACCAACCCGTAGACGCCGCCGCACCCCAGCAGCCGCTGTTCCAGCGCCCGTGCCTCGCCCGGCAGGGTCACGTCGGAGACCAGGCAGTGGTAGAGCCCGTCCGATGACAGGCCGGCGCGCCGCAGCTCGGCGGGTTCCGGCGGCGTGCCGTCGCCGTGCACGAGCAGTCGCCGCAGCAGGTGAGTGTTCGCGTCCCGGTTCGTGCGGGACAGTTCGAGCTCGGCCGTGTGGTAGCCGTTGATGACGTGCCGCTCCAACGCCCCGGTGTAGCGGTCGAGGTCGACCAACCCCTCCAGCAGCACTTCGTCGGGCACGCCTGCGGCCCGGCTGCGGGCGATGGCGATGTTCATCGCCGTGGTGCGGCCCGCCTGGACGCCGCGCAGCAGGCCGTCGATGGAGATCCCCTGGGCCGCGCGGTCCGCGCCCAGCGCCTCGGCCGCCTCGAAGTCCTGCGCCTCCGGCTCCTCGGACCGCTCGAAGAAGTCGAGCCCGGTGGCCAGCAGGACCTCGACGTGCCGGCGGTTCTCCGCCTCCGGCAGCCGCGCCACCTCCGGCGACTGGCCGCGCGCGGCCCGGACGAGCTCCTCGACGACGCCGCGATCGGTCGCCATGCCCCTGAGCACCTGCCCGAGCAGGCGACCTCGATCGCGTGCTGCCGACACCGGCCACATCCTCCCGCCGCGACGTTGTGGCAGTGGCATAACGAGCACGCGGCTCGTTGGGCGCGGGCCCCTACCGCGGGCCCGCCGCGAGCCGGTATCTATTGCCTACTGAACGGTAACAGTCCGGCCGGACTCGGGGCCACGGGTCCGGGAACCGGCGTGGACGAATCGAAAACCCTGCACGGATGTGACAACTCGCGCATCCGGTTTGGAGCTCTCGTGGACAAGAAATCCGGGTCGGGGGCACGCGAGCGCGCACCCCGCACACGCCTGCTCGGCCTCCTGGCCGCCTGCGTGCTGGCCGCGACCACCGCCCCTGCCGTCGCCGCGTCCGCCGTCGCCGCCCCTCCCGCGGGCACGGCGCTGCGCGAGGTGATGTTCGTCGGGAACAACTGGGACGGCACCGCCGACGTGATCGCCTCCAGCGGCGACTTCGCGAAGATCGGCCGGGTGAACATCATCCCCGACCGCCAGGAGCGGCTGTGGGAGATCTACCTCAACCCGATCAAGCTGGCGTTCTTCCTCGGCATCAGGTCCGGCCCGGGTGAGGGCCACGACCAGTTCGTCGACGACATGTACACCACGCCCGACGGTCGCGCCGTGGTCGCCTCCCGGCCGAGCTTCGCCGACGTGGTGTCCATCGACCTGGCCACCGGGCGGGTGAACTGGCGCTTCCCGGTCTCGGGCTTCCGCTCCGACCACATGGCCGTCTCGCCGGACGGCCGTCGGGTCGCGGTGTCCGCCTCGACGTCCAACACCGTGCACGTGCTCGACATCGAGACCGGGCGCCAGGTCGGCTCGTTCGCGACCGGCGACAAGCCGCACGAGAACGTGTTCACCGACGACGGCCGCTACCTGTGGAACATGTCCATCGGCGAGGTCAACACCGCGCTGGACGACCCGGCGCTGGACTTCACCAAGGGGGACCGGCGCGTCACGGTGGTGGACGCGGCGACGTTCCAGCAGGTCAAGGTGATCGACATGAGGCCGCGGCTGGACGCGTTCGGCCGCTCGGACCTGTCCGACTCGGTGCGGCCGGTGGCGTTCACGCCCGACGAGTCGAAGCTGTACTTCCAGGTGTCGTTCTTCAACGGCTTCCTGGAGTACGACGTCGCCGCCGACCGCGTCACCCGTCTCAAGGAACTGCCCAAGAACCCGAACACCAGCGAGGACCGCACGACCTGGGTCAACGACTCGCGCCACCACGGCATGTCGATGAGCCCTCAGGGTGACAAGCTGTGCATCGCCGGGACGATGGACGACTACGCCGTGATCGTCGACCGGGCGACCCTGCGCGAAGGGGCGCTCGTGCCCGCGTCCAAGCCCTATTGGGCGACCGTCAGCGGTGACGGGCGCAGCTGCGTGATCTCGGAGAGCGGCTCCGACCAGGTCACGGCGATCGACTTCGCCACCGGGCGCAAGCTGGTGTCGGTGCCGGTCGGCGACCACCCGCAGCGGGTGCGCGTCGGCCACGTGCCCACCGGCTGGACGGGCCCTTCGGCGGGCTGACGACAACAGGGGAGCGGTGGTCGGCGAGGGTTGTCGGCCACCGCTTTCGACTGCTCCGGACCGAGGTTGTAGGTTATAACCTATCAACCGAGGAGGTCCTGATGCGCGACCGCGTCGAGCCGGCCGTGGCGGAGCCGCATGCCGGGTAGGGGGAACCTGCTCGCGGTGCTGCTCGCGCACACCGTGCTGGTCCAGGTCGTCACGTTCGTGCTGCGGCCCACGTCCACCTACCGCGCGCTGGAACTCGGCGTGCCGACGGGGTGGCTCGGCCTGCTCTCGGCGGGGTTCGCGATCGCGCCGCTGGTGCTGGCGATCCCGTCCGGGCAGGCCGTCGACCGGCTGGGCGAACGACGGGTCATGCTGGCGGGCGCGGTGCTGATGTGCGCCGCCGCCGCGACGTTCGCGTTCGTCGGCGGCGGTGTGGCGGGGCTGGTGGTCGGTAGCGTGCTGCTCGGCACCGGTCACCTGTGCTCGGTGGTCGCGCAGCAGGCCCTGGTGGCGAACACGACCGAGACCTCGCGCTACGACGCGGCGTTCGGCTACTACACGTTCGCGGCGTCGTTGGGGCAGGCGGTCGGACCGGGCCTGATCCTGCTGTTCGGCGGCGATCGGACGATCCCGCGCACGGACACCGTGTTCGTGGTGGCGTTCGTGGTCACCGTCGTGCTGATCGGCGTCACGGTGGCGTTGCGCTCGCCCGCCGTCCGTCGTGCGGCCGCCGTGGACGGCGAGCCGGAGGGCGTGCGCGACCTGCTGCGTCGACCGGGTCTGGTGCGGACGCTCGCGGTCAGCTGCGTGGTGATCGCGGCGGTCGACATCACGTTGGTGTACCTGCCCGCGCTGGGCGCCGAGCGCGGCATCCCGTCCGGTGTGGTCGGTGTGCTGCTGGCGGTGCGCGCGGCGGCGTCGATGACCTCACGCCTGCTCCTCGGCCGGTTGGCCGCGTGGCTGGGCAGGCGTCGGCTGTTGACGGGGAGCGTGGCGCTGGCCGCGGTCGGGCTCGCCGCGTCGGCCGTGCCGATGCCGGTGTGGCTGCTCGGCCTGGTGGTCCTCGTGGTGGGCCTCGGCCTCGGTGTCGGCCAACCGCTGACGATGTCGTGGCTGGCGGAGGCGACGCCGCCGGGGCTGCGCGGTCGGGCGATGTCGTTGCGCCTCACCGGGAACCGCCTCGGCCAGGTCGTCGTGCCCAGCGCGGCGGGGTTGCTCGCGGCGGGCACGGGCGCCGCCGGCGTCCTCGTCCTCACGGCCGCGAGCCTGACCGCCGCCGGTGTCGCGGCCGGACGACGCCCGCCGCCGTGACCGGCGTGGGTCAGGGGTCGGCGAGACCGGCTTCGTAGCCCGCGATCACCAGTTGTGCCCGGTCGCGGGCGGCCAGCTTCGCCATGAGGTGGCCGATGTGCGTCTTGACCGTGTGCCGGCTCAGGTGCAGGGCCTGCTCGATCTCGGTGTTGGACAGCCCTTGCGTGATCAGGCGGAGCACTTCCCGTTCCCGAGGGGTCACGCGGTCGAGCGGCCGTCGGGCGCGGGGCGGCGCGGGGGTGCGGAGGAAGTCCGCGATGAGCCTGCGGGTGACGGTCGGCGCGAGCAGCGCTTCGCCCGCCGCGACCGTCCTGATGGCGTCGAGCAGCCGGTGCGGCGGGACGTCCTTGAGCAGGAACCCGCCGGCGCCCGCCCGCAACGTCTCGTACACGACGCCGTCGAGGTCGAACGTGGTGAGGATGAGGACCTTGGGCGGGTCCGGCAGCGCGGTGATGCGCCGGGTGGCGGCGACGCCGTCCAGGTCGGGCATCCGGACGTCGACGACCGCGACGTCCGGCCGGTGCCGGGCGGCCAGGTCGCACGCTTCCCGGCCGGTCCGCGCCTGCGCGACCACCTCCACCCCGGGGTCCGCGTCGACCAGCAGCCGGAGGGTGTCGAGGAACATCGGCTCGTCGTCGGCCAGCAGCACGCGGATCGGCTCAGCCACGGCCGCCACCGGGCTCGAACGGGAGCGTGGCGCGGACCGCGAACCCGCCGCCGGGAGCGGGGCCCGCGTGCAGCGTGCCGCCGTGCAGCGCGACCCGTTCGCGCATGCCCAGCAGCCCGTGCCCGTCGGCGCCGGGCGCGGCCGTGCCCTCGTCGACCACCGAGACGACGAGCCTGCCCGGCTCGACGGCGGTGACCAGGCGGCAGCGCGGCGGGCGGCCGTGACGCCGCACGTTGGTCAACGCCTCCTGCACGATCCGGTAGGCCGAGACCCGCACCGCCGCCGGTGCGCCGGACAGGTCGGCCTGCTCGGCGGTCACCGTGACGCCGGCCGACCGCGCGTCGTCGACCAGCCGGTCCAGCCCGGCGGGGCCGGCCGGGGCCGACGGCTCGCGCAGCCCACCGAGGACCGTCCGGACGTCCGCGAGGGCCGACCGGCTGACCTGCTCGATGCCCCTGAGCGCCGCCTCCCTCTCGTCGGGGCGCGTGCCCGCCACGTGGTTGGCGACGGCGGCCTTCATGGCGATCAGGCTGAGGTTGTGCCCGACCACGTCGTGGATGTCGCGGGCGATGCGCAGCCGTTCCTCGGCCACCGCCCGCGCGGTGCGCGACTCGGCCAGCTCCGCCGCGTGCCGCCGGCGCGTGCGGACGGCGGCGGCGACCGCCCAGGCCCCGGTCACGACGACCGCGCTGAACAGCAGGGTGGACAAGGGGTTCGTGGCGAACGACTCCGTGCCCGCCGGCGCCGGGACGAGCGGCAGGCCCGGCACGGTCGCCACCGCGACACCCGCCGTCACCACGCACGCCAGCGCCGCGACCGCGCCCACCGCACCCGACCGGGACGACGACAGCACGACCGGGTAGAGCGCCACCGCGACGGCGGCCAGCGTCGACTCGTTCCCGGTGCCGATGACGATCGCCGCCGCGCCGACCGGCAGCACGGTGGCCAGCACGGCGGTGGGCCGGACCCGGCGGACGGCGAGCGGCACGCCGAGCGCGACGGCGCAGACCACGGCGAGCACGTCGACCGCCGGCGCGCGCAGCACCGCCCACGCCACGACCACGCCCGCGGTCACCACGTCCACCACCAGCAGCCCTTTCGGGCCGAGTCGCACCATGGTGGCACCGTAGCCGGGCGGCGACCGGCGGAACTCGGACCACGGTCCGATGGCACGCGACCGCGACGCCCCGAGACTGCCTGCCGTGTTCACCTCGATCCTGCCCGCCTTGCTCATCTCCGCCACGTCCCTCACCGCTCCGCCCACCGTCGACGGCGCCGCCATCGACGCGGTCGTCAGGCAGTACCGGGAGCAGACCGCGCTGCCCGGGGTCGCGGTCGCCGTCACGCGCGGCGCCACCGTCGTGCACACCGCCGGGTACGGCCACACGCCCGACGGCGACGCCGTGACCGAGCACACCACCATGGCCGCGGCGTCGGTGAGCAAGTCCTTCACGGCGCTGGCGGTGATGCGGCTCGTGGAGAGCGGCCGGATCCGGCTCGACGACCCGGTGCGCGCGCACCTGCCCGAGTTCACGATGGCCGATCCCCGCGCCGCCGACATCACCGTCCGCCACCTGCTCGACCAGACCTCCGGCCTGTCGGACACGACCCACCGGTCGTTCAGCGGGCCGCCGGTGCACACGCTGGCGGAGGCGGTGGCGGCGATGCGCGACTCGACGCTGGCCGCCGCACCGGGCGCCCGCTGGGAGTACCACAACCCGAACTTCCAGGTGGCCGCCCGGCTGGTCGAGGTCGTTGGCGGCGTGCCGTTCGCCGACCACCTGCGCCGTCACGTGTTCGACCCGCTCGGCATGGCCGACAGCCGCACCGCCGACACCGCGCGCGACCTGCCGCCGAGCGCGGAGGGGCACGTCAAGGTCCTCGGCCTGCCCGTGGCGCTGCCCGAACCACCCGCGTTCGGCAACGGCTCCGGCGGCGTGCTCACCTCCGCCCACGACCTGGCGGCGTGGCTGATCGCGCAGAACAACGGCGGCCGCGGGCCCGACGGCACCTCGATCGCCACGCCCGAGAGCATCACGGAGACGCACACGCCGACCGCCGCTTCGCAGTCGTACGGCCTCGGCTGGTTCGTGGGCGTCACGGCGTCTGGCGCGCCGCTGGTCGACCACGGCGGCGACCTGTTCACCTCCACGGCGTACCAGGCGCTGCTGCCCGGGTCCGGCTACGGCATCGCCGTCCTGGCCAACACCGGGATGCTGCACGGCGACGCCCAGGCGATCGGCGCACGCCTGGTCGCCCTGGTCGAAGGCAGGCAACCCGCGCCCGTGGACGACCCGTCCGTCGCCGTGGACGCGGTGTTGCTCGCCCTCGCCCTGGCGAGCGCGGCGCTGACCGGTCGCGGCGTGGCCCGGTCCCGGCGGTGGGCCGCCCGCCGGCGGTCGACCGGGTGGGCGGTGGCTCGCCTGGTCCCGCTGGCGCTGCCGCTGCTGCTCACGGCCACGGTCCACCGGGTCGTCGGCTACCTGTACCGGGGACGTGATGTGGCGTGGCTCCAGGTGCCGTACCTGTACCCGACGTTCATGGTCGCGCTCGCGGTGACGGCTTTGGGCTGCGTCGCCCTGCTCGCGGCCAGGGTCGTCGCGCTGGCCGGCCGCACGGGGCCGGGCTGATCCGCGATGGGTGGCAGCCGGGGCCCGGGCGAGCGATGATCTTCGCGTGACGGACGGTCTGTGGGACCTGAGCCTGGCCGAGCTGCGCGCGCGGACGGCGAGCGCGAGCCCGACGCCCGGCGGCGGGTCGGTGGCCGCGGTGACGGCCGCGTTCGGCTGCGCGCTGGTGCTCATGGCCTTGGAGATCACCGCCCGGCGCGACCCGTCGGTCGGCGACGCGATCACGGCGGGCAAGTCCCTGCTCGACCGCCTCGGCTCCGCCGCCGACCGCGACGTGGAGCTGTTCGAGGACTACCTGCGGGCACGGCGGCTGCCGCGTGCCACGGACGGGGAACGGGCCGCCCGGGAGGCCGCGGTCGCGGCGGCCTCGGCGGCCGCGACGGAAGGCCCGCTGACCGCCGCGTCGGACGCGGTGGAAGCCTTGGAGTGGGCGTTCTCGGTGCTGCCCGTCGTCACCGGCGCGGTCGTGAGCGACGTCCGCGCGGGCGCCGACCTGCTGCTCGGGTCCGTCCTGGCCACCTTGCGCGGAGCCGAGGCCAACCTGGCCTCGCTCGGGGACGACGCGGCGGCGTTCACCGCACGACTGGACGCCGTGCGCCGCGCCGCCGTGGCCGCGCACACCCGCATCGAGAACACCCAGGAGGAGTCCCGATGACCGCCCGCACCATCGACCCGGCCGACCTCGCCGAGTCCATCCGCGACGGGATCCGCGCCGACCTGGCGGCGATCCCGGAACGCCTCACCGTCGTCGGCTTCCTGGTCGACGGCGACCGGCCGGCCCGCACCTACGCCGAGTACACCCGGCGCGCGTGCGCCGAGGTGGGCATCGACTTCGACCTCCGCACGCCGCGCGCCGACGACGTCGAGGCCGCCGTCCGCGACGCCGGCGCGGACGACCGCGTGCACGGCGTGTTCGTCTACTACCCGGTCCGCGACCCCGAACGCGACCGCTGGCTGCGCGAGCTGGTCGACCCGCGCAAGGACGTCGAGGGCCTGCACTCGTTCTGGAGCCGCTGCCTCTACGAGAACCGGCGGTTCGTCGACGACGCCGGCACCCGCCGGGCCGTCCTGCCCTGCACCCCGCTGGCCGTGATGAAGCTGCTGGGCGAGGCGGGCGCGTTCCGCGGCGACGGCGACACCCCGTTGGCGTCGGTGAAGGCCTGCGTGTTCAACCGCAGCGAGATCGTCGGACGCCCGCTGGCCGCCATGCTGGCCAACGACGGCGCGGACGTCACGTCGTTCGACCTCTCGGGCTCGCTGGCGTTCCGGCACGCGGCCGGCATCCAGGGCCACCACGTGGACGTCGTGGCCACCGACCGGGCCACCGCCCTCGCCGAGGCCGACGTGGTGGTCACCGGTGTGCCGTCACGCGACTTCCCGCTGGTCCGGGCCGACGAGATCAAACCGGGCGCGGTGTGCCTGAACTTCTCCACGATGAAGAACTTCGCCGACGACGTGGTGGAGCGCGCCTCGGTCTTCGTGCCCCGGGTCGGCTCGATGACCGTGACCATGGCGATGCGCAACGCCGTCCGGCTCTACCACAACGCCCACCGGTCGTGAGTCGTGGGCACCGGCGTCCAGACCACGGGCCGGTTCGTGCTGTCCGTGCCGGTGGTGTGGCCGACGACGACGCCGTGGTCGTTGATCGCGACCGGCAGGCTGTAGTGGCCGGTCGGCGGGTCCAGGTAGGTGACCCGGCCGTCGCGCCAGAGGAACCCGCGGGGCGAGGACCACTCGTTGGCCGCGGTCCACCCGATGACGTCGCCGCGTTCGTTGATCCCCACCGCCTCGGCCGGCGCGGGCACGGCGAGCTCCACCTGCTTGCCGCCGGCGGGCCACAGCACCGCGTGGGGGACGCCGTCCTCCCCGGCCGCCCACCCGACCGCGTCACCGCGCTCGTTGAGCGACTGCTCGCCGTGCGCGACCCGGCCGTTCTCCGACAGCTCGGTCGCCTCGTCGCCCTCCCAGCGCAACGCGACCGTGCCGCGGTTGCCCACGACGACCCCGGCCTCGTTGATCCCCTCCGGGATGTAAGGGCCGTAGCCCGACGAGCCGCCCAGCCGGGTGCAGGCGCCGTCGACGCAGCGGACGGCGGCGAAGTCCTGGTCCGCGGCGGAGGCGTAGCTGCCCGCCACGGCGCCGGCGTCGTTGATCCCGTACACCCACAGGTCGGGCCCGGACAGCGACAGCTCGGTGTGCCGACCAGCCTGCCAGACGGCGGCGCGGTTGTGGTCCCGGCGAATCAGGGACGTCGAGTAGTTCACCGGCACGACGCCGTTGCCGTTGATCGCCGGCGCGGTCGCCCACGCCGCGTAGGCCTGCATCACGGTCGTCCGCGCGCCGTCCGACCAGATCCACGGCTTGTGCCGGTACGGCGCGACGGCGGCGCGGGTCTCCAACCCGAGCACCTGGCCGCGCCGGTTGATGCCCACCGCCAGACCCGGACCGAGGTCGCTCGCCCCGCCGCGCGGCGACCACAGCACGACGTGCGCCGGCAGCCCGTGGCCCTGCGCGCTGCCGACCACCTGGCCGAGGTCGTTGATCCCGGTGACGTAGTGGTCGGGGTGACTCGTCAGCCGGCCCAGCTCGGTGACCACCATCGTGGTCTCGGCGACCGCCGACGGCACGGCGACGAACGGCAGGGCGGTCGCGAGCGCCAAGGCGGCCAGCGACGCGCGTAGCTCGGGCATGACCGCTCCGTTGCGACGATGTCCTGGATCGATCGAACGGTAACCCGCCGCCGCCCGCCGCGGCGTCGGCCGGACAGCGCAACCGCCCGCGAAACCCTTGCGCGCCAAGCGGTGCGGACGCCGTCGTGGTGTGCGCCCCACCGGTCAGCCGAGCGCCGGCTCGGCCGTCGGGAACGTGCCGTGCGCCGGGCCCGACGGCGTTGCGCGGGAGACCCGGAACTCGTGCGGGTACCGCCGAGCCCCACGCCTCCAGGTTCGACAGGCCCCACGGTGTAAAGGTTCTCCAGCTGGGTGATCACGTTGGTGGGGTCGAAGTTGTACGGTGACGGCGCGGACACCCGGTTTCCGATCGGGACGGCGGGCGTCGCGGTGGGTCAGCCGAAGGTGGCGGCCACCCACGCGGCCAGTTCCGCCCGTGCGGCGGCGGCCGATCCGGCGGGCGGGTTGTTCGTCACGAGCGCGAAGTGCATTCCTATGTCCTTTGTGGACAGAAGTAGTCGGTTCACCCCGGGCACGCCCGGTTCCGGCGCGACGGACACCGGTTCGGCGCCGGTGTGCGCGGGCGGCCCCGTGAGGGACCCGAGATCGCTCACCACCGTGGTCGACGCGGGCGGGAACGACGACGGCAGGTGCAGCTCCGTCGGCGCGGCGACACCGTTGCCACGCCACACGAGCACGCCGAACTGCCCGCTGCCGACGAGGGCGCGCACCGCGGGCATCGTGTCGGGGACCCGGTTCCACGACAGGACCGCGCCGCCGTCGCGGGCGCGGTCCTCGTAGGTGAACGCCGCCGTCCGGCCCGCCACGGCGCGCGGGAACAGCCGGTCGACCACCCGGCCCTCCACCGTCAGCACGTGGTTGCCGCCGTCGTCCACGCGCACCGCGGAGAAGTGCTCGTCGTTCATCGCGTCACCCTCGGTGCGGACCTTGTCCGGGTTGTCGTTCATCAACTCGCGGTGCCGGCCGTAGTTGACGTCCCAGTGCCACTGGCTGCCCGACAGCACCGGCCCGGACCCCGCCGCGCCCGACCACCACCGCGCCCCGGGCAGCCGCGAGTCCAGCGCCTGGTACATGGCCTTCAGCACGGTCGGGTTCTTGTCGGAGGTGAAACCGGCGACCGGGTGCCCGAACTCCGACACGATCCCGGCCGTCCCGAGCGCCCGCGCCCGGTCCCGGATCAGGTTGAAGTCCGCGGTGTACTCGCCGTCGGCGGCCTTACCCGGCTTGAGCAGCCCGGACTGCGCCTTGCCGTCGTAGAAGTGCGCGTTGAACACGAACCGGTCGCCGAGCGCCGGCACCGCCGGGAAACCGCCCGGCTCGGCGAAGAACTCCACGTTCTGGTTCCAGAACACCAGCGGCTCGACGAACGCGGGCTTGTCGGCCCACCCGGCGTCGTCCATCCGCTGCCGGAACTGCCGGTAGAACGGCACGAGCAGGTCGCGTTCCCAGGCCACGCCGTCCTGACCCTGGTCGTACCGCCCGGCGTAGGGCTCGTTGAGCGGGTCGACGCCGAGCACGAGCCGGAACGCCTCGGCCGACAGCGTCGACTTCAGCCGGCGCATCGCCTCGCCCGCCTGGTGCAGGAACTCGTCGCGGATCCGGATCGGCCCGGCGGACGTGGCGACCTCCCGGTTGTGCCAGAAGTCGTGCGTCGCGGCGGTGACCGCGTTGTTGCTCTTCATGTTCTGGCCCCAGTGCACGCAGATTCCGCACGACTCCTTGGGGTAGCCGCCCGCGCGCACGACCCACTCCGGCGCGCCGTCGCCGGTGTACCAGCTGTCGCGGTTGAAGAGGTGGCGCGAGTAGAGGTCCTGGTGGAAGTCGAGGTAGACCCGGATGCCCTGGTCGGTGAACGCGCCGATCTGCTCGGCCACCCGGTCGAGGTAGCCGTGGTCGATCCGGCGCGGCTCCGGCTCGACCCACGCCCAGGTGAGCAGGAAGCGCACCGCGTTCGCGCCGGTCATCCGCCGCATCGCCGCCGCGGACGACCGCGCGTCGGCCGTGCTCGCGAACGGCAGGCCCCGGTGCTCGGCGAGCTTGGCCGTGCCGGACACGTTGAACCCGCGCAACACCACCTCGCGGCCGTGCTGGTCGCGGAACGCGCCGTCGGCGACGGTCACGGGGGAGCCGTCGAACCAGGGCACGTCCGGCGCGGCGACGCCGGTGGCCGCGGAGGTGGTCAGCACCAGCGCCAGCAGGAACGCGATCCGCTTCACCGCGACCGCCCTTCACTCGACCCGAAGATGAAGGCGTTTCACGTTGAGGGTAGCGGATCGGCCGGGTCGCACAAGGTCGCGGAGCCGGGGTTACGCTCGCCCGGTGATCCCGCACGACGACCCGCAGGCCCGTGAGCAGGAGACATCGGTCCGGCCGCAGTCGCTGATGCTCAGCTTCCTCGGCATCCACGTGCTCAACCGGGGCGTCGCGGTCTTCTCCGGCAGCGTCATCGATGTCTTCGCCCGGGTCGGGGTGTCGGAGGAGGCGGTGCGCTCGACGTTGACCCGCATGGTCAAGCGGGACCTGCTGGCGCGGCACCGCGTCGGCAGGCGCACGTACTTCGGGCTGACCGCGCGTTCGGCGGCCGTGCTGGAGGACGGCGAGCACCGGGTCTGGCGCAGCGGCGCGGTCAACAGCGACTGGGACGGCGCCTGGACGGTGGTGGGCTTCTCCGTGCCGGAGTCCTGGCGCAGCCAGCGGCACGACCTGCGCTCGCGGCTGATCTGGGGCGGGTTCGGCCCGCTGCAGAACGGCCTGTGGGTCGCGCCCGGCGTGGTCGACGTGCCCGCCCTGGTCGACGACCTCGACCTGGACGACCACCTCAAGGTGTTCACCGCGCACACGGCCAAGCCGACCGAGGCCGAGCAGATCGCCCACACCGCGTTCGACGTGCCCGCGATCGCCGAGCGCTACCAGGTGTTCCTGCGCCGCTGGGACCACGACCGCCCGCTGGCCGACGCGCCGGACGACCTGGCCAGGCAGCTGCTGCTGCACACCGAGTGGCTGCAACTGGTCCGCCAGGACCCCCGGCTGCCCGCCGAGCACCTGCCCGAGGACTGGCCCGCGATCCGCGCCGAGCAGGTGTTCCACGCCCTCGCCGGCGCGTACGCCGAACCGGCCGCGTCGATCGCCGCGTCGGTCCTCGACACGATCGTGGTCGACGGCCCCTGAAAACCCGTTCCGGATCGATTCCCGGACCGGTTTCCGAACCCGCCGCGTGACGTGGCGTTGACGTCCCGGAAACGAAGCCCTACCTTCGCCGCAAGGATTCCAAGCACTGTCGAGAGCGTGCCGCCAACCGCCGCCTCCGTTTGTCGGCAACCGTCGCCCGAACGCGTGCACACCCGCGTTCACCAGCGTGAACGCATTCACCACCGTGAACGCCGAAGGGTCGGCGGAATCGGGCGCAGAACGCCCGGTTCAGCACAGGAGGCTCCCTTGAGCAAGCACGGCAGATTAGCGTCGCTCGCCGCTGTGGCGAGCGCGTTCGTCGTCGCGATGGCGGTATTGCTGGTGCCTTCGGCATCGGCCGCGACGTTGTTCGACGACGACTTCGAGGACGGCAACGCGACCGGCTGGAGCTCGAGCGGCGGCAGCTGGACGGTGGTCGACGACGGGTCGCGGGCCTGGCGCCAGTCCGGCACCAGCGCCGACGCCAGGGCGACCGCCGGCGCGGTGTGGTCCGGCCAGTCGGTGCAGGCCCGGGTCAAGCCGACCGCGTTCAACGGCTCGAACCGGCACGTCGCCGTGACCGCCCGGGTGCAGAACACCGGCAACTACTACTACCTGGCCCTGTCCAACGCCGGCACCGCCGTGCTCGGCAAGCGGGTCGGCGGCGGGCACACCGCCCTGGCCACCGCGCCGGTCGCCGTGGCCGTCGGCGCCTGGCGCACCGTGCGGCTGGAGGCGTTCGGCGGCACGCTGCGCGGTTTCGTGGACGGCGCGCAGGTCGTCACCGCGACCGACGCCACGTTCGGCAGCGGCCGGATCGGCGTGGCGACCTACTACGCGGCGGCGACGTTCGACGACGTGCTGGTGACCGACGTGGCCGGACCGGGCGGGCCGACGAGCACCACCACCACGACCACCACCACGCAGCAACCCGGCACCTGCGCCACGTCCGGGCGCCCTCAGGGGTTCGCCTCCGTCACCGCGTGGGGCCAGAACGGCACGACCGGCGGCGCGGGCGGTCCCACGATCGAGGTCGACACGGCCGCGGAGTTCCTGGCCGCGATCGCCCAGCCCGGACCGCTGAACATCTGCGTGCGCGGCATGATCGCGCTGCCCGGCCCCATGCACGACGTCACGTCCGACAAGACGATCGTCGGCATCGGCTCCGCCTCGGGCTTCACCGGCGGCGGGCTGAACATCGGCCTGCCGGTCTCGAACGTCACCTCGCCGCCCGCCGACGCCGTGCGCAACGTCATCGTCCGCAACCTCGTCTTCCGCGACTGGGCCGACGACGCGATCAACGTGCAGATGTTCTCCCACCACGTGTGGATCGACCACAACGACCTGTCCCACGGCTACGACGGCGCTATCGACATCAAGCGCGGCTCCAGCTACGTCACCGTCTCGTGGAACCACACGCACAACCACAGCAAGAACATGCTGCTGGGCCACGACGACGGCAACGGCGCGCAGGACGTCGGCCGGCTGAAGGTGACCTACCACCACAACTGGTTCGACCGGACGCCGCAGCGCAACCCGCGCGTCCGCTTCGGCGAGCCGGTGCACGTGTTCAACAACTACTACCTCTACAACACCGACGTCGGCGTGGCGTGCCAGGCGGACTCGGGCTGCGTCGTCGAGGGCAACCACTTCGAGGACGTCGAGGAGCCGGTGAGCAACAACTACGCCGGTCCCGGCGGGCGGTGCGTGGCGCGGAACAACGTGTTCGTCGGTGAGTCGGGTCAGCCCGACTGCAGCGGCAGCGTGCAGGAGCCGCGCGACTACTACTCCTACACGCTCGACGACCCGAACACCGTGAAGGCCGCCGTCATGGCCGGCGCGGGCGTCGGCAAGGTCGGCTGACCGGGACGGCGTGGCCGGCTCCCGGGTCGGCCACGCCGTTTCTTGGTGGAACCCTTACCCGGCGTTGTCCTCCTCCTGTGCTGTCGCTTCCCCACGTCACCCGAAAGTGGAAAGCGACATCCGCGCCACCCGCAGGAGATCACCATGAGCAACGTCGGTCGCACTCGTTCCGGAGCGATCACCGCGGTGGCCCTGGCCGTCACGCTGACCGCGTGCGGCACGGCCGCCGGCAACGAGCAACCGACCACCGCGGTCGCCACCACCGCGGCCGAGCCGTCCGCGCAGCAGGTCGAGGCGCTGTTCGACACCTGGAACCGCGCGCTGGCCACCGGCGACGCGCAGCAGGTCGCCGACCTCTACGCGCCGCGCGCCGTGCTGCTGCCGACGTTGTCGGACAACGTCCGCTCCGATCGCGCCGAGATCGTGGACTACTTCGAGCACTTCCTGGCCAACAAGCCCAGCGGCGAGATCCTGGAGTCGCACGTGGCGGTGCTCGGCCCGGACACCGCGATCGACGCGGGCGTCTACCGCTTCACCCTGGCCGCGAACGGCACCCGGGTCGACGCCCGCTACACGTTCGCCTACGAGCGCGTCGACGGCAAGTGGCTGATCGTCAACCACCACTCGTCCGCCATGCCCGAAGCGCACTGACCGGGCCGACTGACCGGGCTGGCTGGCCGGGCACACCGGTCTCACGCGGCCCGCAGCACGATCCGCACGCACAGGCCGCCGTGCTCGCCCTCGTGCAGGCTCGCCGACCCGCCGTCGTCGGACACCAGCTGCTTGACGATCGCGAGCCCGAGACCCGAGCCGGACCGGCCCGTCAGCCCCGGACCGCGCCAGAACCGGTCGAACGCGCGCTCCCGGTCGGCGGCGGGCAGGCCCGGACCGCGGTCGACCACCTCGATCACCGCCTTGCGGGCTTCCCGCCTGCTCGCCACGGTGATCACGGCGTCGTCCGGCGAGACGGCGAGCGCGTTGGACAGCACGTTGTCCAGCACCTGCTCCAGGTGACCGTGCCCGGCCAGGGCGCGCAGGTCGGGGTCGGCGGCGTCGTGCCGCAGCCGGATGCCGCGCTCCTCGGCGGCGGCGCGCCAGGTGTCGAACCGGCCGGCCACCACGTCGCCGATGCGGACGGGCTCCGGCGTGGCCACGGTGGACTCGGCCCTGGCGAGCGTGAGCAGGCCGTTGACCAGCCTGCTCATCCGCACCACCTCGGCGGTGGCGTGGTCGACGTCCTCGCGCACGTAGGGGTCGTCCACGCCGTCGGCGATGTTGTCCAGCGACAGGCGCAGCGCGGTCAGCGGGGTGCGGAGCTGGTGGGAGGCGTCGCCGATGAACGCGCGCTGGGAGCCGACGAGGGTGCCGATGGTCTCCGTCGCGGTGTTGAGGGTGCCGGCGAGGGTCCGGGTCTCCGGCGGGCCGGTCTCCTCGACCCGCGCGGTGAGGTCGCCGTCGCGCAGCCTGCCCGCCATCCGGTTGAGCTCGCGCAGCGGGCGCGTCAGCCGGCGGGCGAGCAGGAAGCCGACCACGGCCGCCGCGATCAGCACCGTGACGGCCAGGGCCGCGCGGAAACCCCAGATCTGCCACAGCCGGGTGCTCAGCGGACCCGACGGGTAGCTGATCCGGACCGCGCCGACGACCGCGCCGTCCGCGGACCTGGCGGGCACGGCCAGCACGAGACCTTCCGCGCCCAGCGCCTCGGCGTCGCCCCACCGCAGCGACTCGCGGCCCTGCAACGCCTCGGTGAACGCGGGGTCGTCCGTGGCGGCGGGCAGCGGCAGCGGGTCGACGGCGGTGCGTGCGGCGGTCAGCACGTCCAAGCGGCCCGGCGTCTGCCGCTGGTAGGCCTCGACCAGGCGGGCCAGCGCCTGGCGGGACGGCGCGTCGTCGGGCGCCAGGAGCAGCGCGGCCGTCGCCGCCTCCCGGCGGGCGGAGTTCTCCTCGTCGCGGTAGAGCTGGTCGGTGAGCGTGAACGCCACCGGCACGGTGAACGCGGCGATCGCCACCAGCACCAGCAGCACGTAGCTCGCGACCAGCTGGCGGATCACGTCAGCACCAACCGGAACCCGACCCCGCGCACGGTCTCCACGGCGACCGCGTCACCGAGCTTGCGGCGCAGCGCGCCCACGTGCACGTCGAGGGTCTTGGTCGGGCCGAACCAGTTGGCGTCCCACACCGCCTCCATGATCTGCTCGCGGGTGAACACCGCGCCGGGCGCTTCGGCGAGGAACGCCAGCAGGTCGTACTCCTTGGGCGTCAGGACGACCTCGATGCCGTCGACGTGCACCCGTCGTGCCCGGCGGTCGATCGTGAGCCTGGTCGGCCGGGCGTCCGCCGACCGGGTGGCGTCGGGTTGGGGCAGCGCGGGCCGGACCCGCCGCAGCACCGCGCGCATCCGGGCGATCACCTCGCGGACGCCGAACGGCTTGGACACGTAGTCGTCCGCGCCGATCTCCAGGCCGACCACGCGGTCGGTCTCGTCGGCCCGCGCGCTGATCACGATGATCGGCACGTCGCCGCGGGCGCGCAGCTCCCGGCACACGTCCAGCCCGTCCACGTCGGGCAGGCCGAGGTCGACCAGCACGATGTCGGCCGGCTCCGCCGCCAGCGCCTCGGCCCCCGTGCGCACCCACACAACGTCGAAGCCGTACCGGCCCAACCCCCGCGTGAGGGACTCGGCGATCGGCTCGTCGTCCTCCACCAACAGCACCCGCATACCCGAAATCCTTCCACCACCGCGCGAGTCGAACGCTCAGGTCCCGCGTGTCGAACGCTCGGGCCCGCGTGTCGTCCACTCAGGACCCCCGAATTCCACCTCGCGGCCGAGCGGTGCGGGGCGACGGGGAACTCGGGGGTCCTGGAGGTTCGACACGCGGGTGGGTCAGGAGACGGCGGTGACGGCGGCGAGGATCTGGTCGGCGACCTCGGTCGGGCGGGAGAGGGCGATGGCGTGCGAGGCGTCCACCTCGACGGTGGCCGAGCCGAGCCGGGCCGCGGCGGCGCGCTGCGAGTCCGGGTTGATGGCGTTGTCCGCCGTCGCCACCACGAACCACGACGGCAGGGTCTTCCACGCGGGCTCCACGGACAGCGGCTCTCCGAGGGCGCGGGCCGCGATCGGGCGCTGGCTGACCGCGGCGGTGGCGGTGACCGAGTCCGGCAGGTCGGCGGCGAACACGCTCGCGAACGCGTCACGGCGGATCGTGAACTCCGTGTCGCTGCCGTCGCCGTCCGGGAACTGCTGCGGCACCAAGGACGTGTTGAGCTCCACCGGCGCGAAGCCCTCGACCGAGCTCAACGCGCTCTCGCCCTTGTCGACGCCGAACGACGCCACGTACACCAGCGCCTTGGCGTTCGGCGTCTTCGCGGCGGCGTGCGTGATGACCGGGCCGCCGTACGAGTGGCCGACCAGCACGACCGGCCCGTCGACGTGCCCGGCGACGCTCGCCACGTAGTCGCCGTCGTGCGCCAGCCCGCGCAGCGGGTTGCTCACCGCGAGCGCCTCCACGCCGCGCGCCCGCAGCAGTCCGATCACCTCGGCCCAGCTGGACCCGTCGGCGAACGCGCCGTGTACCAGGACGACGGTGGGGTTGTGGCCGGTCATCGTGTGCTCCTCGGTTCGTCTTGCGGGGTGATGCCATAAAGCTAGTGCCCGATTAAGTTGCGCACAAGGTATATCCGACGTGACGATCTTCACGGTCGCTCGTTGGACCCACTGCGCGATCCACGCGCCCTGATCAACCCGCCCTGATCGACCGGAGGAACCCGATGCGCCTGGTGATCGCACTCGTCGTCGCGGCCGTCGCCGTGACCCCCGCCGCCGCCGCGAGCGCCGATCACCCCGCGCCGGAGCACGTCTGCGTCGCGAGCGTGCCGGAGACCGATCCGCTGGAGCCGGGGCCGGTGAGCATCTGCGTCAGCGTGTTCAAGCCCGCTGCCGCCTCCCGCGACAACCGGGTGCCGGTGCTGCTGCACAGCCACGGCTGGGGCGGCAGCCGCACGTCCGCGCCCGGCTCGTTCCAGCGGTACCTGGACGCGGGTTTCGGCGTGGTCAGCATCGACCAGCGCGGTTTCGGCGAGAGCGGCGGCAAGGCGCACGTGGAGGACCCGGCGTTCGAGGGCGAGGACGTGATCCGGGTGATCGACCACGTCGCCTCGCTGGACTGGGTGCGCCGCAACGGTCCGAACGACCCGGTGCTCGGCGCGGTCGGCGGTTCCTACGGCGGTGGCTTCCAGTTCGCCGGCGCGTTCACCGAGATCATGAAGACCGGCCGCACCCGGTTCGACGCGCTCGCGCCGCAGATCACGTGGCACTCGCTGAACGACAGCCTCGCCCCGCGCGAGGTCGTCCGCACCACGTGGGTCACCGCCCTGTACGCCGCCGCCCTCGACGCGCACACCTCGACGCTGCACGCCGGCTACGCCGAAGGCCTGCTCACCGGCGACTGGCCCACCACGATGGAGGAGTTCTTCCGCGACAACGGCCCCGCGCACCACGTCGCCGCCGGCCGCCGGCTGGACGTCCCGGTGCTGCTGCACCAGGGCATCAGCGACAACCTGTTCCCGCTCGACCAGGCGATCGACAACTTCGACCGCGCCCTGACCCCGCGCGCCCGGGCGAACAGCCTGCTCATCGGCTACAACGGCGGCCACGCGCTGCCCAACGCCATCCCCGTCGGGTACGCCGTCGCGGGTGACGCGTGCTCGGCGCGGCACGGCGGCTACGACGAGCTCGAACTGCGGTTCCTGGCCGAGAACCTGCACGGCGCGCCGCGCGCGATCACCGGCCACGGCCGCTACCAGCTCATGACCGCCGAGGGCGGCTGCGTCACCGTGGACAGCGTCGCGCCGACCAGGACCACCGCCCTGCCCGACATCGTGACCACCGCCGGCGTCGGCCTGCCCCAGTCGATCAAGATCGCGGACGGCCCCCTCACCATCGCCGGGTCGCCGACGCTCGACGCCCTCGTCAGCACCCTCGGCCTCGACAGCCGCGCGTTCTTCGCCCTCAGCGCGGGCACGTCGCCGTTGACCGCCAAGGTGATCCAGAACAACGTGCTCCCACACCGCGAGCACAGCCTGAACCTGGGCACCCGCCGCACCGTCGAACTGCCCGCGGTCGCCGCCTCGATCCCGGCCGGCCAGTCGCTGTACCTCACCGTCACCCCGATCTCGGACATGTTCCTCCTGCACGGCAGCCGCACGCCGAGCGCGATGGTGCTGCGCGACGTCACCGTGAACCTGCCCGTCCGCGGCTAGGTTCGAGGTCGTGGACTTCGACGAGATCGTGATCGAGACCGATCGGCTCGACTTCCCGGCGCTCGCGGCGGGCGACGGGCCGGTGGTCGTGTGCTGGCACGGGTTCCCCGACCACCCGGCCACGTTCGGGCCGCTCGCCGAGCACCTGGTCGCCGCCGGCCGCCGGGTGGTGGCGCCGTTCCTGCGCGGCCACCACCCGACGACCGCGGACCGGATGACCTACGCCGACGGCATCACGCTCGCCGCCGACGCCGAGGCGGTCGCGCGGGCCCTGTCCCCGGACGCCGGGATCGACCTGATCGGGCACGACATCGGCGCGGGCGTGGTGGGCCGGCTGGCGGCGGCGTGGCCGGAACGGGTGCGGCACGCGGTCACCATGGCCGTGCCGCCGCCGAGGACGCTGGGCCCGGTGCTCCGCGATCCCGCGCAGCAGCAACGGTTCTTCTACCTGTGGCTGTTCCAGGTGCCCGGTGTCGCGGAGTCCGTGCTGGAGGCCGACCGCGGCCTGGTGGACTACCTGTGGTCGACCTGGTCGCCCGGTCTCGACCCGAGCGAACACCGCGCCCGCGTGCACGCGATGTACGGCGACCCGGCCGTGCTGCGCAACGTCCTGCGGATCTACCGCGGCAACTTCGACCGGTCGCTGCACGACCCGGACCTCGCCGCACTGGCCGCCACGACCGAGGCGACGGCCACCGTCCCGATGCTCGTGCTCGCCGGCGAGGACGACGGCTGCATCAGGCCGGAGCACTTCGCCGACGCCCGGACCGGTCTCGCCGACGGCTCCTCGGTGCGGGTCGTGGCCGACGCCGGCCACTTCATGCACCTCGACCGGCCGGACGAGGTGGCGAGGCTCGTGCTGGACTGGTTCGGCCGCGACTCCTGAGCCGCGATCACCACGAGCGTGTGCCGCCCGAGGTGGTTTTGACGTGGTCGTCGCCGGCGATCACGATGACGGGGTGACAGGACGTTCTCCCGGCTTGCCCGCCCGGAAGCGCGGGCGGGAGGCCGCGCCCAGCATCCGTGACGTGGCGGCCGCCGCGGGTGTCTCGTACCAGACCGTGTCACGCGTGCTCAACGAGTCGCCCAACGTCAACCCCGACACCCGCCGGCAGGTGCTCGACGTGATCGAGCGGCTCGGGTACCGGCCCAACCGGGCCGCCCGGGCGCTGGGCTCGGGCCGGGCCGGCGCGGTCACGGTGGTCATCGCCGACACCACGCTCTACGGGTACGCCGCCACGTTGCGGGGCATCGAGGAGGCCGCGCGCCTGCAAGGGCTCGCGCTCGGCGTCCGGGTGGTCGAGTCGGACCGCCCCGCCGACGTCCGGCACGCGGTCGAGTACGTGAGCGACCCCAACGCCGGCGGCATCGTCGTGATCGCCTTCGACGCCGCCGGCGCGGGCGTCCTGCGCGCGCTGCCGGCCGCCGTGCCCGCCGTGGCGGCGACCGAGGCGGGAGGTCTGGCCGGCACCGGGCGGGCCATGATCTACCTCGACGAACGGCAGGCCGCCGCCGACGCGACCGGGTACCTGTTGTCCTTGGGCCACCGCACGGTGCACCACGTCGCGATCCCGTCGGAGACCGGCACGAGCGCCCGCCAGACGGGGTGGCGCGACGCGCTGCGGGAGGTGGGCGCGCCGGTGCCGCCGGTCGTGCCCGTCGGGTGGGACGTGCGGTCGGCCTACCTCGCGGGACGGCGGCTGGCGGCCGACCCGGACGTCACCGCGATCCTGTGCGGCAACGACGACACAGCCATGGCGGTCCGCCGCGCCCTGCACGAATCCGGCCGCGACGTCCCGGGCGAGGTCAGCATCATCGGCTTCGACGACGTGCCCGGCGCGGCCTACTGGACGCCCGCGCTCACCACGGTGCGGATGGACTTCGTGGCGCTGGGCCGCGCGTGCCTGGCGGCGCTGGTGGCCGAGGTGGCGGGCCAGCCGCGGCCCGCCCTCGACCTCGCCGCGCCGTCCCTCGTGGTGCGCGAGTCGACCGCCCCGCCGCGCGGTCGTTGAGAACCTGTCCACCGCAGTGTTGGTCACAACAAGGTAACGCGGTCTTTTCACCTGTCCGTGTGACGGTCACACTCGGGCCGTGATGTGACCGGTCACATGGCTGTGATCAGCACGAACGCTGGCCTGTCGCCGCTCCATGAACCAGTTCGACCTGCGACTTGGAGGTGACGACGGTGATCGGATCGACGAGGGCGAGCCACGCCTGGTGCGCGGCGGTGGCGGCCTGCACGGCCTCGGGCACGGCGGGCGTCAACGCGATCGCGTTGACCAACCCCTCCAGCGGCGACGCGCCCGACATCGACCTCATCCGGATCGCCGCGCCCCTCGACCAGCCGGGGAACCCGCGTCGGAACGCACGACAGGAGCACCGTGATCTCATCGGAGTCCGCCACGAGCGTGGTCTGGGGCCACTCGGCGTTGGCACTCGTCGTGGACGTGTCCCCGGACGGCCCGGTCGGCGTCCGCACGCTGGCCGCCCGCCCGCGGTCCGACCACCCCAGGGCCGCGCAACCGCTGGTGGAGCTGCTGGTGGCCGGTGAGGGCCGGGCCCGCGCCTCGCACCGGTTCTCCGACACGGCGCTCGGCAGGCGCATGGTCTACGCCGGCTCCGCCCGCACGCGTGACGGCAAGTGGAGCGAGCTGCACGTGGACGTGCGCGACGAGCGGACCGGGCTGCTCGCGCGGACGTCGTTCCGGTCGGTCGACGGCGTCGCGGCCTGCCAGGTCCGCACCACCGTGACCAACCGGGGCGACGTCCCGGTGGTGCTGCACGGCGTCACGTCGTTCGCCGCGGGCTTCCCCGGCGCCCTGGTCGGGGACGTCGACCTGCTGCGCGGCGAGAGCGAGTGGCTGGGCGAGGGCCGGTGGACGCGCCACCCGCTGCGCGACGGCGTGACCCCCGACCTCAACCTCCCGCTGCACGGTCAGCACGGTCGGGGTCGGTTCGCGGCCGTGAGCACGGGCACGTGGTCCACCGGCACGCACCTGCCCACCGCCGGGCTGGCGGACCGCCGGACCGGTCAGGCGTGGCTGTGGCAGGTGGAGCACAACGGCGCGTGGCGGTGGGAGGTCGGCGAACGGCTGGACGGCGCGTACGCGGCGTTGCTCGGGCCGACGGACGTCGACCACCAGTGGCAGCACTGCCTGCTGCCCGGCGAGGCGTTCACCACCGTGCCCGCGTCGGTGGCCGTGTCCGAGTCCGGTGTGGACGGTGCGATCGCCGCGCTGACCGCCCACCGGCGCGAACTCGTCCGCCCTCACCGCGACCGGTCCGCCCTGCCGGTGGTGTTCAACGACTACATGAACACGCTCATGGGCGATCCGACCACGGCGAAGCTGCTGCCCCTGGTCGACGCCGCCGCCGACGTCGGCGCGGAGGTGTTCTGCGTCGACGCCGGCTGGTACGACAACGGCACGAGCTGGTGGGACGCCGTCGGCGAGTGGCGGCCGTCCGAGACCAGGTTCCCGCGCGGCATCGCCGAGGTGCTCACCCGCATCCGGGAGCGGGGCATGGTGCCCGGCCTCTGGCTGGAGCCGGAGGTGATCGGGGTGCGCAGCCCGCTGGCCGACGAGCTCCCGGCCGCCGCGTTCCTCCAACGCGGCGGCGTCCGGCTGGTCGAGCACGACCGGTACGTGCTCGACCTGCGCCACCCGCGCGCGATCGCGCACCTGGACGACGTGGTCGACCGGCTGGTCGAGGACCTCGGCGTCGGCTACCTCAAGCTCGACTACAACGTCGACCCGGGACCGGGCACGGACTTCGCCGCCGACAGCGCGGGCGCGGGCCTGCTCGCGCACAACCGGGCCCACCTGGAGTGGCTGGACCGGCTCCTGGACCGGCACCCCGACCTGATCCTGGAGAACTGCGCGTCCGGCGCGATGCGCATGGACTACGCGCTGCTGTCCCGGATGCAGTTGCAGTCCACCAGCGACCAGCAGGACCCTTTGCGCTACCCACCGATCGCGGTGTCGGCGCCGATGTCGGTCCTGCCGGAGCAGTCGGCGAGCTGGGCCTACCCGCAACCGGACATGGCGGACGAGCCGTTCGCCTTCACCGTGTGCACGGGGATGCTCGGCCGGCTCTACCTGTCGGGGCGGCTGGACCTCATGGGCGCCGACCAGCTGCGGTCCGTGCGCGAAGCGGTGCGGGTGTTCCGGGAGATCCGCGCGGACCTGGCGGTGTCGGCGCCGGTGTGGCCGCTGGAGCTGCCCGGGTGGCGCGATCCGTGGCTCAGCCTCGGGCTCCGGTCCGGTGACGTCACGCACGTGGCCGTGTGGCGGCGTGACGGCGCGGGCGCGGACGTGGCGCTGTCCCTGCCGCACCTGCGCGGCCGATCGGTCGACGTCGAGGTGCTCTACCCGCGCGACCTGCCCGCGTGGAGCCACTCCTGGGACCGGGGCACCGGCTCGCTGACCCTGGCGCCCGCCCACCAGGACACCGCCTCCGCGCGGCTCTTCCGGATCGCCCCCGGCGGAGAGCGAGGACCGGCCACCCCACCGACCGGGGGAACAGCACGGTGAACCGACGGATCCCCGTCGCCTCCGCCGCGCCACCCGGCTCAACGGGGTGCTGCACGCGTTGGGGATCAGCGGGATCGTGCTGCCGCCGGCGGTCGTCACGGTGGTGCTGCTGCTGCGCCGGCTCGGCCTGGCGGGCAGCGCGGCCCGGGCTCGACGGCGCGGGCCCGGTCACGGTGTTCCGACGCGTCGTGCTGCCGAAACCGGCACCTGACCTTCGCCTACGTGATCTTGATGAGCCTGCCGCTGGTCGCCGTCCTGGCGCTCGCCCGGCGACGGATCGTCTCCAGCATCACCAGCGGCGCCGTCAAGTGACAAAAGGAGCGTTGATGCGACACCCCTTCCTGGCGGGCACGATCGCCGCCGCGATGGCCCTGGGGACCTCGACCGCGGTCTCGGCGCGGAAGTCGTCGACCGAGACGCTGCGCGTCGACCTCGACTCGCCCACCGGCGCGTTCCACGGCGGCGCCACCGGCATCCTCTACGGCCTCGGCGACCCCGGCGTCCCGTCGCACGACCTCGTCGCCGGCATGCGCCCCCGCACGGTCTCGCAGAAGGCGCCGGACGGCGAGCAGCACCCGAGCGGCGACGCGCTGCGGGTCGCGGACGGGTACTTCGCGGCCGGCGGCACCGACGTGCACCTCTACGCGCAGGACGTCTACAGCGCCTGGCCCTACCAGGACCTGGGCATCGACGACTACATCGCGCGGTTGCGGCCCCAGCTGGAGAAGGTCGCCGCACGGCCGGACCGCGACCGGTTCGTGTGGACGATCTTCAACGAGCCGGACTGGATCTGGTACGGCGACTGGGCGGCGGACAAGGACCGGTTCCTGGCCGACTGGACCAGGGTCTACCGGCTGGTGAGGTCCGTGCTGCCCGACGCCCGCATCACCGGCCCGGGCGAGACCCGGTACCGCCCGGACCACCTGCGCGACCTGCTCACCCACGCCAAGGCCCACGACGTGCTGCCCGACGTCGTCACCTGGCACGAGCTCGGCCCCGACTCCCTGACGACCTACCGCGAGCACTACGAGGACTACCGGGCGCTCGAACGGGAACTCGGCATCGCGCCGCGGCCGATCAACATCAACGAGTACTCCAACCGGCGTGACACCTCCGTGCCCGGCCAGCTGGTCCAGTGGATCGCCATGCTGGAGGAGACCAAGGTCGACGGCCAGCTGGCGTTCTGGACGATGGCGGGCAACCTCAGCGACCACGCCGTGCGCACCGGCCGCGCCAACGGCGGCTGGTGGCTGACGAAGTGGTACGCCGACCTGTCCGGCGACACCGTCCGCGCCACGCCGCCGCGGCCCAGCACCCGGGACACGGTGCAGGGCCTGGCCGCCTACGACCGGGGCGACGCCAAGGCGACCGTCCTGCTCGGCGGCACGGCGAACGCGGTGGACGTCGTCGTGACGGGCCTGGACCGGCGGGTCTTCGGCGACCGGGTCGACGTGCGGGTCGCCAAGACCACCTGGTCGGGCTACGAGGGTGACGCCGGGCAGCCGCCCGTGGTCGCGGCGGCCAGGGTCCGCGTGGTCGGCGGCAAGGCGACGATCGCCGTGCCCGGCGGCGACCCGCTGGCCGCCTACCAGGTCGTCGTCACCAGGGCGGGCCTCGGCGCGCCGCCGGTCGCCGACGCGCCGTGGCAGGCGAGCCACGAGGCCGAGTCGGGCGCGGTGGAGCACGCCGTGGTCGTCACCCAGGACGACGGCTCCGGCTCGGACGAGATGGCCCAGCGCTACACCACGTCCGGCCACAAGGACGTCGGCTTCATGAAGGACCCCGCCTCGCGCGTCACGGTCGACGTGGACGTGCCGCGGGACGGCGCGTACCGGCTCGGGGTGTTCTACGGCACCGACGGGTTCGTCGGCAGGCAGGCGCTGTACGTGGACGACGCGCACGTGCGCGACCTGACCTTCCCGGCGACGCTGAACCGGGTCTACCGCGGCCGACTCGACACGCCGATCACGCTCACCGCCGGTCGGCACCGGATCTCCTTGCGCACCAGCGGTCCCGGCGGCTTCCTCGACGGCCCGTCCGACATCACGCTGGACCGGTTCGACCTGACCGAGGTCACCGGTCCCGAGAGGACGGTCTACCCGCTCACCGAGTCGCGCCGGTCCGGCGGCACGGTCGACCGCGGCCCCCGTGCGCTCCAGGTCGCCGCACCCGGCGCGGTCGTCCTCGGCCCCGGCGACACCGTGACCACGTACGTGTCCGCTGCCGAGGACGGCTACCACGAGCTGTCCACCACGTGGCTCGGCTCCGGCCGCAGCGCGCTCGGCCTCGCCCTGTCCGGACGACGGGTGCGCGACCTGACCGCCGACCGGCCCGGCGCGTGGACCGGCCGCGTCACGGCCCACCTCAAGGCCGGCGTCACCGAGGTCGTCCTGTCGAACGAGAGCCGCGCACCGCTCGTGCTCGGCACGCTGACCTCCGTCCGCGACGCGGCGTCCGACGCTCGTGCGGTCCGCGTGGAGGCCGAGTCCGGTCGGCTCGACGGGGGAGCGGTGGTGACCTCCGGGCCGTGGGCCTCCGGCGGCTCGTACGTCGGCCGGCTGGGCCACGGCGGCACGCTGACCATCCCGCGCCCGGCCGGGTTCGTGGCCGGCCAGTACAACCTGACCGTCGCCTACGCGCAGGCCGAGAAGAACACCGGCCACCCGTACAACACCGACACCATCACCCGGACGCTCGTCGCCACCGAGGAAGGCGGCCACGCCACGAGCGCGCCGTACCGCCACAACTACACCTGGGACGGCTTCTGGCCGGAGACCTCGCCGCTCGACCTGGTCACCGACGACGGCGCGCTCACGTTCGGCAACCCGGCCGCCTGGGGCCCGAACGTCGACTGGGTCCAGCTCGCACCGCTCGTCGTGGCGTCCTCGGTCACGCCACGGCGGTGAGGCTCAGCCGAGCGCGACGGCGATCCCGGCGAGGACCGGCACCGAGAGGACGGTGGTGATCAGCACGGCGTCCCGGGCCAGTTCGGTGCCCCGGTCGTAGGCCGTGGCGTAGACGAACACGTTCTGCGCGGTGGGCAGCGCCGAGGCGATGGTGACGGCGAGCAGCGCCGGGTCGTCAAGGTGGAGCACCCAGCGGCCGAGGGCGTAGGCCAGCACGGGCTGTGCCGCGGTCTTCAGCGCGACCACCAGCCACACCTGGCCCGCCGTGCCGCCGGAGGCCGGGCGCGGCGCGCCGTGCAGGCTCGCGCCGTAGGCGAGCAGGGCGGCCGGGACGGCGAGGTCGGCGAGCAGCTCGACCGGCCGCAGCACCGGGGCGGGCGGCATCCAGTCGAGCGCGGACAGCGCCAGGCCCAGGGCGCAGCCGATCACCAGCGGCGTGCGGAACGGCTGCGTCAGCAGGTGGGCCCGCGACGGCCCGCCAGGGCCCGCGTCGCGTGACGCGGCCAGCACCGTCAGCCCGATCGGCGCCAGCACCAGCACCTGGAACAGCAGCACCGGCGCCACCAGGGAGGCGTCGCCGAGCACGTACACCGCGATGGCGATGCCGAGGTTGCCCGCGTTGACGTAGGACGTGGCGAGCGCGCCGGTGGCCAGGTGACCGGCGCGCGGCCGCCAGCGCCACCACGCGACGACGAGGTAGACCAGCGCGCACACCACCGCGCTGCCCGCCGTGGCCACCAGGGTGGGGGACAGCATCACGGACGGGTCCGCGTCGGCGAGGGTCAGCAGCAGCAACGCCGGCGTGGCGATGAAGTACGACAGCCGGGACAGCACGCCGGCCGCGCCCTCGCCGAGCACGCGGGCGCGGCCGGCGATCCAGCCGACCGCGATCACCGCGACGAGGGTGGCGAAACCCGACAGGACCGCGTTCACCCGCGGGCGCCCGTCACCGGGGCGAGCCGACCTTCGCGGTCTCGACGGTCCAGGCGCGGGCCTGGTCGCTGAGGGTGACGCCGAGGCCTGGCCGGTCGGACAGGTGCATCCGGCCGTCCCGGATCTCCAGCCGTTCGTCGAACAGCGGGTGCAGCCAGTCGAAGTGCTCGACCCACGGCTCGCGCGGGTAGGCGGCGGCGAGGTGGACGTGGATCTCCATGGCGAAGTGGGGCGCGAGCTGGAGGTGGTGGTGGTCGGCGAGCGTGGCGAGCTTGAGGAACTGGGTGATCCCGCCGACGCGCGGCGCGTCCGGTTGCAGCACGTCCACGGCGCCGGCGCGGATCAGCTCGTAGTGCTCGGCGACGCTGGTGAGCATCTCGCCGGAGGCGACGGCCGTGGTCAGCGACCGGGCCAGCTCGGCGTGCCCCTCGACGTCGTAGGCGTCCAGCGGCTCCTCGATCCACACCAGGTCGAACTCCTCCAGCGCCCGGCCGACCCGCATCGCGGTGGGCCGGTCCCACTGCTGGTTGGCGTCGACCATCAGCGGCACGCCGTCGCCGAGGTGCTCGCGGACGGCGGCGACCCGGCGCAGGTCCTCCGCCCGGTCCGGCAGGCCCACCTTGATCTTGATGCCGCCGACGCCGGACTCCAGCGTGCGGGTCGCGTTGTCCTTGATCTGCTCGACGGTCTCGTGCAGGAACCCGCCGGAGGTGTTGTAGCAACGGACGGAGTCGCGGTGCGCGCCGAGCAGCTTGGCCAGCGGCAGGTTCGCGCGCTTGGCCTTGAGGTCCCACAGCGCGATGTCGAACGCGGCCAGCGCCTGGGTGGCCGCGCCGCTGCGCCCGACCGACGCGCCGGCCCAGACCAGCTTGGTCCACAGCCGGCCGATGTCGTTGGGGTCCTCGCCGATCAGGTCGGGCGCGACCTCGCGGGCGTGCGCGAACTGGGCGGGCCCGCCGGCGCGCTTGCTGTAGCCGAACCCGACGCCCTCCAGCCCGGCCTCGGTGCGGATCTCGGCGAAGAGCATCGCGACCTCGGTCATCGGCCGCTGCCTGCCGGTGAACACCTTGGCGTCGCTGATCGCGGTCGGCAGCGGCAGGGTCACCGAGGACAGCGTGATCGACGTGATCCGGTCGGGACTGCGGGACATCGGGCTCCTTCTCCTCGGGCGCGGGCGATCAGGCGAGCTGCCGGACCAGGGCGGTGAGGCGGGCGCGCTCGTCGTCGGTCAGGTCGGTCAACGGCGGGCGCACCGGGCCGCCGTCGCGGCCCACGGCGGTCAGCCCGGCCTTGACGATCGACACCGCGTACCCGCGCTCCCGGTCGCGCAGGTCCAGGTAGGGGATCACGAAGTCGCGCAGCATCCCGTACACGGCGGTCCGGTCCTGAGCGCGGACGGCGGCGTAGAACTCGAGGGCGAACTCGGGCACGAAGTTGAACAGCGCGGAGGAGTACGTGGTGACGCCGAGCTGCAGCAGCGGCAGGGCGAACGTCTCCGCGGTCGGCAGGCCGCCGATGTAGATCAGCCGGTCGCCGACGCGGGCGTAGGTGCGGGTCAGCTGCTCGACGTCGCCGACGCCGTCCTTGAGCCCGATCAGGTTGGGGTTGCGGTCGGCCAGCTCGGCGACCGTCGCGTCGGTCAGCACGGCGTTGGCCCGGCTGTAGACGATCACGCCGAGCCCGGTGGCCCGGCACACCGCGGAGACGTGCTCGACCAGGCCGCGTTGACCGGCCTCGGTGAGGTAGGGCGGGAACAGCAGCACGCCGGAGGCGCCCGCGGCCTCGGCGGCACGCGCCTGCGCCACCGACACGGCGGTGGCGCCGGTCGCCGGCGCCACGACGGGCACCTTGCCGCCCACCTCGTCCACGGCGACGCGGACCACCTGGTCCAGCTCGGCGGGCGTCAGCGAGAACCCCTCGCCCGTGCCGCCCGCGGCGAACAGGCCCGCCACGTCGAAGCTCGCCTGCCAGGCCAGGTGCTCGCGGTAGCGGTGCTCGTCGAACCGCAGGTCGGCGTCGAAGTGGGTGACCGGGAAGGACAGCAGCCCGGAGGCGAGTCGGTCGGCGAGAGCGGCGGGGTTCGTCACGGCTCCACCGTATGGACCAGGAGTGATGCTTGTCCAAGAGTTATTTAGCATTGCGCAATACCCGGAGGGCATCACTCGAACGGCGTGCGGCCCTCCAGGACGCTCAACGTCCGCCACAGCGCCGGGTTGGCCGAAGCCTTCAACCACAGCAGGTGCAGTTCCACCGGCTCGGGCACCGCGGTCGCCAGCCGGGCGAACTCGACGCCGTCGATGCGCAGCCGCGCCGCCGACTCCGGCACGAACGCGACACCCCGGCCGGCCGCGACCAGCCACAGCATGGTGAGCACCTGGCTGACCGTGTGCACCGTGTTCTCCGACGCGATCGGCACCGTGCGCACGACCAGGTCGTAGAAGTAGCGCGCGTCGGTGGGCGAGTGCATGACGACCGGCTCGCGGACCACGTCGGCGGCCGTCGCGTCACGTCCCAGCGCCGCCAGGGGGTGGCCGGCGGGCACGGCGACCAGCAGCCCTTCCCGGTGCAGCAGCCGTGAGCCGAAGGTCGAGTCGTCGAACGGCGGCCGGCCGAGCCCGAGGTCGATCTCCTCGTTCACCAGCGCGGACACCTGCTCCCGGGTGACCAGCTCGACCAGCTCCACGTCCACGTCCGGCAGCTGCGCGGCGATGTCGTCCAGCAGCCGGCCGAGGATGCCGTAGGTGGCCGCCGCGGTGAACCCGACCCGCACCACGCCGCTCGACCCCGACGACACCCGCCGGGCCAGCTCCGGCGCGGTCTCGGCCAGCGACAGCAGCCGCCGCGCCTCGACCAGGAACACCTCGCCCGCCGCGGTGAGCGTGACCCGCCGGTTGTCGCGGATCAGCAGCCGCGCGCCGACCGACCGCTCCAGCTTCTGGATCTGCCTGCTCAGCGGCGGCTGCGTCATCGCCAGCCGGGCGGCGGCACGGCTGAAGTGCAACTCCTCGGCGACGGCTACGAAGCCCCGTAGCTGCTCCAGCGTGAACGCCATGCGAGGAAGGTATCAACCCTGGTCACGGCGCGTTTGCCGTGTGAGCATGGTCGGCATGGGCCTCCCACGCCGCACCGCCGGCCTCGTCCTGGCCGTGTTCCTGCTCTGCGGGCTGGTGACGGCGCCCGCCACCGCCGCGACCGCGTTCAAGGTCTTGCAGCTGAACCTGTGCAACAGCGGCGTCGCCGGGTGCTACCAGGACGGGCTGGCCGTGGGCGAGGCCGTGACGATGATCCAGCGCCGCGTGCCGGACGTGGTGTCGGTGAACGAGGTGTGCCTGTCCGACCTGCCCCGGCTGACCGCCGCCGTGGGCGCGAGCGCCGAGTACCAGTTCGCGTTCGCGCGCCGGAAGACCACGGGCGCGAACATCGAGTGCACCGACGGCCGGGGCGCCTACGGCAGCGGGATCATCGTCAAGGAAGGCATCCGGACCAGCGGCCACGGCGTGTACACCGCGCAGGACAGCGGCACCGAGGTCCGGGCCTGGGCGTGCGCGCTGAGCGAGGTGCGCGCGTTCACCGCCTGCACCACGCACCTGAGCACGACCGGCACCGTGGCGCTGGCGCAGTGCAAGGAACTCGTGCCCGCGATCGTGCTGGGCTACGACCCGACCGGCTCCGCCACGACCAGGCACGTGGTCCTGGGCGACCTGAACCTCAAGTACAGCCCGGGTTCGGCGACCAACGCGCAGAACTGCGTGCCGTCGGGCTGGTTCCGCAAGGGCGACGGCGACGTGCAGCACGTCATCGCCCGCACGCTGACGTTCGTGTCGACGCAGGAGTACGCCATGTACCGCACCGACCACCCGGCGTTCGTGGTGAACTACACGTTCTGAGGCAGGCCGTTCAGCGGTCGAGCGCTTCGCGGAGCACCCGGACGGCCTTCGGGCCGACGCCGTGCACGGCCAGCAGCTCGGCGTCGCTCAGGCCGGCGACCTGGGCGAGCGTGGTGACGCCGATGGCGGTGAGCGCCCGCGTGGCGGGTCGTCCGATGCCCTTGGGCAGGTCGCCGACCTCGCCCGGCTCGGCGGTCTCGGCCCCGGCGGCCCGCGCGGCGAGATCCTCCGGGGCCCGCGACAGCCACGCCCGCCGCACCCAGTGGTCGAGCCGCTGCCCGTCGACGTCACCGAGCGGGACGCGCACGCCGCCGGCCAGGCGCTCGGCGGTCGGGTGCGCCGCCAGGACCGCGTCCACGTCCGCGGCGGGCAGGTGGAGGTGGACGCGGTCGTGCTCGTCCACCGAGGCGAACCGCGTGCCCCGCACGGTGAACGCCCGGCCGTCCGCGGCCACCTCGGGCAGAGACCGCGCGGTCTTGCGCAGCCGGTCGATCGTCGTCACGCGGAGATTGCATCACGCCGGCAGCAGCCGCCACAGGTGGTCGGGGGTGCCCGTGTCGCCGAACTGGACCACCTGGGCCGAATCGTCGTAGGACATGCGGTCGACCCCGAGCACCTTGCCCGAGTGCTCGTTCCGGATCCGCCACAGCCCGTCCGTGCTCGCCCGGAGCCGCCACAGGTGGTCGGCCGTGCCGTTGTCGGCGAACTGCACCACGATCGCCGAGTCGGCGGTCGACATCCGGTCCACGCCCAGCACCTTGCCGGAGTGGGCGTTGCGGATGCGGAAGCAGCCGTCGGCGTCGGGCAGGAACTGCCAGCGGTGGTCGGCGGTGCCGGTGTCGGCGAACTGCACGACGCGCGCGGAGTCCGCGGTCGACATCCCGTCCACGGCGAGGACCTTGGTCGAGTTGAGGTTCTGGATCTTCACCGTGCCTTCGGGGACGACCCGCCACAGGTGGTCGGCGGTGCCGATGTCGTCGTACTGCACCACTCGCGCCGAGTCCGCAGTGGACATCAGGTCGACGCCGAGCACCTTGCCGGAGTTGACGTTGCGCAGCCGGAACCAGCCGGCGCCGTCGTCCAGCAGCTCCCACAGGTGGTCGCGGGTGCCGTTGTCGTCGTACTGCACCACCCGCGCGGAGTTCGCGGTGGACATGCCGTCGACGCCGAGCACCTTGCCCGAGTGCTCGTTGCGCACCTTCACCAGGCCGTTGCCCTGGTCCACCAGACGCCAGCGGTGGTCGGCGGCGCCGGTGTCGGCGAACTGCACGACCCCTGCCGAGTTCGCGGTCGACGCGCCGGCCACCGCGAGCACCTTGCCGCTGTGCTTGTTCTGCACGCGCAGCACCACGCCCGGCGTGCCCCAGCCGCGTGACCCGCCGGTCCGCGGGAACGAGGTGATCCGGAGACGGGCGGCGCCGGCGGGGATCAGCGTGACGTCGCGGACCGGCGCGGTCGTCGCCACGGGGCTGTCGCTCAACGTGCCGACGACGTGCTCGCCGTCCGCGGTCCAGTCGGTGATCTCCTGCGCCTTCGCGGTGAGCCGGACGGGCGCGTTCGCGACGGTGAAGGGATCGTCGACGTCGCCGCCACCGGTCGCCACCGAGACGGGCTGGCCGGGCACCAGGCCGACGTTCCAGGCCGAGGCCGCCTCGACCGCGTACTCGGGCCACGCGTCCGTGCCGCCGTAGCGGGTCCAGCGCTCGTCGACGCGCAGCGAGAACGTCAGCGCGCCGTACTCGACGGAGACCGCGCCGTGGTTGTCCGGCCACGTCCGCGTGCGCGGGGCCATCGGCAGCCGCAGCACGAGCACGTCGCCGTCGGACCACGTCCGGCGGACGGTGGCGAAGCGGGGACCGCCCTGGACGGCCACCGGCGAGCCGTCGACCGTCAGCACGGGGGAGGGGCACCACCCCGGGATCCGCACGGTGAACCCGAACGCGAGCGGGCGGGGCGTGGCGACCCGGAAGGTGATGGTGTCGCCGAACGGGTAGGCGGTGTCCTCCGTGATCGTGACCGGGGTGCCGTCGGCGACCTTCACCGTGACCGTCGAGGGCCCGTACAACGCCGCCGCCACCCCGCCGTCGCCGGTGGCCAGCCACATCTCCTCCACGAAGTACGGCCAGCCCTGGCCGTAGTTGTGGGGGCAGCAGCGGTACTGGTCGACGCCCGGTTTGTAGGCCAGCATCGCGAAGCCGTTCTGGAACTGGCGGCGGCGCTTGGGCACGTCGTCCAGCCGCACGACGTTGGCGGGCGTGACGTAGTGCGCCACCCGCCCGGACGGGTCGAGCGAGGCGGGCAGGAGGTTGAACGCCAGGTCCTCGGTGCGGTCGGCCCACACCGCGTCGCCGGTCAACCGGGTGAGCAGCTCGTGGCTGCCCATGTACTCGACCACGCCGCAGGTCTCGAAGCCCTGCCTGGGGTCGCCGTAGCCGGGGCGGGCGTTCTCGTCGCCCGCGAACCCGCCGCCCGGGAACTGCCCGTACCGGCGCATCACGGTGTCGTAGTTGCGGTAGGCCGCCGCGCGGTCGCCGTCGTCGCCGGAGAGCACGGAGAACTGCGCCGGCTCGCGGAACCCCTGGGCGATGTTCACGTTGTGCAGGGTCGGCAGGCCGCCGACCCAGTCCGCCGAGTGCCGGTGGACGCGCCGGGTCAGGTCGAGCAGCGAGGCGTCGCCGGTGCGGTTGTAGAGCCACAGCACCACGTCCATCGCGTCACCCCAGCGCGTGGCGCCCCAACCGTCGGCGAACACGGCGTCGGGCTGTCGCGCGGTGAAGGCGAAGAACCGGGTCAGCGCCCGGTCGACCCTGGTGTCCTCGTGGAACTCCGCCCACGACCGCAGGGCGTGCAGCATCGGCATGTGCGGCCACAGGTCGGCGTGGCCGTTGAGCGAGCCGCGCAGCGCCGACGGGCCGAAGAACCCGTCCGCCGCCTGCGTCGCGAGCACCGCCTCGATCCACCGCTCCGCGTCGCGCAGGACGCGCGCGTCCCCGGTGACGTAGCCGAGGTCGCCGTAGCCCCGCAGCCAGTACGGCACTTCCTCCCAGCCGCCCAGCTCGGGGCGCACCCACCCGGTGGCGTCGAAGCGCAGGAAGTGCGAGACCTCCTGGAGGCGCCCGTTCAGGCCGTCGAGCTGCTTGTCCAGCTGGGTCGCCAACCAGCCGCGCGGACGCACCGCGCCCGGCGGCAGCCGGAGGAAAGCGGCCGGCCGCAGCGGCGCGCGGTGAGGCGGGTACCACGGGCCGGCCTGCGCGGCGGCCTCGGCCGGCCGCACTGCCGCGCCGAGGGCCGTCACGGCGCCGGCGGTGAGGAACGTGCGACGTCGCATGGACATGGTCGGCTCCCGGTCGTCGTCGACTTGGGCTGCGGACCCAGTTTTTCAACGTTGTATCAACGATGTAAATCCGCCACCCGGCCGTCGTTCGACGCCCTCCGCCGAAATCGGGCGCGGTCGCCCGGACTATTGCCATAATATGGCAACAATGACGACGAGTTCGACCACCACGGGCACGAGCCTCACCGACCTGGTCCGCCGCTGGGAGAAGGGGTGGAGCGTGAGCCGCGGCTGGGCCGCGCCACGGGACACGGGCGACGCCCTGCACCTGCTCCAGCACCGCCCCGGCCGCCACCGGGAGATCATCGCCCTGCGCCCGGACGACGTCACCGGCCTGCGCGCCCTGGCCGACGAGGCCGTCGCCGCCGAGGAGGCGACCTGGCTGACCGTCCCCACCACGCGGCCCGACGAGGTCGAAGAGGTGCTGCGCCACGCCGGTCTGCACCTCAAGACCGCGCGCGAGTGGCTGATGACCCGTTCGCTGGCCGACCACCCGCGCCGCACGGTCCCGGCGCACTACCGGATCGCCACGTCGGAGGCGGAAGTCGTCGTGGCCGACGTCCGGCACGAGTCCGACGAGCAGGCCGCGAGCGGTCAGGTGGCCGTCACCGACCGGGACGCCGTCTTCGACCGGATCGAGACCGCCTCGGCCCACCGCCGCCGGGGCCTGGGCAGCGTGGTGATGGCCACCCTGGCCGAGGAGGCGGTCGCCCGCGGCGCGCACCACGGCATCCTGCTCGCCGGCGTGGCGGGGCAGGCGCTCTACGCGTCCCTGGGTTGGGACACGCGGGCCGCGGTGGTGATCGCCACCAACCAGCCCGGCTGAGCCGCCGGATTCCCGTTGCGGCGCAAGCCAGTTGAGACTCGAAACTTCCGCGAAACGTCTGGTAGGTGGGTTGATCCCGACCTGATAGTGACAGCGCTCGTCCGACGGAAGGGGTTTCGCGATGCGGTGGAGAACGGTGCTGTTGACCACTGGCCTGGTGCTCGGCCTGAGCTCGGCGCCGGCGAGCGCGGCCGAACCGGTGATCGTCGACTCCACCAAGCACGGTGGCCGCACGGTCGCGTTCACCTTCGACGACGGCCCCAACCCGGCCGACACGCCGCGCCTGCTGGAAGTGCTGCGCCGCCACCACGTCAAGGCCGTGTTCTGCCTCTGGGGCGACTACGTCGAGGCGAACCCGCAGCTGGTGCGCAAGATCGTCGCGGGCGGGCACATCCTCTGCAACCACAGCATGCACCACGACAACATGGGCGAGTGGACGCCCGAGCAGATCGAGGCCGACCTGAGGCAGACCAGCGCCGCGATCCACCGCGCCGCGCCGGGCGCGCCCATCCGCTACTTCCGCGCGCCCTACGGCAGCTGGGGGCAGAGCCCGCAGGTCGCGGCCAAGCTCGGCATGACCTCGCTCGGCTGGAAGCTCGCCATCGGCGACTGGGAGCCGCCGGGCGTGGACGAGCTGGTGCGCCGGGTGAAGGACGGCCTCACCGACGGCGCCGTCGTCCTGATGCACGACGGCCCGAACGAGCGCGGCCAGACCGTGGACGCGGTGGCCAGGCTGATCCCCGAACTGCGCGCCGACGGCTGGCGCTTCGACCGGCCCGCGCGCCGCTGAAGGGGTCGACCGTGAAGCGCACCACGACGGCGGCGTTGACCGCCCTGCTGCTCCTGCTGCCGACCGCGGCCGCCGCGTCACCGCGGCCGACCTGGGTCGGGGCGTGGGCGACCTCGCCCACCACCGTGCCCGCCTCCGACACGACGTCGTTCGAGGACCAGACGCTGCGCCAGGTCGTGCACCTGAGCGTCGGCGGCGGCACGGTCCGCGTGCGGCTGTCCAACGAGTTCGGCGCCGAACCGCTGGTGATCGGCGAGGCGCACGTCGCACGGCGGGCGGGCGCGGGTTCGGCGATCGAGCCCGGCAGCGACCGGCGGCTGACGTTCGGCGGGCGCCCGTCCGCGACCCTGCCGCCCGGCACGCCGCTGCTCAGCGACCCGGTGGCGCTGCCCGTCGCGGCAGACTCCGACCTCGTGGTCAGCATCCACCTGCCGCGGCGCACGGCGGGCAACACCGTGCACGCGTTCCCGTACCAGGACGGGTACGTCGCGGCGGGCAACGTCACCGGCCGCACGGAGATCACGCCGACCGCCGTGCTCGGCAAGTGGCACTTCCTCACCGGCGTCAGCGTCACGGGCGGCAAGCGCGGCTCGACCGTGGTGGCCTTCGGCGACTCGATCACCGACGGCGCGGAGACCACGCGTGGCGCGAACCGCCGTTGGCCCGACGTCCTCGCCCGCCGGTTCTCCGCCGAGCGAAGCCTGCGGCACCTCGGCGTGGTGAACGCGGGCATCAGCGGCAACCGGCTGCTGCACGACCCCAACCCGCCGGTCGGGCACCCGGCGGAGGGCTACGCGGCGTACTTCGGGCAGGCAGCGCTGCGCCGCTTCGACCGGGACGTGCTGGCCCAGCCCGGTGTCGGGCACGTCGTCGTGCTGCTCGGCGTCAACGACCTCGGCCACCCCGGCACGAGCGCGCCGCTGTCGGAGAAGGTGACCGCGCAGGACATCATCGGCGCGCACCGGCAGCTCATCGCCCGTGCCCACGCGCAGGGCCTGCGCATCCACGGCGGCACCATCACGCCGTTCCGCGACGACACGTTCGGCTTCTTCAGCCCGGAGAACGAGGCCGCGCGGCAGACCGTGAACCACTGGATCCGCACCGGCGGCGAGTACGACGGCGTGATCGACTTCGACCGGGCCCTGCGCGACCCCGGGCAACCCGACCGCCTGCTGCCCGCCTACGACAGCGGCGACCACCTCCACCCGAACGACGCCGGCATGGCCGCGATGGCGGAGGCCGTGCCACTGCGCCTGTTCCGGTGATGCCGCGGGGCCGCCTACGACACCGGGCGGCCCCGCACCCCGCGTCCGACGCCGGCCGCTCGCCCACCCGTGGCGGGCGGCCGGCGTCGTCACGCGCCGTTCACGTCGTGGCCAACCTCGCGTGGTTACGATTTTTCGTAACCGTGGCTACGTTGGGTCGGAAGTTTCGTCCGAGCCGGGGGAGTGCCAGGGTGTCGCTGTTGCGGATCTGCGGTGTCGTCGTCGCCTTGCTGGTCGCCACCGCGGCGCCCGTGTCGGGCCACCAGGCCGCGGCCGCGCAGTCGCACTCCGAGAAGGTCATCTTCGACGGCGGTGGCGACGACGTGCTCAACGGGATCAGGTACCACTCGTTCCGCATCCCGTCGTTGATCCGCACGAACACCAACCGGCTCATCGCGTTCGTCGAGGGGCGTGCGGCGAACAACGCCGACTTCGGCAACATCAACCTGGTCTACAAGGTGTCCGACGACAACGGCGCGACCTGGTCGAACCTGCGCGAGGTGGTGGGAGCGGGCCAGGGCACGTGGGGCAACCCGACCGCCGTGGTCGACCGCGGCAACAACAGGATCTGGCTGTTCCTCAACCACCAGCCCGAGGGACACTCGCCCGTCGACTCGTGGGACGACCGGCAGGTGTGGCTGACCTCCAGCACCGACAACGGCAACACCTGGGCGTCACCGACGAACATGTCCGCCACCCTCAAGCCCCGGACCCTGGCCGACGGCCGGAGCTGGAACTGGGACGCGGTCGGCCCCGGCGTCGGCATCCAGACCACCTACCGCGACGCCGGCCGCCTGGTGATCCCCGCGCAGCACCGCAACCTCTACAGCGACGACCACGGTGTGACGTGGAAGTCGGCGCCGCTGCGCACCACGGCGGGCGCGTCGATGGAGCAGACCGGCGAGTCCACCGTGCTGGAGCTGGCCAACGGCGAGCTGTACCGCAACGACCGGCCGACCTCCGCGACCGCGGAGATCCAGGAACGGCGCTGGGTCACCCGAGGGACGATCGAGAACGGCTTCCGGCCGTTCGCCGCGGCGAGCTGCCTGCTCGACCCGGTGAACGAGGGCTCGACCATGCGCTACAACGCCGACGCGCCCGCCCGGCTCGCGTTCGTGAACTCCGCCAGCACCGAGACCCGCACCAAGATGCGGATCCGGATGAGCGAGGACGAGGGCCGCACGTGGGCCTACAGCCGACCGTTCTCCGACGCGCCGCTGCCCGACGAGGGCGGCAGCTACCGCGAGGGCGGCTACTCCAGCATCGTCAAGACCGCCGACTACCACGTCGGCGCGTTGATCGAGGTCAACGAGAACACCTCGGCGAGCGCGTCCTCGCACCGCTCGATCGCGTTCCGGAAGGTGAACCTGCCCTGGATCCAGGGCGGTGTCCGGGACGAGGGCTGCGACGGCGGCATCTCCTGACGACGGGGAGCGCCCGACAGCGCTCGTCGCGCGGCGACGAGCACCCGGTCCACCACGCGTCGGCGAGGTCGGTGGGCGCAACCGCCTCGACGCGGGGTCCTGACCGAACGGGCAATCCGCGAGAGGTCCCGGCCGGGGCGCCGGCCGTAGGCTCGAGCCGCACGTCCGACGAGGCTTGGCCGGCGCCGCCGCGGCCACGGTGGCGCCGGCCGTTCCTACACCGACATGGACGGCACGAGCGGCCGGCGGGTCGACTCGGCGGCGAAGGCGCGCCACGCGGCGGCCAACGCGGCGACGGCGGCGCTGATCACCGGCGGTTCGGCGGTGAACGGCAGCCGCAGCCGGTCGGCGCTGCCGCCCGTCGGGTCCAGCGAACCCCCGGGCAGCACGGCGACCCCGTGCCGCAACGCCACCTGGGCGTACGAGGCGGCGTCCGCGTCAGGCAGCCGCACCCACAGCGTCTGGCCGCCCTCGGCGGGCGTGAACTCCCACTCCGGCAGCTCCTCGCGCACCCGCGCGCACAGGTGGTCGTGCTGCCGCCGCAACGCCGTGACGCGCTCCGACCGCACCGCCGCGAAGTCCGCCAGCAGCTCCACCGCCGCCCACTGGTCCAGCACCGCGCTGCCCAGGTCGTGCACCGCCTTGAACCGGGCCAGCCGGGCGACGAGCGCCGCGTCGGCCCGCACCCAGCCGACCCGCAACCCGCCCCACACCACCTTGCTCAGCGACCCCACCGTGATCGCGCCGGGAGTGGGCGGCGACGCCGGCGCGCCGCTCAGGTCCAGGTCGGCCAGCACCTCGTCGAACACCAGCGGCACGTCGCCGGCCGCCCTCGTGAGGCGCGCGCGTGCCAACGGGCTCAGGGACGAGCCGGTGGGATTGCGGAACGCGGGCATCGCGTACACCAACGCCGGTGTGAAACGCGCGAGCGCGCCCGCGAGGTCGTCGTCCGCGCGGACGACCGCGCCGACCTCCCGGAACAGGTCCAGCGCGCCGGGGTAGGTCGGCGCCTCCACCAGCACCTCGTCACCCGGCCGCACGAGAGCGCGCGTCAGCAGCGCCAACGCCTGCTGCGCCCCCGTCGTCACCAGGATCTGACCCGCGGTCGTCGGCACGCCGAGGTCGCGGTACCGGTCGGCCAGCGCCGCGCGCAGCGCCGGGAGCCCGGACGGGTGGTAGCCCAGGTCCTCGCCGGCCAACCGCTCCACCGCTCGCCGCTGGGCCCGCACCAGCCGGTCGGGCGGCGCCATCGGCCCGGCGCAGGCGAACTGGAGCACGCCGTCGGGCGGCTCCAGCAGGTTCACGAACATCGGGTTCGCGGTCTCCTCGCGGGCCGCCGCACGACCACCCGACGACACCCACGTGCCGCTGCCGCGCCGCCGGGTCAACCGGCCTTCCTCCCGCAGCAGGTCGTACGCCGCGATCACGGTCGTCCGCCCGACCGCGAGACCCGACGCCAGCGACCGGTCCGGCGGCAGCACGGTCCCCGGCGGCAGCAGGCCCTCGTCGACCAGCTCGCGCAGGCGCGCCGCCAGCAGCAGGTACAGCGAGCCCCGGCCGGCGGACCAGCGCCCGAGCCGGCCCGCCAGGTCGTCCACGGAGATTGGCTTCATGATGAGACCAATCTAGGCGAATTGGCTCTAAAGACATACCACTTCCTGAACCATGCTCGTCCCATGCATGCCGACACCCGCGTTGCCCGCACCTCGGTCCCCGCGTTGACCAGCACGCCCCTGTCCGTGCCGCTCTACCAGACCTCCAGCTTCGCGTTCGACGACCTCGACGCCCTCGCCGACGCGATGACCAGGCCGGACGGCGCGTTCGTCTACACGAGGTTCGGCAACCCGACCGTCCGGGCCCTGGAGGGCGCCGTGGCCTCGCTCGAAGGCGGCACGGCGGCGCTGGCCACCGCGTCGGGGATGGGCGCGATCAACGCGGTGCTGCTCGCGAACCTCCGGTCCGGCGACCACCTGATCGCCCAGCACGCGCTCTACGGCGGCACGCTCGCCCTGCTGCGCGACCTGGAGGAGCGCTGGGGCGTCGCGGTCACCTACGTCGGCGGCCACGACCCGGACGAGGTGCGCGCGGCGGTCCGGCCCGAGACCAAGGTGCTCTACCTGGAGACCATCGCCAACCCCACCGGTCACGTCAGCGACCTGCCCGCGCTCGCCGTCGCCGTGCCGGACGACGTCCTCGTGGTCGTGGACAACACGTTCGCCTCACCGCTGCTGTGCCGCCCGATCGAGCACGGCGCGGACGTGGTCGTCCACTCGACCACGAAGTACCTCGGCGGGCACAGCGACGTGACCGGCGGCGTGGCGGTGTTCGCCGACGACGCCCGCTACCGCTCGACCTGGCGGCACTCGGTCGAGCTGGGCGTGACCCCGGACCCGTTCGCGGCCTGGCTCACCATCCGCGGCCTGCGGACCCTGGCGCTGCGCGTCCGCAAGCACGAGGAGAACGCCGCCGTCCTGGCCCGCCGCCTGGCCGAGCACCCGGCGGTGCGCGTGGTGCACTGGCCCGGCCTCGACGCGCACCCCAGCCACGCCGTCGCGACCCGGTTCCTGGATGGCTTCGGCAGCTCGTTCTCGTTCGACGTGGCCGACGTGGAGGCGGGCCGGAAGTTCGTCACCGGCGTCGAGCTGGTCCGGCTCGCGCCGTCGCTCGGCGGCACGGAGACGTTGGTGCTGCACCCCGCGAGCACCTCGCACCGCCAGTTGGACGAGGACCGGCTGAAGGCGAGCGGCATCACCGGCGGCACGATCCGGCTGTCGGTGGGCATCGAGGACGCCGACGACCTGTGGCGGGACATCGCCCGGGCGCTGGACCGCTGACGGGGCGGCCGGGGCCACCCCGTCAGCGTGGGTTCAGCAGGCGCCCGTGTCCCGCCACACGGCCCACGAGCCGGGCGCCCCGGGCTCGGCGCCGGTGGAGTACCAGGTCGACGTCCACTTGTGCGCGTTGTGCGAGACCACGTCGTCCGGCACGTAGGCCCGGGTCGCGCTCCACGCCGGCAGTCCGGCGCAGCCGCCCGGCGTGCCCTCCTCGACGGTCAACGTGAACGTGACGGAGTGCGACACCGCCGGTCCCGCGCCGGTGACCGTCACCTGGTGAGTGCCCGCCGGGGTGCCCGGCGACGTGGCGATCGTCAGCCGGGACGACTCGCCGGACGCGACCGTGGCCGGGTCGAACGTCGCCGTGGCGCCGGCCGGCAGGCCCGACGCGGACAGCCCCACCTTCTGGGACTCGCCCGACGTGGTCGTGGTGCCGACCGTGGTGCTCACCGCGCCGCCGGGTTCGGCGCTGCCGCCGGTGGGATCGAGCGCGATGGCGAAGTCGTCCGCGGGCGGCTCGCCGCCGACCGTGAGGTGGTAGGTCACGGTGTGGCTGGTGGAACCCGCGGCCCGCACGGTGATCGGGTACGTGCCGGGCGCGACGTCCGCCGTCGTGGCCGCGGTGAGGGTCGAGGACTCGCCCGAGGTCACCGAGGACGGTGCGAAGTGCACCGTCACGCCGGCAGGCTGGCCGGTGGCGCTGAACGCCACGGTCTGCGGGTCGCCGGACGTGGTGGTCGTGCGGATGGTCGACTGCGTCTTCTCTCCCGGCTCCACGGTGCCCGACGCGGGGTCGAGCGCGAGCGTGAAGTCGTCGTCCGGCACGGTCGCGCACGTCGGCTCGCCGGGCTGGGCGGGCAGGTTGATCGCGTTCCAGGCCGCCTTGACGGCCTGGAACTGCCGGCAGGTCGGGTCGAGGTTCTTCGCCGCGGTGAGCGTCGCGACGCGGTAGCGGAAGTGCGTCATGCCGGAGGTCTTGAGCAGCATGGCGTTGTAGAACACCCGGCCCGCGGCCTGGATGCCGATGCCGGTCACGGTCGAGCCGTCGCACGTCGGACTGGCCGCGGAACCCTCGGCCAGCAGGTGGAACCAGTGGTTGAGCGGACCGGCCGCGGCGTGCACCTCGGTGCCGGGGATGGCGCTGGACCAGCAGTTCGGGTGACCGCCGACGGCCGACGGGTTCGCCATGTTCCGGATGGGACCGCGGCCGACCAGGTTCACCGACTCGCCGACCAGGTAGTCCGGCGTGTCGAACGGCGCGGGCTCCGCGGCGTAGGCCTCGGTCAGCGCGCCGAAGATGTCGCCGGTGGCCTCGCCGAGACCGGCCTCGCGGGCCGCGCCGCCGGGCGTGTGCTGGTCGATGGCGTGCCCGTGCTCGTGCGCGACCACGTCCATCGAGGCGATCCACTGGTTGGCGTTGTTGCGGCCGATCTCGATGTGCTGCCCGGTCCAGTACGCGTTGACCGCGTTGAGGCCGACCTTGACCGTGACCCCGCGGCCGTTGCCGTCGATCCCGTTGCGGCCCAACCAGGTCCGCATCATCTCCCACTGCTTCTGGGTCGACCACAGCACGTCGACGCAGCCGGTCTCCTTGCTGGTCGCGTTGCCGTTGCCGAAGGAGTCGCTTGCCTTGCTGAACGGCGCGTTGGTCGCGTAGTCCACGCAGCGCACGCCGGGTCGCGTGTCGTCCACCGTGCTGTTGTTGCTCGTGTCGATGGACAACGGGTTGGGGCCGTTCCACTGGCTCGTGCCGGTGCCCGCCCTGGCGTCGTCCTGACTGCCCGCGACAGCGCCGGTGCGGGCGTCGACGTAGACGTGCAGGCGGCTCGGCACGCCGTCCTTGCGGCCGGAGACGACGGTCTCGTAGACAAGCGTGCCGTGCCCTCCGGCGAGCACCGACAGCGTGGTGCTCCCGATATCGTCCACCGTGGACAGTTGAGCTCCGGCGACCTCCGCCGCTCGTGCGGGGGTGATGGTCGGTGTGGTGTCGACCGCGAGGCCGCCCAGGGGAGCGGCGACGGTCTCCAGCACGTGGCCCGCCGCGTCGGTGGCCACCACGGCGTCGCCGCCGATGACCGGCAACCCGTCGTAGGTGCGGTCGTAGGAGACGTAGAACAGGTCCTTCCGGCCGGGTACGCCGCCCTGGTAGACCGCCCGCCGCCGGAACTGCTCGTGCGGCCCCTTGGCCAGCGCGTCGAGCCCGGACGCGGCGGCCTGGTCGGCCGATCGCACCGCGAGCGTCAGCGGGCTCGGCGGTGCCGCCGGCGTCGCTCGTGCGGTGGCCGCCTCGACGGACAGGGCTGTCAGGCACACGGCGAGGTATGCGCCGATTCTGCGTTTCACGCCAACTCCTCAGGCAATGCAGGGAGATCCCGAGTGGCGGCCTCGATGGACAACACAGTGTCTAGCGCCTCGGTGGCATTTCCTTCGAGGCTTGACCGTTGCCAGGGGAATTCGGCTGATCCGCTTGCGCCATAACGTTTCCGCCATCCCTTTTTCGCTATGCCGCCGTCCGCGCGGTCGAACGACCGTTGGCGAGCACCGGGATTAACTCCATCGAGTGACATCGTGCGGCTTCACCCGCACGGGTCCCGGCGGGATACTGAGCGTCCTGAACCGCCCAAGTGCGCCATTCCGCGCGGTGCGGGGCGCGAGCGCGGGCGTCGTTTGCGGAGGTATCCATGGCATTCGAACGACTTTCCCGGGAGTGGACGCCGGAAGAAGTGGCGACGGAGGCGAAGGACTCCGTCGAGGACCTCCCCGAGGCCCGGACGACCCACCGCAGACCCTTGGTCTCCGGTCGCGCGGCGGGCGGGGCCGAGCACCGACCCGGCGACGAGGACTACCAGGAGGACCGCCTCAGCCCGGAGCGCCCCGCGCGGCCGGATCCGCCGTCGCGGCCCGATTCGCCGGAGGCGGTGTGACATGGGCCTGTACTTCAAGAACCGGAGCAACGAGCGGCTCTGGGTGGCGTACGCCTACCACGCCCCCGGGTGCGAGGGCGGCGTCGACTGGGCGAAGAAGGGGTGGTACCAGGTCGATCCCGGCGGCACCGTCAAGGTCTACACCGGCTGGGTCGGCGGGGAGAAGTTCTTCTGGTTCGCCGAGGCCGACGACCTCAGTCCGCGGTGGTCCAGTCAGCAGTTCTTCACCCACCTGCCCTGGAACTCGTTCGACTGGTGCTGGACCACGGCCAGCACCGACGGGCGGACGCTGGGCATGCGCAAGCTGGAGATCTCCTGGGAGTTCATGGACTACACGATCGGACTCGGCTGACAGTCCTCGACCGCCGCTCGTCGTCACGGCCGGCGCGGTCACGCCGACCGGGCGCGGAACGCCGGGTCGACGTCCCGCGCCCCCCGCTCGGGATCAGCAGGTGGAGTTGGTCTGGGTCAGCAGGCCGAGCCGCCAGGGCAGCCGGTTGTAGTCACCGCCGGCGTTGGGATCCATGCCCTGGTACAGGTAGCGCAGGTCGCACGGGCTGATCTCCATGATCTGGTCGGAGCCGGAGCGCAGCATCTCGCCGTGGCTGATGTCACGGGTCCAGGCGCCGTTCGGGAAGGTGACGTTGTTGGCGCGGGCGAACGGGTTGGCCTCGGTGTCGGCCAGCGACGTCCACGGCCCGGTGATGGCGGGCGCGGTCCAGGAGCGGAAGTAGCGCCTGCCGTCCGAGCCGATCGCCTCGTGCACCAACAGGTACTGGTTCCTGCCCGCGACCTTGTAGACGTTGGCCGCCTCGAACAGCCTGTTCCGGTCCGAGTCCTGCAGGGCGATCACGGTGTTGGTGAACCCGTTGGGGTAGTTGGCGACCGTGGTCTCCGACCGGTACAGGTGGCCGTTGTCGTCGGAGGAGAACAGGTAGCACTTGGCGGTGTCGCAGATGACCCAGAAGTCGACCCAGTAGCCGTTGCCGATGTTGTCCCGGATGATCTGCGGCATCCCGTTGGCGTAGAACTTCTTGGGCGCGCTCCAAGACTGCGGGTCGGCGATGTCGGTCGTGGTGGAGTACGACGCGTTGTCGCCGGTCTGGTAGACGAGGTACCACAGCTTCTGCGGCGCGAAGAAGAACACGTGCGGCGCCGCCTTGTACCCGGTGCCGATCGCGGTCCGGTCCAGGTAGGTGTGCGGCGCCGAGGACGCCTGCGACCAGTCGGTGAAGCTGGTGTACATCAGGTTGTAGCCGGTGGTGTAGGTCGAGGCGAACACGTGCCACTTGCCGTCGTGGTAGACCACGCTCGGGTCCTTGACCGCCACGTTGGCGTGCGTCGCGTCCGGCTTCGGGCTGATCAGGATCCCGCTGGAGGACCAGCGGAAGCTCGACGGCAGGCTGCCGGTGGGAGCCGTGGTCGTCGTGGTGGGACCGGTGGTCGTGGTGCCGGTGGTCGTGCTCGTGGGCGTGGTCGTCGTGGGGCCGACGTTCCCGGTGCAGGCGGTGCCGTTCAAGGAGAACGCGGTCGGCGCGGGGTTGCTGCCGGTCCACGAGCCGTTGAACCCGAACGCGACGCTCGCGCCGGTGGCGATGCCGCCGTTGTAGCTCACGTTCCTGGCGCTGACCTGGGCGCCGCTCTGCGACACGGTGGCGTTCCACGCCTGCGTGACGGTCTGGCCGGCCGGGTAGGACCAGGTCAGCGTCCACCCGGAGACGGGGTCTCCGAGGTTGGTGACGGAGACGTTCGCGCCGAACCCGCCGGACCACTGCGAGGTCACCGAGTACTCGACCGAGCAGCCCGCCGCCTCGGCGGCTTGCGCGGACAGCGCGACGGTCGTTCCGGTCAGGGCCAAGCCGGCGATGGCGAGGGCGGACAGGTGGGTGCGAAGTCGTGCGGGATGCCGCATCCCGGACTCCTCTCCAGTGAGTGAGGGGCTGCGTGCCGTGTTAGCGCTAACAATCGAAGCCACGCCGAACCGCCGGCCCTCGGATCGCGGGGCACGGGCTCAGGCGGGGGTCAGTCCTCCGGAACGAGGTGCGGTTCGGTCGGGCGGCGGAGGAGGCCTCCGCGCCCGTGGGGTGTTCCGGCGCTGAAACATTTAGGAGTATTGAGCGAAACAGTTCGGAAGACAAGACCCAGGGGACGCAGGCGACCTCGGGTGGCTTGCTCAGGCGTGACGTGCTCCGGGGCGTGACGTGCTCCGGGTTCAGGCGGGCGGCGCGGTGCTCTCGCGCACGACGAGCGTGGTGGCCAGCTCCACCCGGGGCTGGACGAGGGTTCCGCCCGTGGTGAGGGTGAGCAGCATCCGGGCGGCCGTCGCGCCCATCTCGGCCAACGGCTGCCGCACGGTCGTCATCGGCGGGCAGCACCAGCGGGTGTTGTCGATGTCGTCGAAGCCGACCACGCTGAGGTCGTGCGGGATGCGCAGGCCGAGCTGCCACGCCGCGGCGTAGACGCCGAGCGCCTGCAGGTCGTTGCCGCACAGCACGGCGGTCGGCCGGTCGGGTAGGCCCAGCAGCTCGCGGCCCAGTTCAAGGCCTTGCTCGAAGGTGAACTCGCCGGTGCGCACGAGCCGGTCGTCGAGCGGCGCGCCCGCGGCGTCCATCGCGGCCCGGCAGCCCTCCAGGCGGGCGCGGGCGCCCAGGGAGTCCGTCGGTCCGCCGATCACGCCGATCCGCCGGTGGCCGAGGTCGAGCAGGTGCCGCGCGGCCGTGATGCCGCCGCTCCAGTTCGTCGCGCCGACCGACGGCGTGGTGTGCAGCGGTTCGCCGGACGGGTCGAGCGCCACCAGCGGGATCGCGCTCGCGGCCAGCAGCGCGTGCTGCTCCGGCGTGAACGCCGAGTACACCGCGATCACCCCGACCGGGTGCCTGGCCAGCAGCTTCTCGGCCCAGGACCGGCCGGGCGAGGTCGGCTCGACCACCTCGGTGAACGCGACGGCCAGTTCGTGCTCCCGGGCCACCGGTTCGACGCCGCGCACGATCTCGACCGCCATGTGGCTTTCCAGGCCGTAGAACACGACTTCGAGGATGGCCGAGGGCGCGATGGCGTCCGGGCGCCGGTAGCCGTGCTCGCGCAGCAGCGCCTCGACCCGTTGCCGCGTCTCCGCCGCCACGCCGGCCCGCCCGTTCAGCACCTTCGACACGGTCGGCTTCGACACCCCGGCGAGCCGGGCGATCGTCTCGACCGTCAGCTCTCCGCGTCGTCGCCCACGCCGTCGACCGTCCGCGATGCTCCCCGCCACGGCCGAAGTGTACGTAGCCCGCGACCGCGGGCCGATCATGATCGCCGGACGACCGCGCGTGCCGACCGTTCGGGGTGCCGAAGTGCCGTGCGGTCGCGACGCTTCGTCACCTTCGCCCGGGGCGCTTGCCCTGGACGGTGTAGAAGACGCAGGAGGTGGCGCGGAACGCGGGGTGCGCCATCGCGGCGCGGGCGGTCCGGAGGGCGGTGTCGGTCAGGCCGGCGGCGAGCAGCTTGTCGCGCAGGTGGTGGGTGTGGTGGACGAGCAGGCGCAGGCCGGGCGAGTCCGCGTGCCACTGCCGCACCACCGGCACGGGGTCCACGTCCACCAGCCCGGCGGCGGCCATCGACGCGGCGACGCGGCGACCCCAGCGGCGGTCCGCGCCCGCGGCGTCGAACATGCGCTCCTTGGCCGCCAGGAAATCCTCGTACGCGGCGGCGTGCTCGGGATGGGCGGCCAGGAGCACCGGTCCGTAGTCGAGGTCGAACTCGTCGAGTTGCAGCACCCCGCCGGGCTTGAGGGCGCGGACGAGCTTGCGCAGCACCTGTTCGCGCTCGGGCAGGTGCAGCAGCACGAGCCGGGCGTGGACCAGGTCGAACCCGGCTTCGGGCAGCGGGTCGTGGACGACGTCGTGCCGCAGCACGGTCAACCCGGCGGCGGGTGGGACGTGCTCGGGTTTGACGTCGGTGGCCAGCACCGACGCGCCGCGGCCGGCGAGCCAGTGCGCGACGCTGCCGCCGCCGGCGCCGACCTCCAGGCACCGCCACCCCGGCCCGACGCCGGTGCGCTCCAGGTGGGCGAGCGTGGCCGGGTCGTAGGCGGCGGCCAGGCAGCGGTGCTGTTCGGTGGCGTGGAGGTTGTGGTTGTCGAAGACGTAGCCCTCGTCGATCGCGGTCATGCCCACCGTCCTGTTCCGTTGGCGCGTCGACGATTCGCCGACGTGCTCTGCGCACAACTGCGGGACAGTACGTCGGTGACGTGCGCCGATCGTCGATCCGGGAAACCTTCACCCTTCCCGGTCAACTGTGCGCACGCGGTGGTGACCGCACTGGTGCGGACAAGGGGATTCCGGGGTTCCGCGGTGCGATACCGTCACCCGCGGTGACGGCCTGGCGAGCCGCGGTCGTGGGTCGCGGGCCGTGATCCGCTGCCGGAGGCGGTGGGCCGAATCCTCCGCCGGGTTGGATATGGTCCGGGCTGAATCGCTCACCCACCGTGCCTGGGAGGTAGACGTCCGGTGATCGGGCACCCCGACGAGCGCGAGCTGGAGCGGTGGGCGCGCGCGGACCTGGCCGCCCTGCGCGACGACCTGGACCACGCGCTCAACGCCGACGCGAGCTCGACGTCCGGCTCGTCGGGCGTGCCGCGTTCGTCCCGGCCGCCGTCGGACGCCGAGCTGATCGAAGCCGTGCGCGGCGGGGAGATCCAGGCGTACGGCGAGCTGTTCGAGCGGCACGTGACCGCGGCCCGCAACCTGGCCCGGCACCTGGCCTGGTCGAGCGCCGAGGCCGACGACCTGGTGTCGGACGCGTTCGCCAAGGTGCTCGACACGGTGCGCGCGGGCGGTGGCCCGGACTCGGCGTTCCGCGCCTACCTGCTGACCGCCTTGCGCCACACCGCGTACGACAAGACGCGGCGGGACAAGAAGCTCAAGCTGGCCGACGACGTGGAAGCCGTGTCGGGCGTGGAGAAGGTCACCACGGTGCCGTTCCACGACCCGGCCGTGGCGACCCTGGAACGGGCGCTGGCCACGAGGGCGTTCGCCAGCCTGCCCGAGCGGTGGCAGACGGTGTTGTGGCAGACCGAGATCGAGGGCCAGTCGGCCGCCGAGCTGGCGAAGCTGCTGGGGTTGACCGCGAACGGCGCCTCGGCGTTGGCCTACCGGGCCCGCGAAGGGCTCAAGACCGCCTACCTGCAAGCACACCTGGCGGACAGCCCCACGAACCGCTGCCGCGCCACCGTCGCGAAACTGGCCGCGTGGACCAGGGGCGGCCTCACCAAGCGGGAAGCCGCCCAGGTCGAGGCGCACCTCGACGAGTGCCCGACCTGCCCCGCGATGGCCGCCGAACTGGCCGACGTCAACGGCACGCTGCGCGCCGTCGTCGCGCCGCTGGTGCTCGGCGCCGGTGTCTCGGGCTACCTGGCCACGACCGCCGGCGCGGCGAAGGCGGGCGCGGCGGTGGCGGGTGCGGCGGGGGCGGGGGCGGGGGCGGGAGCAGGGGCGGGAGCGGCGGCCAACTCGGTCACGACGGCGCAGTGGCTCGGCATGGCGGCGTCGGCCACCGCGATGGTCGCGGCCGTGGCGCTGGGGCTCAACGCCGGGCAGCCGGTGGCCGTGCCCACGGTCGCGGCGCAACCGCCCGCCCCGTCGGCGGACCAGCAGGAGGTCTCGCCGGTCGTCTCGGGAACGTCCGCGCCCGCCACGGGATCGTCCGGCCCGCCGGTGACCACGACCGGACCGTCCGACCCGCCGTCCGCACCGGTCGCGGGCGGCGTCGTCACCACCACCACGACCGCCGAACCCCTGGCGCAGCCGCTGGTCACGGTCGTGCCGGACGGTTTCGCCCTGCCCACCGGCGGACCACCCGTCGACCTGCCCGTCACCATCCGCAACGCCGGCCGGACGCCCTTGGCGCCCACCACGCTGGCGCTGTCGCTGCCCGAAGGCGTGCAAGTGGTCGGTCCGGGCCGCAACCTGCTCGGCCGGCCGCTCGTCGGCTGGGACGGCGCGGCGCGGACGGTCGGGTGCCCGGCGGGCAAGGGCACCGTCACCTGCACGGCCGAGGGCGAGTTGGCCGCGGGCGCCCAGGTGACGTTCGTCCTCCGGTTGCTCGCCGGTCCGAAGGCCGTCGGCGGCACGATCAGCGGCACGGTCACGGCGGGTCCTGAGCAGTCGGTGCCGGTGGAGGTGTCCGTGGTGGTCACGCCGAAGTGAGCGGCTGGTTTGGCCCGTCGGTCCAGCGGGTACCAAACGCGTTGTTCATGCCTTGAGAAAACAGGGCAGCGGAGGGCGGACCATGAGCACTGTCGAACTTCCCCGGGACGGCGTCGAACTCGGCCTCCCGGACACCCCTCCCGCGCCGGACGAGTTGTTCGACCTGGTCGCCCGCACGTTCCCGGGCGTCGGCGGCGACCGACTCGTGGACATCCAGGTGGTCGCCGCCCAACTGGTCGGCAACGCCTACCGCCACGCCGCCGGGCCACGACGGCTGCGGCTGCGCCGAGGGCTCGAAGCCGACCTGGTGCGGATCGAGGTGCAGGACGGCAGCCCGAGCCGGTTCCCCGTCCTGGGACGGCTGGACACCCCCGCGCACGGTCGCGGCCTGGTCATGGTCAACCGGCTGTCGGTCAACTGGGGTCATCGGCCCCATGACGACCAGAAGACCGTCTGGGCCGAGGTCCGACTGGTCTGAATCGTTCCCGTACGCGGGGTCGGACGTAGTGCGACACGGGAGGCGATCGGTGGCGCCCGATTCGGGTAAGCGCGGTCCGCGCGCGGGTTTCTCCTGCGATTTCCGCACCGGTGAGGGCACCACGGTGATCACGGTGTCCGGCGAGGTGGACATCGTGGCGGCGGACCGGATCCAGGACTACCTCGTGCGCGAAGGGCTGGGACCGGACGGGATCAGGCTCGACCTGGGCGGCGTGACGTTCATGGGGGTCGCGGGTCTCGCCGTGCTGCTGCACGCGGCGGACCTGTGCCGCGACCACGGCATGGACCTGACCCTGGTGGCATCACCGGAGGTCACGCGGGTGGTCAAGCTGATCGACGCGACCGCCGGGCTGGTCGACCACCTGATCCCCGTGCCGACCTCGGCCGCGGCGGACCCGCGATGAGGTCGGCGTCACTGTTTGCGGGTCCGGCCGCGGGGAACCCGCCACCTACCCCCCTGTGCTCAAGGGAGTGCCGATTGCTGGAAGGCTCGTGTTGTGGACGTCGTCGAACGGTCCGCTGACCACGTCGACCTCGATCTGGAGGACAAAGTCCCACTGGTGCGCCGTGCGCGGCGGTGGATCGCCGAGAACGTCCCGGAACTGGACCAGTCGAAGCTGCTCGACCTGCTGCTGATCGCCGACGCGTTGCTGACCAACGCGTTCGAGCACGCCACCGCGCCACGCCGGTTGCGGCTGAGCCACCGGCCCGACGCGCACGTGGTCCGGGTGGAGGTGCACGACGCCAGCCCCGAGCTGCTGCCCGTGCTGGGCAAGCCGGGCGGGCGGGAACCGCACCACCGAGGGCTCTTGCTGGTCAACCGGTTGTCTTCGCGGTGGGGCGTGGATCCCCAGGCCGGTTACAAGGCGGTGTGGGGCGAGGTCGCCGCGTAACCGGCCCTCAGCCTCCGCCGCTCTTGCCGCCACCGCGTTTCTTGTCGTCCTCCTTCTTGTCCTCGTCCTCGTCGTCGTCCGCTTTGCCGATGCGTTGCGAGGACACGACTTCGTCCGCGTCGATCAGCGGCGTCCCGTTCTGGACGACCAGCCGCACGCGGTGCGATTCGCGGAACCTCTTGCCGTCCGGGCCGGTGAAGTCGATGCCGACGCTGACGGTGTCCGGTCCGACGGCGGTGGGCGCGGCGCTGACGGTGAGGTCCTTGACGTCGCGCCAGTACTTGTCGTACTGCGGGCGGCCCTGCGCGCGCAGGGCGGGCCCGAGCCGTTCCCAGGCCTGCGCGGTGTTCTTCGGCAACAACGCGTAGTACTCCGCGACGGCCTGTGCCAACTGGGCGGGAGCGGGCGTGCTGCTGGACGACGACGTGGTGCTCGTGACCGCGCCGGCCGCGTTGTCGGTGGTCCGATTCCCGTTCGCCAGCACCACGACCAGCACGACGAGCCCCACGACGGCCGCCGCGGCCACCGCGATGAGTCCCGCACGCCCACCACGTGCGGGCCGGGGCGCGAGGGCGGTCGGGTGCGGCGCCAAGGCGGTGGGGTGCGGGCCTGTCGGCCACGGAGTCGGACTGCTGTGGGCCGGATCCGTTGCGTGCGGGTCGGTCGGCCAGGGTGTCGGACCCGCTTGGGCCGGGAGCGCCGAGGGGACCGCCAGGTCCCGGCCGGCGGGCTGCGGTGTCAGGTCGGCTCGGTGCGGGCCGGTGGTCAGCGAGCCTTCCGGGTGCGGGCCGGTCGGCGGCAGGTCTGCCGGGTTCAGGTCCAGCCGGGTCGCCGGTGGCGCCGTCACGGTCGGCGCGCGCAGCCGTTCGGCGGCCTGCGCCATCGTCGGCCGGGCCGCCGGGTCGGTGCGCAGCAGGTCCAGCAGCACGTCGGTCAGCGGTCCCGCCTGGGTCGGCGGCGCGAAGCGGCCCGCGGCGACGGCGTGCAGCAAGGCGATCGCGTTGTCACCGTCGCCGAACGGCGGACGCCCTTCCACCGCCGCGTACAACGTGCCGCCGAGGGCGAACACGTCGGAGGCGGGCCCCGGCTCGCCGCCGCGCGCGACCTCCGGCGAGAGGAACGCGGGCGTGCCGGCGAGCAGCCCGGTCCGGGTGACGGTGACGTCCCCGACCGCGCGGGCGATGCCGAAGTCCGTGATCTTCGCGGTGCCGTCGTCGGTCAGCAGGACGTTGCCCGGCTTGACGTCCCGGTGCACGATGCCCGCCGCGTGCGCCGCCGCCAGCGCGCCGGCGATCTGCGCGCCGATGTGCGTCACCCGCTCGACGGGCAACGGGCCGCGCGCGATCAGCTCGGCGAGGGTCCGCGCCCGCAGGTACTCCATGACGAGCACCGGCTTGCCGTCGTCCTCCACGACGTCGTGCACCGTCACCGCGTTCGGGTGCTGCAACCGGGCGGCGATGCGCCCTTCCCGCGCCGCGCGGCCCACCGCCGCGACCGGGTCGGCCCCCTCGGGCACCACGAGCTGCTTGAGCGCCACCACGCGGTCCAGGCGCTCGTCCAACGCCTGCCACACGACGCCCATCGCACCCGCGCCCACGCGCCCGCGCAGCCGGTACCGCCCGGCCACCAAGCGCCCCACGTCCATCACCAGCGAACCCCGCCCTTCCCGGCGTCAACCGGACAACCTTACGTCCCCGGGCCCGCCGGCTCCGAGGCGTGAGGCGACCTCGACGTCCGGTCGACAACGGGATGAACCCGGGAGGTCGCGATGACGCGGCCCACGTGGGTGCGGTTGCTCGCGAGCTGACGGATCAGCGACCGCCCGCCGTCCGCGCGAGGTAGACGGTGGCGGTCGCCTCACGTTGTTGCAGCGGGTTGTGGAAGCGGACGACCTCCGCGCCGACCTCGGCGAACCGGTCGGCCAGCGCCGCGGTGTAGTCGTCGTCCGGCGGGTCGTTGGACCACAAGGCGAACACCCCGCCGGGGTGCAGCCGGGCGGCGAGGCGACGCAGGCCCTCGGGCTCGTAGAAGTCGGCGTTGTCGGGGTGCAGCAGGTGCCTGGGCGAGTGGTCGATGTCGACGATGATCGCGTGGAACAGGCGGTCGGGGTCGGTCGGGTCGAGGCCGCCGTCGGAGCGCGAGAGCGCGAAGAAGTCGCCGTGCACCAACCGGCAGCGCGGGTCCGACGCCAGCTCCTGCCCACCGGGCAGCAGGCCGCGTCGGTGCCACTCGATGACCTCGCCGAGCGCGTCGATCACGACCACCGACCGCACGGCCGGGTTCTCCAGCACGGTCCGCGCGGTGTAGCCGAGGCCGAGACCGCCCACGACGACGTCCAGCGGCGCGGGCAGGTCGGCGAGCGCCAGGCGCGCCAGCTCCACCTCCGACACGGTGAACAGGCTCGACATCAGGAACTCGTCGTTGAGCTTGATCTCGTGGACCTCGCGGTCGAACACGGGATCCCACCGGCGGCGCAGGACGAGTTCGCCTAGCGGGGTCTGTCGCCAGTCGAGCTCCTGGAAACGCGCGCTCATCGGGTGTTACCTCCGGGTCGGTCCTCGACGGTGGTGGTGCGGGACCACAGTGGACCGCGGGCACGCGGTGAGCGCACGGTGGCGCCCATCGTCGCAGCACGCCTCCGACCCGGGTGAGGGCGGGTCCCGGCCGCGAGGGCGGCTGCGGCCGGGACCCGGCGGCTCAGGCGGGCTCGTCGAGCAGTTCGGCGAGCAGCCCTCGGACGCGGCGGTCGATGTCGTCGCGGATGGGTCGGACGGCGTCGACGCCCTGGCCCGCGGGGTCTTCGAGCTCCCAGTCGAGGTAGCGCTTGCCGGGGAAGACGGGGCAGGTGTCGCCGCAGCCCATGGTGATGACGACGTCGGAGGCCTCGACGTCCTCGGTGGTCAGCTTGGACGGCACTTCGGCGGTGATGTCCAGGCCGAGTTCGGCCAAGGCCTGGGCGGCGGCGGGGTTGACCTGATCGGCGGGGGCGGAGCCGGCGGAGCGGACCGTGACGCGGCCCAGCGCGTAGTGCTGGAGCAGCGCGGCGGCCATCTGGGAGCGGCCGGCGTTGTGGACGCAGACGAACAGGACTTCGGGCTGCTTGCGGGTCAACGGACCTGTCCTTCGGTGACGGGCGCGGTGGTCGCCTCGGTGGTGGGGTAGAGCGTGCGCAGCAGCGGCACGGCGACCGCGACGGCGACGAGTTGCGCCAGCACGTAGACCGGCACGGAGGAGGGCGCGATCCCGGCGAACGAGTCGCTGAAGACGCGGCCGACGGTGATGGCGGGGTTGGCGAAGCTGGTGGAGCTGGTGAAGAAGTACGCCGCGCCGATGTAGGCGCCGACGGCGGACGGCGCGAGGGCGGCCCGGCCGGACCGGACGAGCGAGAAGATGACCAGCAGCAGGCCGACGGTGGCCACGACCTCGGCGACGCCGTGCGCGACCGTGGCGCGTCCGGTGGTGCTGATGCTGACCGGCGCCGCCTCGAACATGGTGTTGGCCAGCACCGCGCCGGTGACGCAGCCGAGCACCTGGGCCAGCGCGTACGACGGCACGTCGCGCCAGGCCAACCCGCCGAACGCGGCGTCCGCCAGGGACACGGCGGGGTTGAAGTGGCCGCCGCTGACGGGGCCGAAGACCAGGATGATGGCGTAGAGGCCGACGGCGGTGGCGGCGGCGTTCTCCAGCAGCTGCAGGCCGACGTCGCCGGGGGAGAGGCGTTGGGCGGCGATGCCGGAGCCGATGACCAGGGCGGCGAGCAGGAGGCTGCCGAGGTACTCGGCGAGCAGCCGGTGGGACAGCGGGCGGGGCATTCAGGGTCCCTCGGGGGCGGGGTGGACGGCGGGCGCGAGGCGGTCGATGCGGTCGGCGAGGTCGCGGTAGGCGGCGTCGAACGCGTCCGGGGTGCCGACGGCGGCCGGGTCGGGCACCGACCAGTGCAGCCGGTCGTCGTGGTCGGTGAGCTCTTCGTGCGCGTTGTCGCACACCGCCACGACCAGGTCGTCGGGCCTCAGCACGGCGTCCAGGTGGTGGGGACGGGCACGGGTCAGCGACAGGCCGTGGGTGCGGGCGGTGGCGACGGCCAGCGGGTGCACGCGCTCGGCGGGCCGGGTGCCCGCGCTGGCCGCGGGCACCGGGCTGCGTCGCTTCCACAGCGCGGCGGCCAGCTGGGAGCGCGCGGAGTTGTGGCTGCACACGAACACCACCCGCGGCGCCTGCCGCAGGCCGGTGGGCACCAGGTCGGTCAGCGCGGCGGTGCGCAGGCGCAGGTAGGTGCGCCGGTGGTCGCCCTCCGAGCGCGACCGCTCCACGATCCCGGCCTGCTCCAGCAGCTTCACGTGGTGGGCGAGCAGGTTGCTGGGCAGCCCGAGCGCGCGGCCGACCTCGCCGGGCGAGGCGTCGCCGAGCACGAGCAGGTCCACCACGGCGAGCCGGGCGGGCTCACCCAACGCCGCGTGCACCCGCGCCCGCGCGACGGTCTCCGAAGGCCAGTCAGTACTCATTGACTCAAGCATGCTTGAGCGGTCGACCGGAGTCAACCGGGCGGCCCGCCCGTCAGTGGGAGCCGGAGACCTGTCCGGTGAGCTTGCTGTGCAGCTTCTCGCTGTGCGGGTTGAGGCCGACGATCTCGGCCTCGACGCCACGTCCGGCGAACTTCGCGGTGACGGTGTCGAGCGTGGCCACGGCGGAGCTGTCCCAGACGTGCGCGCCGGAGAGGTCGATGACGACCTTGTCGACGTCCTCGGCGTAGTCGAAGGAGTGCATCAGCTCGTTGGTGGAGGCGAAGAACAGCTCGCCGGTCAGCGCGTAGACGCGGATGCGGCCGTCGGGGTCAAGGACGCTGGAGACGTCGACCAGGTGGGCGACGCGGCGGGCGAAGAACACGGCGGCGAGCAGCGCGCCCGCGATGACGCCGAGGGCGAGGTTGTGGGTGGCCACCACGGTGCCGACGGTGACGACCATGACGGCGGTCTCGCTGCGCGGCGCGCGGCGCAGGCCGGACGGCGTGACGCTGGACCAGTCGAACGTGCTGATCGACACGAAGACCATCACGGCGACGAGCGCGGCCATCGGGATGAGCGAGACGACCGGGCCGAGGGTGTAGACCAGGATCAGCAGGAACACGCCCGCCGACAGGGTGGACAGCCGGGTGCGGCCACCGGACTTGGTGTTGATGATCGACTGGCCGATCATCGCGCAGCCGGCCATGCCGCCGAGGAAACCGGTGGCGATGTTGGCGATGCCCTGCCCGCGGACCTCGACGCCCTTGTCGGACGGGGTGTCGGTGAGGTCGTCGAGCAGTTGCGCGGTCAGCAGCGACTCGACCAGGCCCACGACGGCCAGCGTGAGGGCGTAGGGCGCGATGATCGCCAGCGTCTGCGCGGTGAACGGCACCATCGGCAGGCCGAAGAACGGCAGCGCGTCGGGCAGGTCGCCCATGTCGCCCACCGTCGGCACGTCGACGTGCAGGAAGACCGTGAGCGAGGTGATCACGACGATCGCGACCAGCGGCGAGGGGACGGCCTTGGTGAGCTTCGGCAGCAGGTAGATGACGCCGAGGCCGAGCGCGGCCAGCGCGATGACGGGCCAGCCGCCGCCGGTGATGTGCGGGATCTGGGCGGTGAACAGCAGGATCGCCAGGGCGTTGACGAAGCCGACCATGACGGTGCGGGGCACGAAGCGCATGAGCTTGTGCACGCCGACCAGCCCGAACGCGATCTGGAACGCGCCGGTGAGGACGGTCGCCGCGAACAGGTACTCCACGCCGTGGTCGCGCACCAGCGGCACCAGCACCAACGCCATCGCGCCGGTCGCGGCGGAGATCATGCAGGGGCGTCCGCCGGCGAAGGCGATGATGATCGCGATCGTGAACGAGGCGTAGAGGCCGACCTTGGGGTCGACGCCCGCGATGATCGAGAACGACAGCGCCTCGGGGATCAGCGCGAGGGCCACGACGAGGCCGGAGAGCAGGTCGGCGCGGGTGTTGGCGAACCAGTTCACGCGGATGCGCGAGAGCAGGGTGGGACGTGCGGGCGCCTCGTACGAGGACAAGCGACACCTCGGGGGACTTGTCGCGAGCGCGGCAGGTGCGACTCGCGTGCTGAACAAGGGACGACGCCCGACGGGGTGCCTGCTCGTGGCGAGGCGGGAAGCGGAGGTGCCGCGGACTGCGGACTGGCGACCTGGGATCGGGTTCGTGACGGGCGCGGCTGCTCCGGCGCGACCACGGGAACTCTACCCTGACGTCACGGTAGACCTCGAACGAGTGGGCTGATCTTGAGCAAGCTCTCCGCGCACCCAGGCCCGGCTGGCCGCCGGGTCGACGCCGGAGAACCTCGAGCCACCTGCTCGCCGCCGCGTGGGAGCGGCGGCGAACACGCGGCCGACGTCTCAGGCCTCGACGACCACGGGGATGATCACCGGCCGGCGGCGGTGGGTCCGGTAGGCCCAGTTCTGCACCTCGCGGGCGATCAGCCGTTCGAGTTCCTCGAAGTCGGTGACACCGCGTTCGTTCGCGCCGGCGAGCGCCTTCTCGATCGCGGGGATCGCGGGGGCGAAGGTGGAGGCGTCGTGCTCGAAGCCGTGGGCGATGAAGTCCGGCGGTTCGGCGAGCCGGCGGGAGTCGAGGTCGACGATGGCGACGACGGTGATGACGCCTTCCTCGCCGAGGGTGCGGCGCTGGGCCAGGGAGGCCTCGGTGACGCCGCCGACGGTCTGCCCGTCGACGTAGACGTTGTGGATCTCGACCTTGCCGGTGATGCGGGCGTGGCCGTCCTGCAGGTCGACGACGTGGCCGTTGGCCGCGATCGGCACGCGGTCGCGGTCCACACCGGTGCGCACGGCGAGCTCGGCGTTCGCGCGCAGGTGCCGTGCCTCGCCGTGCACCGGCAGCACGTTGGACGGCTGCACGATGTTGTAGCAGTAGACGAGCTCGCCCGCGCTGGCGTGACCGGAGACGTGCACCTTCGCGTTGCCCTTGTGCACGACGTTCGCGCCGCGGTCGGTCAGGCCGTTGATGACCCGGTAGATGGCGTTCTCGTTGCCGGGGATCAGCGAGCTGGCCAGCAGGACGGTGTCGCCCTCCTCGACCTGGATCGAGTGGTCGCCGCCCGCCATGCGGGACAGCGCGGCCATGGGCTCGCCCTGGGAGCCGGTGCAGACCAGGGTCACCTGGCGCGGGGGCAGCCGGTCCATGCGCTTGATGTCGACGACGAGGCCGTCGGGCACCTTGAGGTAGCCCAGTTCGGTGGCCACGCCCATGTTGCGGACCATCGAACGCCCCACGAAGGCGACCTTGCGGCCGTGGGCGTGCGCGGCGTCGAGGACCTGCTGGATGCGGTGCACGTGGCTGGCGAAGCTGGACACGATGACCCGGCGCGGCGTGGTGCGGAACACCTCGTCGATGGCGGGGGCCAGGTCGCGCTCGGAGGTGGTGAAGCCCGGCACGTCGGCGTTGGTGGAGTCGACCAGGAACAGGTCGACGCCCTCCTCGCCGAGGCGGGCGAAACCACGCAGGTCGGTGATCCGGCCGTCCAGCGGGAACTGGTCCATCTTGAAGTCGCCGGTGTGCAGCACGAGCCCGGCGGCGGTGCGGATGGCGACGGCCAGGCTGTCCGGGATGGAGTGGTTGACCGCCAGGAACTCCAGGTCGAACGGGCCGCGCGCGAGCCGCTGCCCCTCCTTGACCTCCACCGTGACCGGCGTGATGCGGTGCTCGACGAGCTTGGCGGCGAGCAGGCTCAGCGTCAGGCGCGAGCCGATGACGGGGATGTCGGCCCGCTCGCGCAGCAGGTAGGGCACACCGCCGATGTGGTCCTCGTGCCCGTGGGTCAGCACGACCGCGACCACGTCGTCCAGCCGGTCCCGCATCCAGGTCCAGTCCGGCAGGATCACGTCCACCCCGGGCTGGTGCTCCTCGGGGAACAGCACGCCGCAGTCGACGACGAGCAGCTTGCCCTCGTGCTCGAACACGGTCATGTTCCGGCCGATCTCACCCAGCCCGCCGAGGGCGATGACGCGCAGCGCGCCGGGGGTGAGGGCCGGTGGAGGGGTGGAGGTTCGAGCCATGGTCACACCCTCACGTTACGTGAGGGTGCTCGGGCGCGAACAGCGGGCCCCGGCTTCGGGGCGCTCAGCCGTGGGGCAGGTGGGCGCGCAAGCTGCCCGCGAAGTCCTCGGCGATCCGCAACTGGGCGCGCAGTTCCTCGCAGCGCTGCTCGGCCGTCGTGTGGAACTGCGCGAGGCGGTCGAGGTGCTTGTCGCGGTCGTCGTCGTCGAGGGCGGAGAGGGCGTCGAGGATGCTCAGCAGTTCGCGCATCTCCTCGAGCTGGAAGCCGAGCGGCTTCATGCGCTTGACCACCTGGAGCCGGTCGACGTCGGGCTCGGTGTAGAGGCGGAACCCGCCCTGGCTGCGGGCGCTGGGCACGACCAGGCCGACTTCCTCGTAGTAGCGGATCGTGCGCAGCGACAGGCCCGTCCGGTCGGCCACCTCGCCGATCTGCATGTGCCCGCCCACAAGATCCCTTCCGACGCCTCGTCCGTTCGACCATTGTGGCACCGGTGCGGCGCGGCCGGAGGCTACCGTAACGTGAGAGTAGGTTCCGCAGGGTACGTTCCGCGGTACCGCCGAGCCCGGTGACACCCGTCGAGTCCAGGAGAAACGCGAATGACCACCGCAGGTTCGGTGACGGCCCCACCCGCCGACGTGCTGCGGGAGGCGGATCGGCGGCGCACGTTCGCGGTGATCAGCCACCCCGACGCCGGCAAGTCCACGTTGACCGAGGCGCTCGCGCTGCACGCGCGGGTGATCTCCGAGGCGGGCGCGGTGCACGGCAAGTCCGGCCGGCGCGGCGTGGTGTCGGACTGGATGGAGATGGAGAAGGCGCGAGGGATCTCCATCACCTCGGCGGCGTTGCAGTTCGCCTACGGCGACACCGTCGTCAACCTCCTCGACACGCCCGGTCACGCCGACTTCTCCGAGGACACCTACCGGGTGCTCGCGGCCGTGGACTCGGCGGTGATGCTGCTGGACGCGGCCAAGGGCCTGGAGCCGCAGACGCTCAAGCTGTTCGACGTGTGCCGGCACCGGGGCATCCCGGTGATCACGTTCGTCAACAAGTGGGACCGGCCCGGCCGCGACGCGCTGGAGCTGTGCGACGAGCTGGTGGAGCGCATCGGGCTGCAGCCCATGCCGCTGACCTGGCCGGTCGGCGAGGCCGGTGACTTCCGGGGCGTGCTGGACCGCCGCGACGGGCAGTTCATCCGCTACTCGCGCACGGCAGGCGGCGCGACGGCCGCGGCCCAGGAACGCCTCGACCCCGCCCGCGCGGAGGCCGAGGAAGGTCCCGGGTGGACGCGCGCGGTGGAGGAGCTGGACCTGCTGGCCGCCTCGGGCGGGAACTTCGACGTGGAGCGCTTCCTGGACGCGACGGCCACGCCGGTGCTGTTCGGCTCGGCCGTGCTCAACTTCGGCGTGCGGCACCTGCTGGACCTGCTGGTCGACCTCGCGCCGCGGCCGACGCCGCGCCCGGACGTCGACGCGCGGCCGCGCGAGCTGGACGCGCCGTTCTCGGCGTTCGTGTTCAAGGTCCAGACCGGCATGGACCCCTCGCACCGGGACCAGGTCGCGTTCGCCCGCGTCTGCTCGGGCGTGTTCGAACGGGGCATGGTGGTGACCAACGCCACCACCGGAAAGCCGTTCGCCACCAAGTACGTCCAGCAGGTCTTCGGGCAGCAGCGCTCCACACTGGACACCGCGTACCCGGGCGACGTGATCGGCCTCGTCAACGCCAACTCCCTGCGGGTGGGCGACACGCTCTACACCGACAAGCCCGCCGTGCGGTTCCCCGGCCTGCCCAGCTTCGCGCCCGTGCACTTCGCGGTGGTCCGCCCGGCCGACCTGAGCCGGGCCAAGCAGTTCCGCAAGGGCATCGAGCAGCTCGGGTCCGAAGGGGTCGTGCAGGTCCTGCGCTCGGCGCGGCGCGGTGACGGCTCGCCGGTGTTCGCCGCCGTCGGACCGATGCAGTTCGAGGTCGCCGCCCACCGGCTGGACGCGGAGTTCAAGTCGCCGGTCCGCCTGGAACGGCTGCCCTACACCGTGGTGCGGCGACTGCCCGACCTCGCCCACCGGAACGCGGTCGACAACAACCGCGGCGAGGTCCTCACCCGGGACGACGGCACTCACCTGGCGCTGTTCCCGGACTCCACGGCCCTCGGCGTGCTCAAGCGCCTGCACCCCGAGGTGGTGCTGGAACCGCTCGTCGCGGGCACCGACTGAGCGGACGAACGGCCGGGCGCGCGTGCCGGACGCGTGCGCCCGGCCGTGGTTCGCGCCTGACCGTCAGCGGTGCGCTCGGTGTGCCGGGTCGGGCACTCGGGCGAGCAGGTCCTCGGGCGCGGACAGGCGCCAGGCCTCGAAGACCAGCTCGGCGAGCTCGTCGGCCTCGATGCCGGCCAGGTAGACCACCACCCAGCCGAAACCGCCGGACGTGAACTGCTCCTCGAACACGTCGGGCCGTTCGGCCACCAGCGCGTGCTGCTCGGACAGCAGCTGCTTCAGGCCGACCGTCTGCGTGCGCGGCCAGTAGTAGCCGAACCGCTTGCCGCGCACGCTGAACGAGCTGTAGTCCCCGCCCTCCCGGCGCTCCACGTCCACGAGCGCGTTCACCATCCGGATGAACTCGTCACTGCTCACTGCCACTGCGGCCCCCACGGAAGTCCCGGCCCACAGTGTAGGTCGGCACGGACTTGAGCGAGATCAGCGCCGCGACCACGCCCAGCGCGGCCAGCACGGCGAACACCGCCGGGTAACCGCCCAGCGTCCCGGCCAGCGCGGTCGCGGCCCACGGGGCCACGGCGGCGGTGACGGTCAGGGGCGCGTGCAGGACACCGCTGAGCCGCCCGTAGTGGGCGGTGCCCCAGCGGTCCGTGACGGCGGTGGCCTGGATGAGCGTGAAGGTGCCCCGGACGACACCCGCCAGCATCGCCGCGGCGATCAGGGCGAACGCGGGCCCGGGGATCAGTCCCAAGAGGAGGGTCGTGGCCGCGGCCGCCAGCAGGGCGCCGGCGGTCCTGGCCTGCACGCCGGTTCGCGCGACCAGCCGTCCGTAGCCGAGCCGTCCCAGGACCTGCCCGACGCCACCCAGGCCGAGCGCCCAGGCGGCGGTGGTCGTGGAAAGACCGCGTTCGGCGAACAACGGCACCATGGCGACCACGATCGCGTACACGGCCAGCGCGCCGACGCTCATCGACACCACGAGCAGCACGAACGGGCGGCTGCGGGCGATCGCGGTCGGCCGACGGGTGTCCGAGGTGGCCGGGTGGGCGGGCCACGGCAGCCGCAGGCCGAACAGGTGCGCGGGCACGGTGAGCACGGCCAGCACCGCCGCGAGCACCAGGTAGGTCTGCCGCCAGTCCAGGTGCGCGGCCAGCGCGGCGGTGAGCGGGGCGAACACCGTGCTCGCCAGCCCGCCCGCCAACGTCACGACCGTCAGCGCGCCCACCCGGTGTTCCGGGCCGTGCCAGCGGGTGAGGGCGGCGAACGCCGGCTGGTACAGCACACCGGCCATGGCCACGCCGACCAGCACCCAGCCCGCGTAGAACCACGGCAGCGACCGCGCCGACGCGACCACCGCCAGCGCGCCGACGGCCAGCAGCGACCCGGTCGTCATCACCACGCGCGGCCCGTGCCGGTCGAGCAGCCTGCCGACCGGCACCCCGACCACCGCGCTGACCAGTTGCGCCACCGAGAACGCGCCGATGACCGCCGCGTCGGACCAGCCCGCGTCCGCCGCGATGGCGGGCGCGAGCACCGGGAAGCCGTAGAACAGCACGCCCCAGCTGGTGATCTGGGTCAGGCACAGCACCACCAGCACGCGGCGCGGCCCGGCGTGTCCCCCGAGCACGCCGGGCCGCGCGAGTTCAGACCCGGGCACCCGGGGCGGCGAGCGTCAGTTCCGCCACCTGCGGCGCGGCGCAGCACCCACTGGAGGACGTCGGTTCGACGTCGAAGACTCCGGATCCGCCGCAGACGCCGGTTTCGGGGAGGGTGAGTTCGACCTTGGTGGCGGCTTCGTGGTCGCCGGCGATCTCGGCGGCCACGCTGCGGACCTGTTCGTAGCCGGTCATCGCGAGGAACGTCGGGGCGCGGCCGTAGCTCTTCATCCCCACGAGGTAGACGCCGGGCTCGGGGTGGCGCAGTTCGTTGGCGCCGTGTGGGTAGACGGTGCCGCAGGAGTGGACGTTGGGGTCGATGAGCGGGGCGAGCGTGGTCGGCGCTTGGAGTACGGGGTCGAGGTCGAGCCGGACTTCGGACAGCCAGGAGTGGTCCGGTCGGAACCCGGTCAGTGCCACGACCTCGTCCACGGGGTCGAGGCGGTGTCCGTCCTGCGACACCAGCACCACGCGGTCGCCGTCTCGTTCGACGGCTGCGGTGCGGAAGCCGGTGACGACCTCGACGTGCCCGGCCTTCACCGCGGCCCGTGCCCGCAGGCCCAGCGCGCCGCGCGCCGGCAGTTGGTCGGCTTCGCCGCCGCCGAAGACGTTGCCGACCGCGCCGCGGCGCAGCAGCCAGGTGACGTGCGTGCCGGGGTGCCGTTC
>NZ_JBFAMT010000024.1:0-115810 GCF_040656635.1 Actinosynnema sp. NPDC049800 | reverse complement strand
TGGCTGGTTTTCCGGGGGGGGGGTTTGGCTTTGGGGGGGGGGGGGGGGGGCGGGGGGCCCCCGCGGCCCCCCCCGGCCGCCGGACTGCGCGGGTCAGGTGAGCTGGAGGTAGTCCAGCTCCGCGTACCCGGTGCCACCGGCGAAGTGGGGGGAGCCCTTCGCCAAGCGGATCACGTTGTAACCGGCCTTGAGGCCGACGGTGGTGCTCACGGTGCCGAACTGGCTCCACCCGGCCGTCGCCGGGTAGCTCACCGTCGACCACGCGCTGCCGTTGTAGGCCAGGCCCTGCGTCGCGGTCGCCCCGGTGCCGTTGGCGTACCCGATGGTCATCGTGTAGCTGCGGGCGGTGGGCACGTTGACGATGAAGTCGACGTAGCTGGCCGTGCGCGGGTCGCCGGAGTTGTCGATGCGGCCGACGTACCCGCCGTTGGACGCGTTGCCCGCGGAGAGCCGTTCGGCGCGGAACACCGACGCGTTCTCCGCCTCGTACCGCTGCTGGTAGGCGGGCACGCCGCTGGTCGGCTCGACCACGAGGTGGTACGAGGCCGTGGCGGACATGTTCGCCACCGGCACGGTGATCTCGCCGTTGGTGACGGTGTGGGTGGTGTTGGAGACAGTCGTCGGCGCGGACACGGTGGTGAAGCGCCCCGAGCCCGGCGTCGACTCCAACCGGACGCGGACGCTGCCGCCGAACCCGCCGAGGCCGGTGACGCGGACGTTGTTCGTGCCGGACTCGTCGCCGAAGACGACGTCGACGCGGCGACGGGTGCTGTCGTAGGAGGCGAAGCCGTCCAGGCCGGTCTGCGCGCGCGGGGTGGTGCGCACCATGTTGCCGGCCATGTCGCCGTACCACTTGTAGAGCCACCAGGACGCGGTCGGCTGGTTGTTGTGGGTCAGGCCGTTGACGGTGCCGTACTCGTACCAGAACGCCCGGTCGGCCGCCCAGACGCCGGCGCGCTCCAGCTTGGCGATGTAGTTGGTGACGCGGCCTGGCACGTCGATCTCGGCGGTGGTGGCGTACTCGTTGATGAAGACGCGCCGCGGGCTGATGCCCAGCGACGACTCCATGGCCCGGTACTCGGCCACGTGCGCGGCGATGCCGGAGCTGCCGGACAGCTCGTGCCAGACGACCAGGTCGGGCAGGGTGTTGGTGTTCTTGGCGTTGGTGAGGAAGGCCCTCATCCGGGTGGCGCTCCAGTAGGAGTCACCGGGGCCCGCGACGGGCGTGACGGTGTCGCGGGTCCGGATGCGCTGGACGGTGCGCGTCCACCCCGCGTTCCAGTCGCCCGCGGCGGCGGTGTTCCAGGTCCAGTCGGCCTCGTTCCAGATCTCGTAGGCGGTGATGTTGCTGACGGTGGTGGCGGCCAGGCGGTCGTTGACGATCTGGTCGACCTTGGCCAGCCAGTCGTCCCAGCCGACCCAGCGGTAGGGGAAGTCGCGGTAGATGTCGGGCATCCGGATGACCTGACCGGCGCCGACGCGGTCGGCCTGCGGCGCGACCAGGAGGGCGTCACCACCGGGCGGCTGGCCGTTGGGCGCCTGGCCGACCCGTGGCGGCGGCTGGGTCAGCGTGTGCATCTTGATGGGCAGCAGCATCGAGTCCGCGGGCCGGCTGTTCTCGGCCAACGCGTACAGGCCGCCGGACGCGACGTGCGTGACCGGCCGGAACGGCACGGCCGCGTCGACCACCAGCGTGCTGCCGGCCGCCTGGGCGGAGTGGAGGGGTATCGCCACCAGGGTGGTGGCGGCGAGGGCGGAGACCGCTATCGCGGTCCGCAGTGTCGGCTTTGGCACCGTGCACCTCGTTCGGGGTTCGGGAGAGGGATGGGTGTCATCCCGTGGTGGTGGTCGGGATCCAGACGCGCATCGGACCGGGCGACCGGTTGCCCCACAGGAAGTAGGGGACGGCGGTGAGGTCGATCGCGGCGGCGGCGTTCTCGGTGGTGCGGGTGCGGTACAGGGCGTCGTCGTCGGGCGGCACGACCACGCCGCCGGCGGTCAGCGCGACCGGGACGTCGGGCAGGTCGGTCCGCGTGCCGGACGTGGTCGGGTCGATCCGGACGTCCTCCAGCACCACGTCGGCGGGCAGGTCGGCCTGCTCCACGCAGTAGACGAGCGGGCCGCGGGCCAGCGCGACGCAGCCGCGCACGGCGTCCACGCGCGGGTGCGCGGTGACCACGCGGACCGGCATGGCCAGGTCGAGCGCGACGGTGGCGCCGGCCGACCAGTCGCGGTGCAACCGCACGTAGCCGCGGTCGGGCCGGACGTCGACCGGCACGCCGTCGACCAGCACGGACGCCTGCGCGCACCAGCCGGGCACGCGCAGCGCGAGCGTGAACGGAGCCGGCCCGGTCACGTCCAGCTCCACGCGCCCGTCCCACGGGTACTCGGTGCGCACCGTGATCTCACCGGCCGAGGTGCGCACCGCGCCCGCCGAGTACAGGTGCACCTGCACGCCCGTGTCGTCGGTGGTGGCGGCGTAGCCGTGCAGGGACGCGACGAGCCGGGCCAGGTTCGGCGGGCAGCACGCGCACGAGTACCACGGCAGGCGCTGTGACGGCGCGTCCTCGTGCGAGCCGTCGTGACCGGTGCGCAGGTGCAAGGGGTTGGAGTAGAAGAAGTGCGTGCCGTCCGACGACGTCGAGCCCGCCACCGCGTTGTACAGCGCGCGTTCGAGCTCGTCGGCGTAGCGGGACTCGCCGGTGGCCAGCAGCATCCGCCAGTTCCACTGCACGCTCGCGATCGCCGCGCACGTCTCGCCGTACGCCCGGTCGGCCGGCAGCTCGTACGGGTCGCCGAACGCCTCGTCGCGGTGCCGTGAGCCCTGCGCGCCGGTGAGGTAGGTCTTGCGCCCGAACGCGTCGTCCCACAGCCGGCGCGCGGCGGCGAACAGCTCGTCGTCCCCGGTCTCCACCGCGACGTCCACCATGCCCGCCAGCAGGTACAGCTGCCGCACGACGTGCCCGGCCACCTCGTCGGCCTCCCGCACCGGGACGTGGTCGACCAGGTAGGACGAGCCGAAGCGGTCGCCGTCGAGCAGGCCGTGCCCGCGCGCGTCGAGCATGCGCGCCGCCAGGTCCAGGTACGGCCGGTGCCCCGTGACCCGGTACAGCTCGACCAGCGCCGTCTCGATGCCGGGGTGCCCGTCGAGCGGGGTGGGCCCGTCCGGCGCGCCGAAGCGGTCCACCACCAGGTCGGCCACGCGGCGGGCGACCGCGACCAGCTCGGCGCCGACACCCGCCCGCGCGGCGGCGACGGCCGCCTGGATCAGGTGCCCGGCGACGTACAGCTCGTGGCTGTAGTGCAGTTCCCGCCAGCGCAGTTCCGGCTTCACCGCGGTGTAGTAGGAGTTCAGGTAGCCGTCGTCGCCCTGTGCCTTCGCCAGCAGCTCGGCGGTCGCGTCGACGAACGCCCGCAGCCGCTCGTCGTCCGGGTCCGAGGTGAGCTGCCACGCGGCGGCTTCCAGCGTCTTGTGCACGTCGGAGTCGGCGAACCACATGTTGCGGAACTCGCCGGTCGTCTCGCCGGTGACGAGCCGCAGGTTGTCCAGCGCGCCGGAGACCTCCAACTGCTCGACGCAGTGCGGCAGGGTGCCGGTGGCGTTGCGGCGCTGCCACCGGCCGAGGAAGCCGTCGGCGGCGAAGGCGACGCCGTCGAGGGCGACGGGGCGCAGCGCGGTGGTGGCGGTCGGGGTCGGCTGGACGGGGCCTTGGTGCGCAGTCATGGGTGGGGTGTTCCTTCCGAGCCCGTGAGATCAGCCCTTGAGGGCGCCAGAGGTGAAACCGCGTACGTAATGCCGTTGCAGCAGCAGGAAGACGACGACGCACGGCAGCGCCGACGTGACCACGCCCGCTTGCAACGCCTCGAAGTCGACCGACCCGAGGCTGCCGGACTGGAGGTTGAACAGCGCGACCGGCAGCGTGAACTTCGCGCCGTCGGTCAGGAAGATCAGCGGCGCGACGAACTCGTTCCAGGCGGCGAGGAACGAGAACAGGCCGACCGTGACGACGCCGGGCAGCACGCCCCGCAGCAGCACCCGCCACAACGCGCTGCCGGGCGTGCAGCCGTCGATCAGCGCCGCCTCCTCCAGCTCGCGCGGCAGCGCCTCGAACGAGCTGCGCATCATGAACAGCCCGAACGGCAGCTGGAACATCGCCAGCACCAGCCCGAGGCCGACCAGCGAGTTCTGCAGGCCGATCCAGCCGAGCAGGATGTAGAGCGGCACCAGGATGGTGGTGTAGGGCACCATCAGGATCGCCAGCGTGACGATGAACAGCAGGTTGTGGCCGGGGAACCGCAGCCGTGCCAGCGCGTACCCGCCCAGCGTGGTGGCCACCACGGTGACCGCGACCGCGACCACCGCCACCACCAGCGTGTTGACCAGGTACGTGCCCAGACCGCTGCCGTACTCGGCCAGCCGCTCGTAGTTGTCCAACCCCCAGCCCGGCTCGCCGTCGGCCGCACGCCTGCTGTTGACCGACGAGTACAGCGTCCACAGCATCGGCAGCAGGAACAGCACGGCCAAGGCCGCGCCCGTGACGTGGAAACCGGCCGTGCGCGCGCGTGACATGGCGCCCAATCTCCTTGCGGTGGGAACGATCACCGGCCGCGGCGCAGCAGCCGCAGCTGGGCGCCGTTGACGACGATGAGGACGGCGAGGATCGCCACGGACACCGCCGCGGCCCGGCCGAGGTCCTGGGACAGGAACGCCTCGCGGTAGACGCTGATGACCACGGTGGCGGTCTCGTGCCTGCCGCCGGTGAGGATGAAGAACTGGTCGAACGCCAGCAGCGAACCGGTCAGCGACAGCACCATGGTCAACGCGAGCGTCGGCCGCAGCAGCGGCAGCGTGACCCGCCACAGGATCTGCCTCCGGTTCGCGCCGTCGGCACGTGCCGCCTCGTAGAGCACCGGGTCGATGCTCTGCAGGCCGGTCATCAGGATCAGCATGTAGAAGCCGGCGAACCGCCAGGTGATCATCCCGACCGTGGACGCCAGCGCGTTGTCCGTCGAACCGAGCCAGTCGACCGGGCCGAGCCCGAGGAACCGGACCACCTCGTTCAACGGCGACGCCTCGGTGTTGAACAGCCCGTAGAACAGCAGGCTGGTGGACGCGAGCCCGACCACGCTCGGCAGGAACAACGCGGTCCGGTAGGCGCCGACGCCGGGTCGGGCCTCCTGCACCAGCAGGGCCAACCCGAACGCGACGAGACCGAGCACCACCGTCGTGACGGCCGTGTACTTCAGCGTGAACACGATCGCCCGCAGGAACAACGGGTCCTGCAACGCGCTGTAGTTCGCCACCCCGTTCGGCGCCGACGCGCCGAGCAGCGGCCAGTGGTTGAACGACATCCACACCATCAGCACCAGCGGGACGACGAACAGCACGACCACCAGCAGCGCCATCGGACTGGCGTAGAGGATGCCGAGCCTGCGCCGCGCGCCGGCGATGGTCGGACGACGTCGGTCCGGTGGCGCGGCGCGGGTCGGTGCGGGCGGCCGGGTCCGCGTGACGGTCGCCATCGTCAGCTGCCGGCCAGGGACTCGGTGATGGTGCCGTTGTGCTGCTTCAACGTGGCGCCCACGTCCTGCGAGCCGAACAGCGCGTCGGTGACCGCGGCCGTCCACGGGCCGTTGGTGTCGTTGAACGTCTTGCCGAAGTTCACCGAGATCGGCGTCTGGCCCTCGCCCGCGAGCAGGTTGAACACCCGCAGCCGGTGGTCCTGCTTGGCGTAGGCGTTGTCGGCGAGGTCGCTGCGCACGGTGATGTTCTTGTTCTTGGCCAGCACCTCGACCTGCGCCTGCTCCGACAACGTCCAGGAGATGAAGTCCCACGCCGCCGCGGCCTTGGTGGAGTTGGCGCTGATCCCCAGCACGTCACCGCCGACGAACGACGACCGCCCGCCCTTCGGCCCGGGGATCGGCGCGATGCCGATCTGCAGGTCGGGCCCTTCCTCCATGCCCTGCAACGCGGTCGCGCCCATCGGCTGGATGCCGATCTTGCCGTCGGCGAACAGCTGCGTCCACGTGGGACCGGACTCGTTCTTCGCCGAGGCGGGCACGATCCCCTCGGCGTACATCCGGCGCATCGTGCCGTAGACGTCGGCGGCGACGCCGTGGTCGAGCGTCGCGGCGGTGCCCTGCTCGTCGAGGACGGTCTCGCCGGCGGCCCAGATCATCGGCCACGTGGTGAACAGCATGCAGCCGGGGCACGCGCCGCCGAAGAAGTAGCCGTCCACGTCGCCGAGCGCGTCGACCTTCTTCGCCGCCTCGTAGAGGCCGTCCAACGTGGTCGGCGGGTTCTCCGGGTCGAGGCCGGCGCGGCTGAACAGGACCTTGTTGTAGAACACCGCGGACAGGTCGATGTCGTGCGGCACGCCGTAGACCTTGCCCTGGTGCGTCGCGGCCTCCATGTGGGCGGGCGCGAGCTTGCCCTTGAACGACAGCGTGTCCACCCGGGCCGTGAGGTCGAGGTACACGCCCTTGGCGGCGTAGTTCGGCGCGTAGACCACGTCGGCGGCGAGGATGTCGGGCAGCTGCTTCGCGCCCGTGGCGGTGCCCACCTTCTGCTGGTAGGAGTCGGCCGGGAAGACGGTCAGCTCGACCTTGTTCCGGTGGCTCGCGTTGTAGGCGTCGACCAGGGTCTGGCTGAACGTCGCCGTCGGCGACCTCGTCCACATGGTGACCGTGGTGCCGTCGTCCACGGCGGTGGTGTCGCCCGCCGACGCGGCGGGCGGGCCGCTCTGGCACGCGGTGAGGAGCAGCAGCGCCGCCGCGGCGGTGGCGAGCCTCCGGCGTGCGCGGGGCGGTGTGGGTGAACGCATCTGGCTCGTCTCCTCGTGCGACCACGCGCCCGGCTCGGGCAGGACGACGCGGTAAGGAAAATTAGGAAACCGGTTGCCTTGAGAACGTAGGGACGGCGTCGACCCGTGTCAAGAGCCGGTTTCGGGCCTGTGACGTGCTAATTCGTTGGTTGACTCAGCAGTGCGGGCAGCACGGGGTAACCTTCGCCCATGCCGCCGAGGAAAACGAAGGAAAACGCCGGGTCGCTGGGTCGCCCGGCCACGATCAGCGACGTGGCGCGGTTGGCGGGCGTCTCGGTCGGCACCGCCTCCAAGGCGCTCAACGGTCGCGGATCGCTGCGCGAGGAGACCCGGCGGCGGGTCCGGTCCGCCGCCGACGAGCTGGGCTTCCAGCCGAACACGGCCGCGCTCACGCTCAACTCCGGGCGCACCTACACCGTCGGCATGATCACCACCGACACCATCGGCCGGTTCAGCATCCCGTTGATGACCGGAGCGGAGGACTCGCTCGGCGCGGGCCGCATGTCGGTGTTCCTGTGCGACGCGCGCGACGACCCGATCCGCGAGCAGTACTACCTGCGCACGCTGCTCAGCCGCCGGGTCGACGGCATCATCGTCACCGGCCGCCGCACGCAGGCCCGCGCGCCCATCGGCGTGGACCTGCCCGTTCCGGTGGTCTACGCGTTCATCAGCTCCACCGACCCGCGGGACTGCTCGGTGGTGCCGGACGAGGCGGGCGGCGCGCGCAAGGCCGTCGACCACCTGCTGGCCCTGGGGCGGCGGCGGATCGCCCACGTCACCGGGCCCGAGCACCACCACTCGGCGGCCGTCCGGGCGTCGGCGGCGGTCCAGCGGCTGGCCGCGGCCGGGCTGGACCTGGTCGGCGCGCCGCTGTTCGGCGAGTGGAGCGAGGCGTGGGGCAGGCAGGCGACCGGCATCCTGCTCGGCGCGGCCGAGGAGTTCGACGCGGTGTTCTGCGGCAGCGACCAGATCGCCCGCGGCGTGGCCGACGCCCTGCGCGCGGCCGGTCGGCGGGTGCCCGACGACGTCGCCCTCGTCGGCTTCGACAACTGGGACGTCATGGCCCTGGCCTGCCAGCCGCCGTTGACCAGCATCGACATGGAACTGGAAGGGCTCGGGCGGACGGCGGCGGACCTCCTGCTCGCGGCCATCAACGGCGAACCCGCGCCCGGCAGGCACGTCAGCCCGTGCCGGCTGGTGCTCCGCGAGTCCACCGCCGTGTCGGTCCGGCCGGGCTCGACCAGGGTCGAGCAGGTCTAGCGCCACGGGCGCGGTCGTCTGCGCAAGCGAGTGGGCATCGTCGCCGCTCCTCGGGACGTCCGCACGGTGTGCCGTCGTGCGGGGTGACGCAGGTCTCGTCTGTTAACGTTAACAGACGCTGGTCGCTCGACTCAACCCCCCGATGGTCCTGACGCGGCGTTCCGACTCACCGCTCGTAGTCGGCGGGGTGTTAGCGATAACAGGTCACCCCCTCGTCAATGGTTGCGTCGGGCGGCGTGTCCGACCTCCGAACCGCGCGGGCGTTCGACCGGCGGGCCCATCCGAACGGGCGATTGCGACTCCGTGCAGTGGATCTTGCACGCGGAGTGGGCGAGGATGTGGCCCGACACGAGCGACGTGTCGCACCCGAGGCGGCCTGACGCCCTGGCACGAACGGCGAGCCACCATGACTTCTGTTGCGAGCACCCCGCTTCCGACGTCGGCCGACGTCGTCCCGTTCGGCCCGACGGCCGGGGACCGGGCGGCGGTGGCCGACCCCGGCGCCGGGCGCGGCCCGCGGTGGTTGGACGAGTGGCTCGACGCGAACCTCGAGCTGGTGGTGTCGTGGCGGCGCACCCTGCACGCGAACCCCGAGCTGATGCGCAAGGAGTTCCGCACCACGGCGACGATCGCGGACGTCCTGCGCTCGCTCGGCCTGCGACCGCGCGTGCTGCCGGTCGGGACCGGCGTGATCTGCGAGGTCGGCAGCGGGCCGCGGTGCGTCGCCCTGCGCGCCGACATCGACGCGCTGGCCGTGCCGGAGACCACCGGCGCGTCGTGGGCGTCGGGCGTGCCGGGCGTCTCGCACGCGTGCGGCCACGACGTGCACACCGCGATCCTGCTCGGCGCGGCGGCGGCGCTGGCGTCCGCGCCGGAGTTGCCGGGCCGGGTGCGGCTGCTGTTCCAGCCGGCGGAGGAGGAGCCGGGCGGTGCGCACGACGTGATCGCGGCGGGCGGGGTCGAGGGCGTCGAGCGGATCTTCGGCCTGCACTGCGACCCGAAGGTGCCGGTCGGCCGGGTCGGCATCAGGGTCGGACCGGTCACGTCCGCGTGCGACATGCTCGAACTGCGGGTGGGCGCGTGCGGGCCGGGCAGGCGCAACGAGCTGGACTGCGACGTCGTGCACGCGCTCGGCGTGGTGGCGACCGGGCTGCCCGCGATGCTGGCGCGTCGCGTGGACCCCCGGTCCGGGACGGTGCTGGCGTGGGGCCTCATGGACGCGCCGGAAACGCCCGACGGCACGCCGCGCGAAGGCGTGCTGCGCGGCACGCTGCGCACCGGTGACCCGGCGGTCAACGACCGGTTGCCCGCGTTGGTGCAGGAGATCGTCGGCGCGTTGCTGAAGCCGACGGGTGTGCGGTTCGCGCTCGACCACGTCCGGGCCGTGCCGGTGGTCGACAATGACCCGGAGAGCACCGCGATGGTGCAGCACGCGATCACCAGCGCGCTCGGGCCGCAGGCCGTCGCCTCGACCGGCCAGTCCACCGGCGGCGAGGACTTCGGCTGGTACCTGGAGCACGTGCCCGGCTCGTACGCGCGGCTTGGCACGTGGCCGGGCGAGGGCCCGCAGGGCGACCTGCACCAGCCGAGCTTCCACCCGGACGAACGCGCCCTGCCGGTCGGCGTGCGGACCATGGTCCACACCGCGCTCGCCGCCCTGTCGTGGCCGGTCTGAGGTCCTGGCCCGCCGCGTTCAGCGGGCGTTCAGCGTCTTGTCTGGACGTGGACTTCTCCTGTGTCGCGTCGGTCGGGGTCCGGTCAGGCCCCGGCGGGGCGGCGCGAACGGGGGGAAGCGATCGTGATGGCAGTGGATCCGGTCAGTGCCCGGAGCAGCACCGATTACGTGCTGCTGCTCAGACGCCGCAGGGAGGTCGCCGGGCTGTCCTACCGGCAGCTGGACCGGCGGGCGCGCCGGGACGGTGAGGCGTTGCCGCCGAGCACGGTGGCCACCATGCTGCGGCGGGCCACCCTGCCGGGCGTCGAGCTGGTCACGACCTACGTCCGGGCGTGCGGTGGTGACGACGCGGAGGTGGCCGCGTGGCTGGCGGCGCGGGCCCGCATCACGGTGCCCGACCCGGACGCGGGCGGCGTCGCGGCGACCGGGCCGCGCCTGCCGGTGCCGCCGCGCCAGCTGCCGCCGGGTGTCGCGGGGCTGGTCGGCCGGTGCCGGGAGTCGGTCGAGCTGGACGCGGCGACCAGCGGCCCGGAGCGCGGGCTGGTCGTGGTCACCGGTGGGCCCGGTGCGGGGAAGACCGCCTTGGCGGTGCACTGGGGCCACCGGTCCACGAGCCGGTTCCCGGACGGCCAGCTGTACGTCGACCTGCGCGGTCACGGCCCGGGTGGGCCGGTGAGCGCGGGCGCGGCGCTGGCGCACCTGCTGGTGGGGCTCGGCGTGCCGGCGGGCGCCGTGCCGACGGGTGACGAGCAGGCCGCCGCGCTGTTCCGCTCGGTGGTGGCGGACCGGCGGATCGTGCTGGTGCTCGACGACGCCGCTTCGGCCGACCAGGTGCGCCTGCTGAGACCCGGCGGGCGGGCCTCGTGCACGGTGGTGACGAGCCGCGACCGACTGGTCGGGTTGACCGTGCACGACGGCGCGCAGGTGGTCGACGTCGGCTCCCTCGACCGCGGGGACGCGGTGCGGGTGCTCGCCCAGTCGGCGGGGGAGCGGCTGGTGGCGGAGGAGCTGACGGCCGCCCGGGCGTTGGCCGACCTGTGCGACGACCTGCCGCTGGCGTTGCGGATAGCGGCCGGCGCCCTCGACCGGGACGCCCGGACGCCCATCGCGGACCTGGTCGCCGAGATGCGGGCCGACGGCGGGTTGACCGCGCTGGGCGTGCACGACGATCCGCGGGCCCGGCTGGACGTCTCGTTCGGGTACTCCTACGACGCGCTCGGCGAAGTCGAGCAGCGGCTGTTCCGCCTGCTGGCCGGCGCGACGGTGGCCGGCCTGCCCGCGTCGGTGGTGGCCGTGACGGCGGAGCTGGCGGTCGGGGCGGCGCGAGCGTCGTTGCGCCGGCTGACCGACGCGCACCTGGCGGTGCGGCTGTCGGGCGACCGCTACACCGTGCCGGGCCTGCTGGGTGAGTACGCGCGCACCCTCGGCGCGGCGAGCCACCACCTGCCCGCCAGGCAACTCCGCCACGCCGGCCCGGACGCCGCCTGACCGCCGCCTCCCGGCGGTCAGAACTCGAACCTGAACCGGTACCAGGGATCGTCGAACGGCTCGAACTTGTACCCGTCCCCCTTGGCGCTGACCGGCACGCGGTCCGGGCAGTGGGCCCATCCCGAGATCTCGCCCTCCACGGTGATCAACGTGCACCCGTCCGGCCGGTCCCCGCTGACGGTCACGGTGAACAACCCGACTTCGCGGTCCTCGATCCGCCTGCCCGGTGTCGCCTCGGCGACCACGGCTTCGAGGCCCGACCGGTGCGCGTCGAACACGGCGCGCGGCACCACGCCGGTGCCGGCCACCGCGTGGCCCGCGACCAGCACGGCCGGCGCCAGCAGGAACGGCCACAACCGCACGGCGTGCCGCAGTCGTGGCCGGGGCAGCATGATCACCGCGACACCGGCCATCGTCAGCCACGCCGTGCCCACCGCGAACACGGCCAGGTACGCCAACAGCAACGTCGAGAGGGAGCCGCCGGGTGGGATGGTCGCCCAGAACACCAGCGCCACCGGCACCGGGGACGCGACCGCGGTCCACCACGGCGACCACCACCACGACCTGCGTCCGACCATCGAACCCCCTTCGCCGATCAGGGGGACGTTCGGTGGACGCCCCCGGTTCCGCTGTCGAGGTAATCCTTGAACTGCACGGTGACCGCGTGCGTGTCCGACGGCCAGTCCGGCACCGCGATCGTCCGCGTCGCGCCGCCGCTGCCGCGCGCGGTCTGGGTGACGCGGATCGTGCCGCTGCCGTCGGCCCGCGCGGGCAGGTAGGCGTCGACACCCGTCAGGAACGGCAGCGTGGCGAACGGCGGCAGCGCGACGCCCGGCGTGGACACCTGGTCGCAGTTGTCGTCGAACGCGAACGCGGCGAGGACCTGCCGCAGCCGGGGCGAGACGGCCGGTTCGAGGACGTTGACGCCGTCGAGTTCGAGCCGGTCGCTGTCGGGCTGGTCCGACCACCACTCGCGGTTGCGGATGACGGTGAGGGCGCTGTGCGTCGGGCACCGGTCGATGTTGTCGGTGATGCCGCCGGGGCGTGACACCTGCAACCGCAGGAACCGGTCGCTGCGCTCGAACGGCTCGAAGTAGTTGTGGTAGGGCAGTTGGCCCTCGCGCAGGACCACCAGCTCGTAGTGCTTGCGGCCGTTGACGGGCAGCGGGCCGAACGCGCCGTCCGCGCCGGTCCGCACGCTGTACCGGGGCCCGCCGACCCGCGCGCCGGTGCGGCCGTCGAGTTCCCAGACCTGCACCACGCCCTCGACGCCCTCGTTCTGCGGGTAGTACGTCGCCCGGCCCGCGATCCGGACCAGCGACGGCAGCTCGGGCACCACGCGCGTGGTGAACGCGGGCCTGCCGCGCAGGAACCGGTGCATGTGGGCGAAACCGTCGGCCGACGTGGTGGTCTCGGTGTGGCCCAGGGTGGTCAGGTGGACGTTCGTCGCGCCGCCGATGGAGCCGTTGGGCTGCAGGCTGCCCCACAGCGCCAACGTCGGCACGCCGCCGGGTGGCGCGGCGCTGGACCGCCCGTCCACGTTGACGTACTTGCGCACCGCCGCGGCCCGTTCGGGCACGGACAGGTAGGCGTGCATGACCGTCGTGCCGCGCGAGTGCGCGATCACGTCCACCTGGGCCGCGCCGGTCCGGGCCCGGACGCCCGCGATGAAGGCTTCCAGGCCGGCGATGGCGTGGTCGTTGGTCGGGATGCTCGTGTCGTACTCGTAGGCGTGCAGCAGCGCGTCGGGGTAGCCGTTGCCGGAGAACCGCTTGGCGTTGGACTGCCACTGCTGCGCCGAGCCCTGCTGCCCGTGGACGAACACGATCGGGGTGAGCGCGTCGGCCCGGGCGGGCGCCGCCGCGACGGTCGACACCAGTGCGACGATCAGCGCCACCAGCGGGATCCTCATCGCGTGCCTCCCACTGCGTCGGCCAGGTTCTGCCGCGCGTCGGCGGGCTGGAGGTAGCCGGCGCGCACGTTCGCGGCGTCCGCTGTCACCACCTGCCGCACGTAGTCGGCGCGTTCGGGGTAGAGCCGGGCCAGCGTCGCCGCGTCGAAGGGCACGTGCGTGCCGAACAGGCGGCAGAACGTCTCACCGGAGTTGTCGCCGGTGTTCAACGCCCTGGGCGCGGCCAGCTGCGACAACCGGATGCCGCCGAGGGCGAGGCCGAGCGCGTCGCGCTTCTTGGTGACGCCGTCCGGTTCGAACTCCAGCGGCCGGGCGGTCGGCGGCGGCGTGCCGCGTTCGACCCAGCGGCGCAGGTGGTCGTAGGAGGCGGCGGTGACGTGGTGCATCGGGATCCGGCTGAACGGCGGCCGGTCGCAGTCGTACTGCGGCGCGCCGCCGAGGTCGCGCTCGGAGATCGGCGCGCGGTAGGCCTGGCCTTCGTAGCCCGAGTGCGCGGCGCCGGCGACCTCCCAGCGGCGGAAGCGGTCGGTGTCGGCCGGGCGTTGCGCGGTCCGCACGTCGGTCTCCGACAGCACCTGGAACACGGGTTCCGCGCCGACCCTGGTCGGGGCCGGGCCGACGATGAAGCCGTAGCCGTCGAACACCGGCTGCTGCTGCGGCAGGACCCGGTCGTACAGCACGGTCATCCGGCCGGCGGACTGCGAGGCGCCGATGGCCAGCAGCGACTTCGTGCGCAGGCCGCCCATGACCGCGCCGGAGTCGATCGCGCGGCCGGCCTGGGTGAACACGTCGTAGGACAGCTCGTCGGCGGTGAACCGGCCGCCGCCGGTCACGTCCAGCGTGCCGTACCGGGCCGGGCTCCAGGTCTTGAGCTGGTCCACGCCCACGCGCTGGGCGGACACGCCGACCCACGCGTGACCCGCGCGGACGACGGACTCGGCGTTCCACAAGGCGTCCAGGTCGTACCCGGCGGTGACGTTCTGCCACTCGACCAGCGTCGTGCCGGTGAACTTCCACGCGTGCGCGGGCCGCCGCACGACGACCCGGGTCGTGTACGGCACGCCGGTGGCGACCTTCGTGCCGTCGACCGCCCAGCCGTCGGCGGTGCCGGAGAGGTGGAACTCCTCTTCGACGTAACCGGCGGCGGCGAGGTCGTCGGGCGTGGCGAAGAACGGGTAGGTGTCCTCGATCCGCTCGGCCAGCCGGTCACCCGGCACGGTCCCGGGCAGCGGGCCGACGACGCGCGGCAGGGGACCGGGCGCGGCGGAGGCGGGGACGGACATCGGGAGGAGCAGACCGAGCGCGGCGGCGGCCAGGCCGAGGCGGCGCCAGGGGAAAGGTGACATACCGGCTCCCACAGCGATGGGGGATGGGATCATCGCCGACCGTAGCCGGCCGCGCACGGCGCGCACCAGGACGCGCGGCCATCGTGAGACCGCTGTCGCAGCAGGGGGAAATCGTCGGATCAGCGGTGTCGCAGCAGGATGGTGCGGGCCGCCGTCTCGGCCAGGTCGGGGTCCAGCGGCGCGCCGGTCAGCAGTTCGGCGTAGAGCGTGGACTCCACGATGCGCACGTAGAGGAACGCCACCTGGTCCAGGGCGGCCGTCGACCACGGGCCGTCGTCGACCTCGAGCAGGATCTCCTTCTGCGCCGAGACCGCCCGCCGGTGCACGCCGCCGGAAGCGTTGAACAGCACCCGCGCCGCCGTCTCCGGCTCACCGCGCAGGAACGCCCGGAACGGCTCGTCCGCGCGCAGTTCGGCGACGAACCGCCGCGTGACCTCCAGGACGCCCTCCACGCCGCCGTTCGTGCGCTCCTGCCGGGCACGGGCCAGCAGCCGGTCGGCCAGCACCCACAGCACGTCGGCCAGCAGCCCGTCGCGACTGCGCACGACCCGGTAGAGCGTGGCGCGGCTGATGGCGAGGCTCGTCGCCAACGCCTCCATGTCGACCCGGCCGTGCCGCCGGAAGAACCGGCAGGCGCCGCGCAGCACCTGGTCCTGGCTCACCACCCGCCGGGAGCCGGTCGCCACCACCGCCCGCCCTCGCTTCCGCCGGCTCGCCCGTCCGGCCCCATCCGCATCATCGCGCCCGGACGGGCCGTCCGCGAGACCCGTACCGGTGTGTGCGCCACGTCACTTCCGCCACCGGTCGTGGTGGACGTCCCACGCGGCGTTCGGGTCGGTGGTGGCCGCATTGCCGTCGGGCGCGCCGGAGTCGGCCTCGCCCTGATCGGCACGGCCCTGGTCCCGATGGCGGGCGGCGGCGGTCTCGGCGTGCTTGGGGCTGAGGCCTACTTCGAGGACGAGGCCGGCTCCTGGAACAGCACGGGCGGCGCGTCGTTGGCCGGGCGGGGCGCGGTCGGCTCGGGCCGGTGCGCCCACTCCTCGATGACGACCGGCTCCAGCTCGGGCGTGACCTCCTCGACCGCGGTCTCCGCGACCGGAGCGGCGGCCTGCACGGCGAGCTGCTGCTGGACCTGGCCGATCCACATCAGCCACATGGCCTCGTCGCGGTGACCGCGGTACTCGGCCTTCAGACCCGCCAACGCGCCGCGCACGCGGGCGGCGATCACGTTGTCCTCGCGCACGGCCGACCAGACGGCGCGGGCGCCGGCGTCACGGGCCTTGACCAGGAGGCGGACCTGGTCGGTCAACTCGGGCGCGGGCAGGTTCGCCCACGCCGCTGCGATTCTCTGTGCCTTGGTCACGGTGCCATCCTTGTCGAGCGGACGGCTCACGGTGGCCGTGACACGATGTTATCAACCTCTCGTTTTTCGAGGTCAGACCCAGGGCACTTGGTGACGTTCAGACACCGCTCGGATACGTCTCGGGTTCGAACACGTCGATGCGGGGCGTGTGCAGCGGTCGCAGCGCCCTGGTCTCGTCGAACCAGAGGAACGCGTCGTACCGCCTGCCGACGACCGTCGACGCGTAGTTGCCCCACCGTTCGCGCTCCGGGTGGTAGACGACGCCGATGGCGCGGTGGGGGAGCGTCGCGGTGAGCAGGTCCGGCTGATCTTCCTGCGGGAAGACGAACAGGGCCTCGCCGGGTGCGGTCCGGTGCAGCACGTCTTCCAGCGAACCGGGCCGGGCCGGGGGCACCGGCACCTCCCGCGTGCTCGCGCCCCACGCCTCACCCGCGATGACGGTGCCGCGGTGGGAGCCGAAGCCGACCAGCACCACCTGCTCGTGGCCGTAGCGCTCGCGGGCCAGTTGGCCGATGTTGACCAGCCCGGAGTCGGCCATCCCGGTGGCGCGGGCGTCGCCGACGTGGGTGTTGTGGGCCCACACGACCGCCTTCGACCCGGGCCCGTGGTGGTCGAGCAGCCGGTCGAGGGTCTCGTCCATGTGCCGGTCGCGGACGTTCCAGGACGACTGCCCGCCGACCATCGCCCGGTAGTAGCGCTCGGCACCGGCGACGACCTCGGCGTTCTGCCAGGCGGCGAACCGTCCCGCGCCGTCGCCCGCCGCCTGCCCGCGCAGCCGCACCAGCAGGTCGACCACCTCGTCCTCGCAGCCCGCGGGCACGAACCGGGTCGAGATCGCGTACTCCTGCGGGTCCTCGCCGTGCGGTTCGAAGCACCGGTAGGCGGCCAGCGCCGTCGGCACCTCCTCCGGGTCGTGCTCGCGCAGGTGGGTCAGGATCTCGCGCAGCGACTCCCAGAGCGAGTAGACGTCGAGGCCGTGGAACGCGACCCGCTCCTCTTCGGCCGACACCGCGTTGTGGGTGCGCAGCCACCGGCAGAAGTCCACGACCTCCTCGTTCGCCCACATCCACGTCGGCCACCGGTCGAACGCGGCCAGCGCGGCCCGCGGGTCCTCCGGCGCGCCGGGCAGGCCGCGCACGGACCGGTCGACCCGGTCGCACGCGGGCCAGTCGCCCTCCACGGCCACGAACGAGAAGCCCTTCTCGGTGATCAACCGGCTGGTCAGCGCCGCACGCCAGCGGTAGAACTCGTGCGTGCCGTGGCTGGCCTCGCCCAGCATCACCACCCGCGCGTCGCCGACGCGGTCCAGCAGCACGTCGAAGTCGCCCGCGTCGCGCAACGGCGCGGCCATCGCCGCGACCTCGTCCCCGTAACGGTTCATGGCTCCCTCCGCACCCGTCGGCCTACCCGACGTCCGCCGGGGCAAACCGCTCGGCGATCGCAAGGCAGTCGTCAGGTGCGGTCCGGCGGCGGGAGTGGGACGCTCGTCGGCGTGACGGCCGGCCACGACACGGTTGTCCTGGTCGTCCAGGACGAGGACGCGACCTCGCCCGAGGAGGTCGCCCGGTGGCTGCGCGAGCACCTGGCGGGCTGGTCGGCGTTCGACGTGCTGCTGATCGGCCTCGTGGTCGGCGAGCTCTACGACAACGCCCGGCGGCACGGTTCGCCGCCCTTCGTGCTCGAACTCGTGCTGGACCGGTGGCGCGAGGCGCTGGTGGTCAGCGTGCGCGACCGCGCCGTCGGCCGGGCCGCGCCGTGGCCGGCCGGGGCGGGGTTGCTCCTGGTGGACGGGCTGTCCACGCGCTGGGGCGTGCTGACCCACGCCCCGTTCACCACGGTGTGGGTCGAACTGGTCTTCGAGGGGGACGACGGCACCGGCCTACCGCCCGATCGTGACGCTTAGGTAGCCACTCGATCGGGAAAACAGGCACGGTGGAACTCCTCGGCATCGATCCCGTGCGCGTCGCCGGCGGCCTCGCCAAGGGCCTGGTCGGGCTCGCCCTGGCCCCGTTGGAGCAGACCGCCGTGCTGCGTCGTGACCGGCGCAAGGTCTGGTCGTGCCCGGGACGCCTGCACATCGAGGCGCACGGCGTGCACGGGCCGCGCGGCAAGCAGGTGGCCGGTCGGGTCGAGCGCGCCCTGGAGGGCCACCCCGGCGTGCGCTGGGCCAGGGTCAACGCGCCGTCCGCCCGGGTGATCATCGCCGTCGAGGACCCCGCGCCGCCGACGGACGACCTGATCGCGCTCGTGCGGCGGGCCGAGGCCGAGCCGGCCACCGAGGACGAGCGCCTGGTCGAGGACGAGCTGCACCACCCGGCGGACGGGCTCAAGGGCACCCGGCTGCTGCCCACGCTCGCCGCGGACGCCGTGGGCCTGGCGTTGGCCGCCATCACGAAGATCGCGCCGTGGGCGCCCGTCCCCGGCGAGCTCGGCGCGCTGATCGCCGCCGTCGACCTGCACCCCAGGCTGCGCGAGCTGGCCGCCGGGCGGTTGCAGGGCCGGGAACGCGCGGACACCGCCACGTCGGTGGTCGCCGCCCTCGTGCACGGCCTGGCCTCGCGCAGCGAAGGCACGTTGCTCGACATCGCCCAACGCGTGCAGCAGTGGCGTGAGGTTAACGCGCACGAGAAGGCGTGGTGCGCCGCCGAGGCCGACCTGATCGACGGCCCGGACGCCGCCGAGGCCGAGCCGATCGTGGTCGAACGGCCGCGCCCGTTCCCCGAAGGGCCGGCCGACCGCTACGCGCGGCGGGCGTTGGCGGCGGGTGCGGCGGCGACCGCGGGCGCGATCCCGTTCACCGGGTTGCGCCGGGCCGCCGCGCTGGGCGTCGCGAGCCTGCCCAAGGCGCCGTCGGTGGGCCAAGCCGCGTTCGCCGCGCAACTCGGCCGCGTGCTGGCCACCCGGAACGCGCTGGTGATGGACCGCTCGGTGCTGCGCCGCCTGGACGCGGTGGACGTGCTGGTGCTCGACGAGACCGCGCTCGGCTCGGGCCGATCGGTGCTCAGCGACCTCGTGCCGCTGCCGGACACGGGACCTGCGAACCCCGGCCCGGCGAACTCTGGCCCAGGGAACTCCGGCCCGGCTCACGCGGCCGAGGCGGTCGAGCGCGCGTTCGCCCTGTTCGACCCCGAGGACCCGACCGCCGCGCGCCGGGAGGGCGACTGGGCCATCGGCCCGATCGACCGCCTCGAACCGCAGGGGCGCAAGGGCGTGCGCGAACAACGCCGGCTGGCCGGTCACGCGGCGGTGCTCGGCCTGACCGAGGGCCGCCAGTTGCGAGCCGTGCTGGCGGTCGACGTCGAGACCCCGCCGGCGGTGGACGCGATCGCGTCGGCCGCACGGGAGGCCGGGTTGCGGGTGGTCGTGGCCACTGACCGCGACCACCCGCCGGTCCGGTTCGCCGACAGCGTCGTCCCGTCCGGGAAAGGCCTGGTCGGCGCGGTGCGCGAACTCCAGGGCGACGGGCACGTGGTGCTGCTCGTGTCCGACAACCGCCGCGCGCTCGGCTCGGCGGACTGCGGCGTCGGGGTACTGCGGGACGGCGGCCCGCCACCGTGGGGCGCGCACGTCGTCGCCCGTGACCTGGACGCGGCCGTGCTGCTGGTGGAGGCGGTGCCGGCCGCGCGCCGGGTCACCCGGGACGCGATCATGCTGGCCCAGGCGGCGAGCGGCATCGGCGCGGTCAGCGCGTTGAGCACGCGTGGGCCCGCGCCCGCCCGCAACGCGGCACGGGCGGTGGACGGCGCGTCCGCGCTCGCGTTCGTGGACGGCGTGTGGCGGGCGAAGCGGCTGCCCGGCGGCCGTGAGGCGGCCGCGCCGGCCACCTCGCAGCCGTGGCACCTGATGCCGGTGGCGACGGTGCTGGACCGGCTCGGCTCGGGCCGTGACGGGCTGTCCGAACGCGTGGCGCAGGGCAGGCAGCGCACGTCCGCCGGGCGGCAGGCGGTGGGCACGAGCCTGGGCAGCGCGTTCCTCACCGAGCTGGCCAACCCCCTGACACCGGTGCTCGCGGGTGGCGCGGCGGTCTCGGCGGCGGTGGGCTCGCCGGTCGACGCCGCGCTGGTGGCCGGTGTCGTCGGCGTGTCGGCGCTGATCGGCAGCGTGCAGCAGGTCGTCACGGACCGGGCGCTGGCGACCCTGCTCGGCCGGTCGGCGGTGCGCGCCACCGTGGTCCGCGACGGCCAGGACCGGGTGGTGACGGCGGACGAGCTGGTGCCCGGCGACGTGGTCCGGGTGGCCGCCGGCGACGTGGTGCCCGCCGACTGCCGCCTGCTCGACGGCGACGGGCTGGAGGTCGACGAGTCCTCCGTCACCGGCGAGTCCCTGCCCGTCACCAAGGACCCGGCCCCGGTGGTGGCCGCGGACCTGGCCGACCGGTCGTCCATGCTCTACGAGGGCACCACGATCGCCGCCGGTGAGGCGCTGGGCGTGGTCGTCGCGACCGGTGACGCCACGGAGGTCGGCCGCAGCATGGCGGCGGCCCGCCGCAACGCGCCGACCACGGGCGTGGAGGCGCGGTTGGCCGAGCTGACCCGCAAGACGCTGCCCGTCGCGCTCGGCTCGGCGGCGGCCGTGACCGGCGCGGGCCTGCTAAGGGGCGTGCCGCTGCGGCAGAGCATGGGCGCGGCGGTGAACCTCGCCGTCGCCTCGGTGCCCGAGGGCCTGCCGTTCCTGGTCAACGCCGCCCAACTGGCCGCGGCCCGGCGGCTGGCCGAGCACGGCGCGCTCGTGCGCAACCCGCGCACCATCGAGGCGCTGGGCCGGGTCGACGTGCTGTGCTTCGACAAGACCGGCACGCTGACCGAGGGCAAGCTGACCGTCAGCCGCGTGGACAACGGCCGCCGCGGCGCCGACCTCGACCAGCTGAACGACGAGCTGCGCCGGATCATGGCGGCCGCGGTCCGCGCCACGCCGGAGGCCGACGACCCGGACGACCTCGCGCACCAGACCGACCGGGCGGTGCTGACCGGCGCGCGGCAGGCCCGCGTCGGCCCCACGACCGGCGCCCGCGGCTGGAAGCTGGTCGAGGCGCTGCCGTTCGAGCCGTCCCGCGGCTACCACGCGACCGTGGGCCAGGTCGGGAAACGGCTGGTGCTGAGCGTGAAGGGCGCGCCGGAAACGGTGCTGCCGCGCTGCGACGCCGACCCGGGCGAGCTGCGCCGCCTGGGTGAGCGGGTGGAACGGCTCGCCGGCCGCGGCCACCGGGTGCTGGCGGTCGCCGAGCGCACCGGCGTCGACCACGACACGGTGACCGACGACGACGTCCAGGGCCTGACCCTGCTGGGGTTCGTCGCGCTGTCCGACCCGGTGCGCCACGGCGCGCCGCCGGCCGCCGCGAAGCTGCGCGAGGCCGGCGTGCGGATCGTGATGATCACCGGCGACCACCCGGCCACCGGCGAGGCGATCGCCAGCGAGGTCAGCGGCGACGACGACATGAGCGTGGTGACCGGAGCGCGGCTCGACGAGCTGGCCGACGACGAGCTGGACGCCCTGCTGCCGACCGTCGACGTGATCGCCCGCTGCACGCCGGCGCAGAAGGTGCGGATCATCGAGGCCTACCAGCGGCTCGGCCGGGTGGTCGCGATGACCGGCGACGGCGCGAACGACGCGCCCGCGATCCGGCTCGCCGACGTCGGCATCGCGTTGGGCAGGCGCGGCACGCCGGCCGCCCGTGCCGCCGCCGACCTGGTGGTCACCGACGACCGGCTGGAGACGATCATCGCCGCCCTGGTGGAGGGCCGCGCGATGTGGGCCTCGGTGCGCGAGGCGCTGGCGATCCTGCTCGGCGGCAACCTCGGCGAGATCGCGTTCAGCGTGCTGGGCTCGGCGCTGACGGGCCGGTCGCCGTTGACGGCGCGGCAGCTGCTGCTGGTGAACCTGCTGACCGACCTCGCGCCCGCGCTGGCCATCGCGTTGAGCAGGCCCGCCCGCGAGTCCGTGCCCGACCTGCTGCGCGAGGGACCGACGTCCTCGCTGGGCCACGCGTTGAACCGGGACATCACCGCCCGCGCGATCACCACCACGCTCGGCGCCACGGCGGCGTGGACGGCCGCGCGCCTCACCGGCCGCTCCCGCCGGGCGAGCACGGTGGCGCTGGCGGCCCTGGTCGGCACCCAGCTCGGCCAGACCCTGGTGACCGGCGGGCTGGACCGGTCGGTGCTGGCCGCGAGCCTCGGCTCGGCCGCCGCGCTCGGCGCGGTGATCCAGACACCCGGGGTCAGCCAGTTCTTCGGCTGCACGCCGCTCGGCCCGGTCGGCTGGGGCATCGCCCTGTCCAGCGCCACCGCGGCGAACGTGCTCGGCCTGGCGCTGAACCCGCTCGTCACTCGACGTGCTGAGTGACGGTGCCGCGCACGAAGTGCCGCTGCGCCACCAGGAACAGCAGGACCATCGGCACGGTCGCGACGACGCTGGCGGCCAGCACCAGCTCCCACTGCTCCTCGCCGCCCTCGCCGAACCGGTCGAGCACCGCCTTCAACCCGCGCGGCAACGTGTAGAGCTGCGGTTCGCGCAGGTAGATCAACGGCTTGACCAGGTCGGTCCACGCCGCCTTCAGCTCGAACACGAACACCACGACCAGCCCGGGCCTCGCCAGCGGCAGCGCCATCGAGGTGAACAGCCGCCACGCGCTCGCGCCGTCGACCTTCGCCGCGTCGAACACCTCGCGCGGCAGGCCGAGGAAGAACTGGCGGAGCAGGAAGATGTAGAACGCCGAGCCGAACAGGTTCTGCGCCCACAGCGGGATCTGCGTGGTGGCCAGGCCTAGCGCGTGCCACTCCAGGTACACCGGCACCATGGTCACCGCGGCGGGCAGCATCATAGTCGCGAGCACCACGCCGAAGAGCAGGTCACGGCCGGGGAAGCGGAACATCGCGAACCCGAACGCCACCAGCGCGCTCGTCGCGGTGGCCGCCGCCGCTGCCGCCAGCCCCACCGCGACGCTGTTGCCGATCCACGTCAGCAGCGGCACGGCCTGCCACACCTCGACGTAGTTGCCCGGCGAGAACGGCCGGGGCAGCAGCGCGTTGTCGAACACGTGCGCCCGGTCCTTCAACGAGGCGCTGACGAGCCACCAGAACGGGTAGCCGAACGCCACCGCGATGACGAGCAGCGCCGCCCACACCCCGACGCGCTTCACGACCGCTCACCCTCGTAGTGCACGTACCGGCGCGACAACCGCACCTGCACGGCCGTGATGACGGCGATCACCGCGAACAGGCCCCACGCCAACGCCGACGCGTACCCCATCCTCAGCGACCCGAACGCCTCCTGGAACAGGTGGATCACGTAGAACAGCGCCGCGTCGCCCTCGGCGGACTGCTTGGCCCGCGCGCCGAAGAACATCGCGTACGCCTCGGTGAACACCTGCAACGACGCGATCGTGTTGACCACCACGGTGAAGTACACCGTCCCGCTGATGCCCGGCAGCGTCACGTGCCAGAACTGCCGCCACGGGCTCGCGCCGTCCAGTCGAGCCGCCTCGTACCGCTCCACCGGCACGCGGGTCAGGGCCGCGAGGTACAGCACCGCCGTGCTGCCGACCGTCCAGAGGCCCATCACCACCAGCCCGGGCTTGATCCAGACCGGGTCGGTGGTCCAGTTCGGGCCCTGGAACCCGAACCAGCCCAGGAACCGGTTCACCGCGCCGTGCTGCCCGTTGAGCAGCAACAGGAACATCGCCGCCAACGCCACCGGCGGTGTCATCACCGGCAGGTACAGCACCGTGCGGAAGAAGCCGCTACCGCGCCCGGCCCGGCGCAGCAGGCTCGCCAGGCCCAGCGCCAGCACGATCTGCGACGGCACGTGCAGGGCGGTGAAGAACACCGTGTTCCACAACGCCGTGCCGACGCGTTCGTCGGCCAACGCCTCGCGGTAGTTCTCCAGGCCCACGAACGCGGGCGGCTTGAGCATGTCGTAGTGCGTCAGCGACAGCCAGAGGCTGAACAGCATGGGCCCGGCGGTGAACGCCAGGAACCCGATCACCCACGGCAGCAGGAACAGCAACCCCGCCCGCGACTCCCGTCCGCTCACCGTCACGGCCCTACCTCCCGCCCACCCGCTTGAGCGCCCGTTCCGCTTCGCGCTGCGCCTGGGCCATCGCCTCCTCGGGCTCCTGCTGCCCGACCAGCACCCGGTTCACCGCGCCCTCCCAGGCGCGCACGAGCTCGCTCGCGGCCGGGCTCGGCGGCAGCGCGAACGCCTTGTCCTGCAACGACAGCACCACCGGCACGCCCTGCTCCAGGATCGGGTTGCCCGCCGGGGCGAACACCTCGCGGAAGATCCGCTCGTCGGCGACCCGGTTGCCGGTGAACGTGCCGCCGTAGGGCCGCCCGGCCCCGGCCAGCGCGTCCCGGCGCGCGATCGCGGCGGTGACCCAGGTCCGCGCGTCGGTCATCGTGACCAGGAACCGGCAGGCCAGCTCGGGGTGTCTCGCGCCCTTCGGGATGGCCCACGCCTGCCCGCCGGACTCGGTGAGCACCTGCCCGTCGCGATCCGTGAACGGCGTGATCGTCACGTCGGCGTCGGGGGAGTTGGTCGCGAGCGTGTTGATGTACCAGGAGTCCATCGGCATCGCGGCGAGCCGGCCGGTCACGTACTGGTTGTCCGCGCCGAACTGGTCGAACGTGTCGCGGAACGCCTTGAACGACGCCCAGCCGCCCTGCCTGGCCACCAGGTCGGTGGTGTGGCGGACCGCCTCGACCACGCGCGGGTCGTCCAGCCGGGCGTCGGGCCCGATCAGCTCGGCCCCGTTCGCCTTGGCCCACAGCGGCAGGAACTCGGGCACCTTCGGGTCGAAGCCGATGCGCGCCACCCGCCCGTCGCCGACCCGCGCCAGCCGGTCGGCCACCTCGCCCATCCCGGCCCAGTCGGACGTGGACAACGCCGCCGGGTCCAGGCCGGCGGCCCGCACCACCGGGTTGTTCACGATCATCAGCCGGACGCTGGAGAACTCCGGCAGCCCGTACACCTCACCCTCGTAGGTGACCTGGCGCAGGGCCGCCTCCCGGAACACGCCCAGGTCGACGCCGTGCTCCCGCACGCACGCGTCCAGGCTCTGCACCGCGCCGCGCGCCGCGTAGCCGCCGAGCTTGCGCCGCTCGGCGTAGACCAGGTCGGGCGGGTCGCCCGCGGCGACGGCGGACAGGAACTGCTGCTCGTCGAACGCGCCCTCGCTGATCCGCAGGTCGACGCCGGGGTTGGCCTCCCGGAACACCGCCACGCGCGCGGTCGCGTGCTCGTCCGGGAGGCCGAACCCCATGGTGACCAGCGCGTCGGAGCGGTCGGAACCCAGACCGCCGCACCCGGCGGCGACGAGCACGGGCACGACCAGCACCGCGGTGAGCGGGAACCCGCGCATGTCGCCTCCCTGGACCGGACGTCACCGGGACGGTTCCCGCCCGGCGCCCCGTCCACACGCGGGTCGCCTGGTCGGCGCAACCGGTCAGCCGCGGAACTCCGGCAGCACCCAGTAGGTGCTGTCGTGCCAGGTGTCGGTCGGGAACCCGCCGCCCACGCCGTAGTGGTAGACGCCCGCGCCCGGCGGCGCGATGAACGGCGCCCGCACCAGCGTGCCGATGAAGAAGTCCTCCGAGGTCGCGTAGCCGCCTTCCGGCGTGTAGTACGAGATCACGTAGTCCCGCCCCGGCTCGACCGGGACCGGCGTCGGGAAGTCGATCTGGGCCATCAGCCCGGGGTGGTCCCAGGGCTGCTCGGCGAGCAGCACGCCGGCGTCCGACCACAGCCGCAGGGCGATCGGCCCGCGGTACGCGCCGCGACCGAGGGACGCGCCCAGCAGCTGCCCCGGTCGGTCGACCCGGAACCGCATGCCCACCTCGACCGGCTCGCGGTCGGGGTCGTCGACCGCGTCCTTGTAGTAGGTGCCGAGTTCGCACCGGGTCTCGCAGTTCACCGGCTGGGTGACGGCCACGCCGCCCACGTGGATGACGACGGGCGCGCCGATCGGGCCGGCGCCGGCGGCGGTGACGACCCGACCGGCGACCTCGACGTCACCGACCTGGTCGGGCGTGTGGACGTACCGCCAGTCGACCCGGGAGGGGTCGTGATCGCGCAGGACCTCGGCGGTCACCCAGGTGGCCCCGCCGTCGAACGTCAGTTCGGTGGCGGTGATCGCGACCGTCGTCGGGGCGATCGAGAGGCCGGTGACCAGGATCGGGACACCGACCTCGGCGGCGGAGCGGGTGGTCGGGGTGCCGATGACCACCCTGCGGTCGTCCTGGGCGTGAGCCGTGCCGGACAGGACCAGGGTCGCGGCGGCGATCGCCACCCACAACCGGGATAAGCGGGGCATGCGCCCTCCTTCGGGCATCGTGCGGAGCTACCTCCCGGGAGATCGTCGGCGACCGTGGGTTTCGCTACGCCCGCGCGCCGGTTGCCTTCGGCACGTCCGCGCGGGTTCCAGTTGAGACCCTCGGCTGACCGGAGCCCGCCCGCTGCACCAGAATCGGGCGCATGAGTCGCACCGCGTCACCCGAGGACCCCCGCCCGGCCGGTCGTTGGGTCCACACGTGGGTGTCCGCACCCCAGCCGACCGCGCCCGACAACATGCCGCCCGCGCCGTTCACCCGGTCGGGTCTGGTGCTGGCCGACGCCACGCTGCGGCAGACCGCGCGCGTCACGGTCGGCGGCGACCGGCTGCGGCTGCGGTTCTCGAACGCCTTCGGCGGCGCGGTGCTGCCGATCACCGCGGTGACCGTGGCTCGGCCCGTCGACGGCCGGGCGGGCGTCGGCGCGGTCGAGCCGGGCTCGGTCCGCCCGGTCACGTTCCACGGGCGGTCGGGGGTGGTCGTGCCGGTCGGCGCGCAGGTCGTGTCGGACCCGCTGGACTTCCCGGTCGAGCACGAGGCGAACCTGACCGTGACGGTGTACCTGGCCGACGGGCAGGCGTCCGAGGCCATCACCTCGCACCCCGGCTCCCGCACGACCTCCCACCTCCTGTCGGGCGACCACGTCGGGGCCGACGACCTGCCGGGCGCGACGACCACGGACCACTGGTACTTCCTCAGCGGCATCGAGGTCTGGTCCGAGCGCGCCGCCTCGGCCGTGGTCACGCTGGGCGACTCCCTCACCGACGGCCGCGGCTCCACCACCAACGGCAACGACCGCTGGCCCGACCGCCTGTCGGCCCGGCTCCGGTCACGGCCCGCGACCGCGGACGTCGCCGTGCTCAACCAGGGCATCGGCGGGAACCGGGTGCTCAGCGAGGGGATCGGCCCGAGCGGGCTGGCCCGCCTGGACCTCGACGTGCTGGCGCAGACCGGTGTGGCGTGGCTGGTGGTGTTCGAGGGCGTCAACGACATCTGCACGGCCGACGCCACCGCCGTCGCGCAGAAGCAGGTCGCGGACGACCTCTGCGCGGCCTACGAGCAGATCGTGGCCCGCGCCCACGCGCACGGCATCGCGGTGTACGGGGCGACGCTTGCCCCGCTGGGCGGCAACGAGGCGTACGACGACCCGGACGGCCACCGCGAGGCGGCACGTCAGGCGGTCAACGAGTGGATCCGCACCAGGGGCGCGTTCGACGCGGTGCTCGACTTCGACGCGGCGGCGCGCGACCCGCACGACCACCGACGCCTGCTCGCGGCCTACGACGAGGGCGACCACCTGCACCTGGCGCCGGCCGGCTACCGGGCGCTCGCGGACGCCGTGCAGCTGGAGCTGTTCGAGTCGCGCGGACAGGACGCAGTGTCCGGTTGAGACGGCGGAGCGGGAACCGTTGTCGCGCAAATGTTTCGCAGCGGTTCACCCACGTGAAAGTCGACAGTGGACGGCCGGTTTTCCTTGCCCGGGAATCGAAGGCGACATAGTTTGGCGTTGTCGCCCGTCCCGGACCTGGAGGACTCCCCACATGATCGGCGTGCACCCCGCGTGGCTACCGGCCTCCGCGTTCCGGTCGATCGGCTCACGGCGGGTCCGCGTCGTCGGGGACGGCCCGGTCGTCGCCACGGTCCGCGCCGAGGTCGAGGCGGCGGCGGCCGGGCACGGCGGCGCGCTGGTCGACGACGGTCCGGCGGACCTGGAGCTGGTGTGCGAGCCGGATGACGGCGAGACCGATCCCGAGGCGTTCGTGGTGGGCCGCGCCGGCACGACCACGGTGGTCCGCGCGATCGACGGCGTCGGCCTGCTCTACGGCTTGCACCACGTGGTGCGGCAGGGCGAGGCGGCGTTCACGGGCGAGGCGCGGCCGGGGCGGCACGCGCCGCGCCAGCCGATCCGCATGCTCGACCACTGGGACAACGTCGCCGTGCACCCGGTGATGGGCCAGGTCGAGCGCGGGTACTCGGGCGGCTCGATCTTCTACGCCGACGGCGCGGTCCGCGCCGACCTCTCGCGGGTCCGCGCCTACGCCCGGCTGCTCGGCTCGATCGGCGTCAACCGGGTCGGCCTCAACAACGTCAACGTGGGCCGCACCGAGGCCCGCCTGCTCACCGACCTGCTGCCGGACGTGGTGGGGCTGGCGGACGTGTTCCGCCCGCACGGGATCAAGGTGCACCTGTCGGTGAGCTTCGCCGCGCCGATCACCCTCGGGGGCCTGCCGACCGCCGACCCGCTCGACCCGGCCGTGCGCGACTGGTGGGCCCGCACGACCGCCGAGGTGTACGCGGCGATCCCCGACTTCGGCGGGTACGTGGTCAAGGCCGACTCCGAGGGCCAGCCCGGCCCGTTCGCCTACGGCCGCGACCACGCCGACGGCGCGAACGCGCTGGCCCGCGCCCTCGCGCCGTTCGGCGGCACGGTGTTCTGGCGCGCGTTCGTCTACGACCACCGCCAGGACTGGCGCGACCGGACGACCGACCGCGCCCGGGCCGCCTACGACAACTTCGCCCCGCTGGACGGCGCGTTCGACGAGAACGTCGTGGTGCAGGTGAAGGCCGGTCCGATGGACTTCCAGGTGCGCGAACCGCTGTCGCCGGTGATCGCGGCCATGCCGCGCACCCGGCTCGCGGTCGAGTTCCAGGTGACCCAGGAGTACACCGGGCACCAGAAGCACGTCTGCCACCTCGTGCCGCAGTGGCGCGAGATGCTGGGCTTCGGGCCGTGGGGCGAGGGCGAGCCGACGGTCGCGGACGTCGCCGCGGGCCGCGCCGCCGCGCCGGCCGGTGGCGTGGTCGCGGTGTCGAACGTCGGCGAGGACCCGTTCTGGACCGGCCACCCGTTGGCGCAGGCCAACCTGTTCGGCTTCGGCCGGCTCGCGTGGGACGAGCGGCTCGCGCCGGAGGCGGTGCTGGACGAGTGGATCGGCCTCACCTTCCCCGGCGACCCGACCGTGCGGGAGGCGTTGCACGAGGTGATGGACGGCTCGTGGCTGACCTACGAGCGGTACACGGCGCCGTTGGGCGTCGGCTTCATGGTGCAGCCCGGCCTGCACTACGGGCCCAGCGTGGACGGCTACGAGTACTCCTCCTGGGGCACCTACCACTTCGCCGACCGGGACGGCGTCGGCGTGGACCGCACGTGCGCCACGGGCACGGGCTTCGCCGGCCAGTTCCCGCCGCCGTGGCGCCACCGGTACGAGTCGGTCGCGACCTGCCCGGACGAGCTGCTGCTGTTCTTCCACCACGTGCCCTACGACCACGTCCTGCACTCGGGCGCGACCGTGATCCAGCACATCTACGACACGCACTTCGCAGGTCACGAGGAAGTGCGGCGGATGGCCGCGACGTGGGCCTCGCTGGAGGGACGCGTCCCCGACGACGTCTTCGGCCGCGTCACCGCGCTGCTGGCGGAGCAACTGCGGTGTGCGAAGGAGTGGCGTGACCAGGTGAACACCTACTTCTGGCGCAAGTCGGGCGTGCCGGACGCGCACGGCCGCACGATCCACTGAACGCGGAGCGGCCGCCGGGTCCGCGGACCCGACGGCCGTCGTCGGCCCGCTACGCGCAGCGGAGCACCAGGACCGCGGTCGGCGCGAGTTCCAGCTCGTCCCCGACCCGCAGCTCACGCCCGCTCAACAGGTCCGTGCCGGCCACCGGCGCGGGCACGGTCCGGGCCGCGCCGTGGTTCAGCACGAACAGGTACCGCGTGCCGTCCGGCACGACGCGCTCGGTGACCTCGACGTCCGGCACGTCGCCGAGCGGCCCGATCAACCCGTGCTCGGCCAACGCCGTGCGCACGACGGCGGCCACACCGGCGTCGTCCAGCAACGTCGCCACGTACCAGGCGTGGCCGCGCCCCCGTGCCGCGCGGGTCACGGCGGGCGTGCCCGCGTAGAAGTCCGCCCCGTAGGCGCCGAGCACCTCCGCGTCGTCCGGCACGACCACCTCGAACACGTGCCGGGCCTCGTACTCGGCGCCGAACAGCGTCACCGGGTTCACCACGTCGGGCTGCTGGGCGTCGGTCTCCTCGACCCGCAACCCGAGCAGCGACGCGAACGGCCCCGGCACGTCGGTCAGGAACGCGTTGTCGTCCTCGTCCACCCGACCCGACAGCGCCGTCGTCACGAACGTGCCGCCGCGCTCGACCAGCTCCGCCACCCGCTCCGCGAGATCGCCCTTCACCATGTGCAGCAACGGCGCGACGACCACGTCGTAACCGGAGAGGTCGGCCGTCACCGGCACCACGTCGAGCGGGACGTTCGCCTGCCACAACGCCCGGTGGTAGGCGGTCAGCACGTCCAGGTAGCGCACGTTGCGGTTGGGGCCGTCGGACATCTCGACCGCCCACCAGCTGTCCCAGTCGACGAGCAGCGCGGCGCGCGCCGGCGTGCGGCCGCCCAGCAGCGCGTCACCGACGCGGGCGAACTCGTCGCCCAGTTCGGAGACCTCGCGGAACACCCGCGTGTCCGTGCGGCCCGCGTGGTCGAGCACCGCGCCGTGGTACTTCTCGCACGCGCCCCGCGACTGCCGCAGCTGGAAGTACAGCACCGCGTCCGCGCCGTTGGCGACCGACTGCCACGACCACAGCCGCAGCACGCCGGGGCGCTTGACCGGGTTCACGTCCCGCGAGGCGGTCACCGACGGGGTCTGCTCCATGACCCAGAACGGGTCGCCGTCGCGCAGCCCGCGCATCAACCGGTGCGCCAACGCCATCCGCGCGGCCGTGCGGGCGGGCGACCGGTCCTCCGGCGGGTAGTTGTCCCACGACGCGAAGTCCAGGTGCGGCGCCCACCGGTGGTAGTCGATCGGCTGGTACAGGCCCATCATGTTCGTCGTCACGGGCGTGTCCGGCGAGTACTTGCGGATCGCGGCCTTCTCCGCCAGGAACCCGTCCAGCAGCGCGTCGGACATGAACCGCTTGTAGTCGAGCGTGATGCCCTGGAACGCGGTGTGGTCGGGCCCGCGCCAGTGCTCCGACAGCGCGTTCGGCGGCTCGATCTGCGCCCACTTGGTGAACGTGTGCGACCAGAACGCGGTGTTCCACGCGGCGTTGAGCCGGTCGAGGCTGCCGTAGCGCCGGCGCAGCCACCGGCGGAACGCATCGCCGCAGTTGCCGCACCAGCACGCACCGCCGTACTCGTTGCCGACGTGCCAGGCCACGACCGCCGGGTTGTCCCCGTACCGCTTGGCCAGGCGCTTGGCCAGCGCCACGGCCGCGCGGCGGAAGTCGGAGGACGACGGGCAGGCGTTGTGCCGCTGCCCGTACACGTGCTGCCGCCCCTCGAAGTCGACCCGGCACGCGTCCGGGTACTTCCGCGCCAGCCACGGCGGCATCGCGCCGCTGGGGGTGGCCAGCACGATCCGCATGCCCTCGGCGGTCGCGCGCTCCACGATCGCGTCCAACGTCGAGAAGTCGTAGCCGAACTCGGTGGGCTCGAGGTGGGCCCACGCGAACACGCCCACGGTGACGGTGTTGATGCCGGCGAGCTTGAACGCGGCGTAGTCGTCGTCCCAGACCTCACGGGGCCACTGCTCGGGGTTGTAGTCGCCGCCGTAACCGATCCTCCGGGGCACGATCTGCGGGGTCACGCGGTGAACCTCTCGGTGGCGTCGCGCAGCACCGGTTCGGCGTTGCGCAGCAGGAGCAGGGTGAACGGGGACGCGAGCAGCGCGAGCACCCAGTCGGAGGTGAGCACGACGAGCCCACCGGCCGCGACGAGCAGAGACAACGCGCCGAGCGCGCTCGCCGGCCGTGCGGCCAGGTAGTAGGACGCCAGCCGCGCGGTGTCACGGGTGCGCAGCGACAGCGTGGACGACAGCACCAGCGCCTGGGACGACCAGACCAGCACCGCCACCGCGACCACGATCAGCACCAGGCCGTACCCGGGCGGCACGCCGGCCAGCTCCAGGTTCGCCAGGCTGAAGCCGATCACGGTGAGCACCGCCAGCGCGGGCAGCCACCAGCGCAGCACGTCGAGCCAGTTGAGCCGGTAGCCGCGGCGGAAGTGCCGGGCGGGGGAGAGGTCGCGGTCGGCGAGGAACACCCGCCAGGCGTAGACGGCGGCCGACAGCGCCGGGCCCACGGGCGCGAAGCACAGCCCGATCAGGGGCGCGTTCCCCGCGCTGCGGTCCAGGAACAGCAGCGCGAGGAAACCGGGCGCCGTCGTCAGCACCAGCATGGCCTCGATGACGACGAACCAGTACACGACGGACGCGATGCGCGACAGGATGCCCGCACCGATCTCGGCGGCGGGATCACCCCGTCGTTCGGCCGCCACGGTCACGGCCCCTCGTGCGGCGCCACGAGCCGGTTGTCGGAGGCGCCGAGCAGCCGCCGGTCGTCCAGCCCTTCGTGCTCCTCGGCGCGCACGGGCGTGAGCTCGACGAACGTGACCTCGTGCCGGGCCAGCGCCAGGTCGAGCTCGACCCGCCCGTCCACGACCGCGGCCGACCGGTGCTCCAGGGCGGGCCGCGCGCAGTCGCGCAGCACGTCGAGCGTGCGGAGGTCGGGTGAGCGCGGACGTCCCAGCTCGCGCCACGCGCCGAACGCGTTGCCGTCGTGCTCGTTGACCCGTTCCCGGCGGACGAACGCGCGCGGACCCGTCATCGGGACCGACAGCCGCACCTCGTGCCGCGCGGGCGCGTCCGGACCGTCGGTGCCGCCGACCGGTTGCCAGGCCAGCACGGTGACCCGGCCGTCGTCGGTCGCGCACACCAGGTGGTCCGCGCCGCGCGCCAGCACGTGTGAGCCCATCCGGGCCATGAACGTGTAGAGGTGGTAGGTCGGCTTCGGCACCTGCCGGTGCGTGAGCAGGCCGAAACCGCCGTGGAACAACGAGGTCGGCACGTTCTCCTCCTCGAAGACGTCGCAGAACGTCCAGTAGGAGTAGGAGTCCACCAGGTCCGTGCCTCCGGCGAGCACCGGGGCCAGGTAAGCGGCGTGGTAGGCCGTGTCGTGGATCGGGTTGTCCGGCCGGTAGGAGCTGTTGAACTCGGTGATGTGCACCGGCAGCCCGGCCAGCGCGGTGCCCGCCAGGTGCTTGCGCGGCGCGTCGAACTGGTCCAGCAGCAGTTCCGGGGAGGTCAGCGTCTGGTAGGTGCCGAAGGGCACGTGCTGCGCCGGGCCGGAGGTGTAGGCGTGCCTGCTGACGAAGTCGATCGGCACGTCGCGGCGGGTGACGAACTCGGCGAACGGCTCCCACCACTCGTCCGAGCCGGGCGAGATCGCCGGGCCGCCCACCTGGAGCCCGGCGTCGACGTCCTTGACGGTCCGGGCGGTGAGCTCGTAGAGGCGGAAGTACGCGGCCTGGTCGGCGTCCTTCCAGAAGTTGACCAGGTTCGGCTCGTTCCACACCTCGATCGGCCAGGTGCGCACCTCGGCCAGGCCGTAGCGGTCGATCAGGTGGCGGACGACGGCGCGGACCAGCGCGGCCCACTCGTCCCAGTCGTTCGGCGGGGTGATGTTGCCCTTCCACCAGAACACCGTGTCCTCGCCCGAGGCGAGCGCGGTCGGCATGAACCCCAGTTCGACGAACGGCCGGATGCCCAGCTCCAGGAACCGGTCGAAGACCTGGTCGACGTAGGTGAACGAGTACCGGGTCACCCCGTCGCCGGACCGGCGGTGCACGCCCATGTCGTCGGACAGCAGCCCGTGGCCGCGGATGTAGCGGAAGCCGATGTCGCGCTGCACCCGGGCCAGGGACTCCTGGTAGTCGGCGCGCAGCGCGAGGTTGAGCCGGCCGGTGCCGACGCAGTGGCGCCACGACTCGGACAGGCGGCCGATCGGCTCGCCGGGGACGGTAACGCGGTTCACAACCCCTCCAGGGCCGAACGGCCTGCCGCCCGTGGTGCGGCGGCAGTCGAACACGGACGGGGGCCGGTCACGGCGTCGTGCCGCGACCGGCCCCGCGTGCGATCACCCGTTCTTTTCCTTGTAGCGCTTGTGCGCGCCGTTGACCAGCTCGACGAGGTCGTTCGAGCCCTTGGCCTCCAACTCCTTGACGTAGGCGTCCCACGTGGAGAGGTCGCGCTGGCCGAGGATGAACTGCAGCGTCGACTGCGTGACGAAGTCCTTGAGCGGGCTCTCCAGCAGTGCGGCGCGCTCGCGCTCGTCCTCGTTCAGCGGCGCGGGCGGCGGCAGCGCCTCGACCTTCTTGTCGGCCATCGTCTTCTGGAAGGCGACCTCCTCCTCGGTGAACATCGACTGCAGCAGCTCGGTGGAGCCGCCGTAGTAGAAGACACCGCCCTGGAAGCCGAAGTCGCGCTGGAGGTTCTTCGGCGCGCCGACGTTCATGCCGCCGAACGCCACCTCGGGCTTGAGCGTCCGCTTGCCGGAGGCGTCCTTGTCGTAGGTCGTGCCGTTCACGCCCCACTTGGTGAACTCCAGCGCCTCGTCGGAGTACCAGAGCCAGTCGATGAACTGCATCGTCGCCACGAACTTGTCGCTCTCGACCGCCTTCGCCGACACCATCAGGCCGTTCTCCAGGCGCGTGCCGCGGATGACGTTGCCCTTGGGCCCGGCGGGCAGCGGGATCTTCGCCACGGTCGCGCCGGGGATCTTGGAGACGTTCGGCCGGTAGTCGTTGATGATGTTCTGCGCGTTGCTGCTGATCGCGAACGACTTGCCGCTGGCGAACTTCTGGATCGCCGCGTCGTCCTTCTGCGTGAAGCTCTCCGGGTCCATCAGACCTTCGGCGACGAGCTTGTGGAAGAACTCGATCAGCTGCTTGTACTCCGGGGTCGCGCCGGTCAGCTCGTACTTCTGCGCGGACTCGTTCCAGATCGTGTTCTTGACGTAGCCCCAACCGGCCTGCGTGCCGAAGGTCTGGCCGGCGTAGTTGAGGATCGACTTGGCCTCGAAGCGGTCCGACAGCGGGTAGCTGTCCGGGTTCGCGGCCTTGATCGCCTTGAGGACGGTGTAGACCTCGTCCCAGTCCTTCGGCGCCTGCAGGTTCAGCCGCTTGAGCTCGTCGGTGCGGAACGCCAGCGTGTAGTCCTGCCACACCTTCTCGTGCATGCCGGGCAGCAGGTAGAACTTGCCGTCCTCCTGGCGCAGCGTGTTCAGCTCAGGCTGGAGCTTCCACCTCTCGACCTTGTCCTTGAAGTGCGGCATCAGGTCGATGTAGTCGCTCACCGGGAGGATCGCGCCGGAGGAGACGAACTGCTCCTCCTGACCCGGGTAGGTCTTGGAGATGATCGTCGGGGCGTCACCCGAGCTGATCAGCAGACCGCGCTTCTGGTCGTAGTCGCTGTAGGGCACGACCGTCGGCTTGATCGTGACGTTGGTCCGCTGGGTGATCTCCTTCCACAGCAGCCAGTCGTCCTTGATCGGGTAGTGCGACTGGTCGAGGTAGAGCAGGCTCACGTCGACCGGCTCGGTGGCCTTGAACTGCGCGCCTGCCTTGTAGTCGGCCATTGACGCGGTCTTCTTGCCGTCGAGGTTGACGCCACCGCCCGCGTCCCCGCCCTCCTCGCTGCACGCGGCCATGCTGATCACGAGGCTGCCGGCGACGGCAGTCAGAAGCGTTCGCTTCCATTTGGTTCGCATCGTGCTGTCTCCTCAGGTGGTTGACGCCGTCGTCAACTGGAGCGGATGCGCTACTGCTTGACCGCGCCGAGCATCACGCCCGACACGAAATAGCGCTGGATGAAGGGGTAAACGGCGACGATGGGCAGCACGGTCAGCACCATCGTCACGGCCTTGATGTTCGCGGAGATGGCCACCGCGTTGGTCTCGACCGCGCCGACCGACGTCGCCGAGGTGGCGCCGGCGATCATGTTCCGCAGGTACACCGTGACCGGGAACAGCTCCGAGCGGTCGAGGTAGAGGAAGGCCTGGAACCACGAGTTCCAGTTCGCCACCGCGTAGAAGAGGATCATCGTGGCGAGCACGGCCTTCGACAGCGGCAGCACGATCCGCAGCAGGATGCCGTAGGTGTTCAGGCCGTCGATCGCGGCGGCCTCCTCCAGTTCCGTCGGCAGGCTCTCGAAGAACGCCTTCATCACCAGCAGGTTGAACACGCTGATCGCGTTGGGCAGCACGATCGCCCAGATCGTGTTGGTCATCCCGAGCCCGTTGACCAGCACGTAGTTCGGGATCAGGCCGCCGTTGAAGAACATCGTGAACACCGCGATGCCGACCAGCAGGCCACGGCCCTTGAGCCGGTGCTTCGACAGCACGTAGGCGTAGATCGTGGTGAGCACGATCGAGATCGCGGTGGCCGTCACGGTGTAGACGACGGTGTTGAGGTAGCTGTTCCAGAACGCCGGGTCGGACGCGACGAGCTTGTAGGTGTCGAGGTTGAAACCGCGCGGCACCAGGTTGACCTGGCCGGTGCGGATGTAGACCTCGCTGCTGAACGACTGCGCCACGATGTTGACGAACGGGTACAGCGTCACCGCGACCACGCCGAGCAGCAGCACGACGTTGACGACGCGGAACACCCGGTAGCCGGGCGAGTCGTCCAGCGAGGTGCGGCGGGGCCCGGAGGGCTTGTCCAGCCGGTCGGCCAGGCGCGTCGGGTCGGTGGTCACCACAGGCTCGTCCCCACTGCTCGGCGCGAGATCGCGTTGGCGGACAGGATCAGGGTCAGGCCGATGATCGACTCGAACAGGCCGATCGCGGCGGCGTAGCTGAAGTTGTTGGACACCAGGCCGACCCGGTAGAGGTAGGTCGACACGACGTCCGCGGTGGGATAGGTCAGCGGGTTGTACAGCAGCAGGACCTTCTCGAACCCGACCGCCATGAACGTGCCGATGTTGAGGATCAGCAGCGTGATCATCGTGGGCCGGATGCCGGGCAGCGTCACGTGCCAGGTCTGCTGCCAGCGGTTGGCGCCGTCGATCCGGGCCGCCTCGTAGAGCTGCGAGTCGATCGTGGTCAGCGCGGCCAGGTAGAGGATCGTGCCCCAGCCGACGGTCTGCCAGACCTCCGAGGAGACGTAGATCGTGCGGAACCAGCTCGGGTCCTGGATGAAGGAGACCGCGTCGCCGCCGAACGCGCGGACGATCTGGTTGACCGTGCCCTCCAAGGACACCAGCTGCATGACCATGCCGGCCACGATCACGATCGACAGGAAGTGCGGCAGGTAGGACACCGTCTGCACGAACCGCTTGAAGTACCGCGAGCGGACCTCGTTGAGCAGCAGCGCCAGCACGATCGGCAGCGGGAACGCGAACAGCAGCGACAGCGCGCCGAGCACCATCGTGTTGCCGAAGACCTCCCAGAAGTTCGGGTCGTTGATGAACATCTTGACGTAGCGCAGGCCGACCCACGTCTCGCCGTAGATGCTGCCGCCCGGCACGAACTTGCGGAACGCGATCACGTTGCCGAGCATCGGCGCGTAGCGGAAGACCAGGAAGAACAGCAGCGGGACGCTGACGAGCGTGTAGAGCTGCCAGTCCCGCTTCCAGGCCTTGCGCCACGTGGTCTTGTACCGGGACGTCCTGGGCGGTTTGGGGGGCTTCTTCGGCGTCGCCTCGGCCGCCGGTTCGCTGATCTGGGTGGTCAAGCTCGTTCCACCTCCTCGTGGGTGACCGACACGGCGGTGAGCCAACACCGGGTGTGGTCGACTTCGCGCAGCGGGCCGACGAGCCTGAGGTCCACCGCTTCGTGCACGTCCGCGCTAGACCGGGACACGCGCAGCTGCACCGCGCCCGGTTCCACCACGCGCCTGCCGTCCCGGCCGGTGAACGACGTGACGTCGGCCGGCACGCGGAACGTGACGCGTGCCGACGCGCCACCGTCCAGCTCCACCCGCGCGTAGCCGATGAGCCGCACGACCGGGCGGGTCACCTGCGCGACGGGGTCGTGCAGGTACAGCTGCACCACGTCCGCGCCGGAACGCGTGCCGGGGTTGCGCACGTCCAGCTCGACCTCGACCTCGCCGTCGGTGGTCCACGGCCCGTCGCCGGGCACCAGGCGCACGGGCGACCAGGTGAACGCGTCGTAGCCGAGGCCGTGGCCGAACGGGAAGGCGTGCGTCGGGTCGACGTTGGACACCTCGGTGCGCCGGCCGAGCGGCGCCGACAGGTAGGTGCCGGGCTGGCCGGACGGGTCGTTCGGGATGCCGACGGGCAGCCGGCCGGACGGCGCGACCACGCCGGTCAGCACGTCCGCGAGCGCCCGCCCGCCGAGCTGCCCGGGGAAGAAGGCCTGCACGACCGCCGCCGCGCCCTCGGCCAGGTCGCCGATCGCGTACGGCCGTCCGGTGATCAGCAGCAGCACGACCGGCGTGCCGGTGGCGAGGACGGCGCGGACCAGGTCCGTCTGCGCGCCGGGCAGCCTCAGGTCGGTCGCGTCGCACCCCTCGCCCGACGTGCCGCGCCCGAACAGGCCCGCCCGGTCGCCGACGGCGACCACGCACACGTCCGCGTCCCGCGCCGCGGCCACCGCGGCCGCGATGTCGTCGGCGTCGGGCTCGGCGGAGACCTCGCAGCCCTTCGCGTGGGCGATCTCGCCGCCCAGCGCGTCGCGCAGCGAGGAGAGCACGGTCGGGATCTCCAGGCCGAGCCCGGCGTCCGGGTGGTGCACGCCGATGTGCGCGGGGAACGAGTAGCAGCCGAGCATCGCCATCGGGTCGTCGGCCAGCGGGCCGACCACCGCGAGCCGGACGTCCGGCCGCAGCGGCAGGACGCCGTCGTTGGCCAGCAGCACCACGGACTCGCGGGCCAGGCGGAGCGCGACGTCCTGCGCCTCGGGGGAGTCGAGCCGCAGGTCGTCGACGTGCTCCGGCAGCGGCGACCAGTCCGGGTCGAGCAGGCCGAGCTCGACCTTCTGGCGCAGCACCCGGCGCAACGCCCGGTCCACCAGGGCCTCGTCCACGTCGCCGCGCTCGACCGCCTCGCGCAACGGCGTGCCGTAGCAGCGCACGGTCGGCAGCTCGACGTCCACCCCGGCGGCGAGGGCCAGCGCGGCGGCGTGCGCCTCGTCCTCGGCCACGCCGTGCAGGGTCTGCAGGAACTTGATCGCGAAGTAGTCGGCGACCACCGTGCCGTCGAAGCCCCAGGTGTCGCGCAGCAGCGTGGTGAGCAGTCCGGCGTCGGCCGCGGACGGCAGGCCGTCGATCTCGGTGTAGGACTGCATGACCGACCGCACGCCGCCGTCGCGCACGGCCATCTCGAACGGCGGCAGGACCACGTCGGCGAACTCGCGCGGGCCGATGGCCACGGGCGCGAGGTTGCGCCCGGCGCGGGAGGCGGAGTAGCCGGCGAAGTGCTTGAGCGTGGCCACGATCCCCGACTGTTCCAGGCCGCGCACGTACGCCGTGGCGACCGTGCCCACGAGGTACGGGTCCTCGCCGATGGTCTCTTCGGTGCGGCCCCAGCGGTAGTCGCGGGTGACGTCCAGGACCGGCGCCAACCCCTGGTGCACGCCGGCCGCGCGCATCGAGGCGCCGATCAGGCCGGACATCTCGGCCACCAGGTCGGGGTCGAACGACGCGCCCCAGGCCGGCGGCGCGGGGTAGGCGGTCGCCTGCCAGGCGGCGAAGCCGGTGAGGCACTCCTCGTGCACCAGCGCCGGGATGCCGAACCGGTTGGCCTCGGCCACCTGCCGCTGCGACGCGGCCAGCGAGCGGGCGCCCGCCACCGGGTCGACCGGCCGGGTGCCGAACGGGCGGGTGAGCTGGCCGAGGCCGTGCGCGATGACGTCCGCCCAGACCACCGGCTCGCTGGTCATGTCGTGCTGGTGCGGTGCGACGCCGGCGCCGGAGGGGTCCGCGCCGACCCAGACGCCGACGAGCTGGGCCAGCTTCTCGTCGAGCGTCATCGCGTCGACCAGCGCGTCCACCCGTTCGGCGACCGGCCGGGAGGTGTCCCGCCACGTCGCGCTCGGCCGGTCGGCGGCAGTCGGGACGACGTCGCCTGCCGGCGTCGTCGCGACTTCCGTCGTCCTGTTCATCATCGACCAGGTACCCCCGCTCACGTCTTCGTGAAGACCGAAACTATCGATGTACTTTCCGACACGCCGATCTGGTGGGGAGACCGTAGGAGGATCTACTCAAGACGTCAACAGTCCGTGTCCTTCCTGTGTCTTCGCAGTTCACAGGTATGAACAGGGGCGAAAATCCGCCGGTTTACTGGACCGATCACGTCAAAGATGTACGCCGATAGCTGTCATGCTGGTGATCGGAAGGTCGAACCTTTACGCTCGGCCGTCGAAACTTTAGATCCGGTGCGGTGCGCGGACCGCGACGCGGACAGGGGGCAGCATGAGTTCGTCGACCGAGCGGGAGGCCGCCGGCGCCGTGCCGGAGAAGACGGTGAAGGGCGCGGCGTCGATCTCGTCCATCGCGGCCGAGGCGGGGGTGTCCATCCCGACCGTCTCGAAGGTCCTCAACGGACGGCCCGACGTCGCACCGGACACGCGTGCCCGCGTGGAGAGCATCATCGAACAGCACCGGTACCGACGACGACGAGCGCGCCAGTCGTCCCGGCCCGCGCTCATCGACCTGGTGTTCCACGAGATGCACTCGGCGTGGTCGACCGAGATCATCCGCGGCGTGGAGCTGGCCGCGGCGAACGAGCGCGCCGCCGTGGTGCTGTCCGAGCTCGGCGGCGAGCACCGGCCGCGCCGCGAGTGGTTCGACGACCTGCTGGCCCGCCGTCCGCTCGGCGTGATCCTGGTGCTGGCGGGGCTGGACGACGAGCAGCGCCGCCAGCTCGCCACGCGCAACATCCCGTTCGTGTTCGTGGACACCGCGGGCGAGCCGCCGCCCGGTGTGCCGACGGTGGGTTCGGCGAACTGGGCGGGCGGCCTGGCCGCGACCCGGCACCTGCTCGGGCTCGGCCACCGCCGGATCGCGGTCATCTCGGGGCCGACGACCATGCTGTGCAGCCGGGCCCGGGTCGACGGGTACCGCAGCGCGCTGGAGGACGCGGACGTCGTCGTGGACCCGGATTTCGTGCGGTACGGCGACTTCTACGTCCAGGGCGGGTACGGGCACGGCATGGAGCTGCTGAGCAGGCCCGACCCGCCGACCGCGATCTTCGCGGGCTCCGACTTCCAGGCGCTGGGCGTGATGCGGGCGGCGCGGGAGCTCGGGCTGTCGGTGCCGGACGACCTGTCGATCGTCGGTTACGACGACCTCTCGGTGACCGAGTGGATAGGGCCTCCGCTGACCACCGTGCGGCAGCCGTTGCGCGAGATGGCGACCACGGCCGCGCACATGGTGTTCAGCCTGGCGCGCGGCGAGCGTCCGCCGAACGAGCGCATAGACCTCGCCACGGAACTCGTGGTGCGGGAGAGCACCTGCCCGCCGCGGGCCCGCTGACCACCGACGTCGGCCGGCCGAGGTTCGCGGCCGGCCGTGAAGGCGCGTGGACCGCGTCCGCCGTCACCCGGTGCCGGACCGGCCCGCGCCGTCCGGCGCCTCGGCCTGCCCGTCCGCTTGGCCGAGGGTCTCCAGCAGCCGCGCCCGGGCCGCCTCCAGCCGGGCGGCGTAGTCCGGTGCGAAGACCTCGACCAGCGAGGTCTCCAACGTCCCGGCGATCCGGTGCAGCGGCGACCAGACCGCGCGGTCCTGGTTCACCAACCCGTCGAACGCCGCCGTGCCCATCATCGTGTCCAGCCAGTCCGACAAGACCAGCGCCTCGTCACGGCTCAGCCTGATCGTGAACTCGTCCTCCGTCACCGCACGGACGTTATCCCGGATCGAGGCGACATCCGTGCTCGGAGCGGTCAGCGCAGTGGCGTGTGCGCCGGGTCGACCCGTTCGCCGTCGCGGACGGGTCCCGGCGGCGTGCCGTCGCCGAAGGGCCGCCCGCCGAGCGCTTCGCGGCCGTGCGGCGTGACCCAGCCGGACAGGTCCGGCCCGGCGGGCACGATCCCGCTCGGGTTGATGTCCTTGTGCACGACGTAGTAGTGCTGCTTGATCTGGGCGAAGTCGATCGTGTCGCCGAAGCCGGGCGTCTGGAACAGGTCGCGGGCGTAGGCCCACAGCACCGGCATCTCGGCCAGCTTGTTCCGGTTGCACTTGAAGTGGCCGTGGTAGACGGGGTCGAAGCGCGCCAGCGTGGTGAACAGGCGGACGTCGGCTTCGGTGATCGTGTCGCCGACGAGGTAGCGCCGGTCGCGCAGCCGGTCCTCCAGCCAGTCCAGGGCGTTCCACAGGCGGGTGTAGGCCTCGTCGTAGGCCTCCTGGGTGCCCGCGAACCCGCACCGGTAGACGCCGTTGTTGACCTCGGTGAAGACGCGCTCGTTGACCGCTTCGATCTCGTCGCGGTGGCGCTGGGGCAGCAGGTCCGGCGCACCGTCGCGGTGGTGCTCGCGCCACTCGGTGGACAGGTCGAGCGTGATCTGCGGGAAGTCGTTGGTCACCACCGCGCCGGTCGTCGTGTCGACGATGGCCGGCACCGTGATCCCGCGCGGATACTCGGGGTCCCGCTTGAAGTACGCCTCCTGCAACCGCTCGATCCCCAGCACGGGATCCCGTCCACCGGGATCGAGGTCGAACGTCCACGACCGCTCGTCGTGCGTGGGCCCGGGCGTCCCCAGTGAGAGCGCGTCCTCCAACCCCAACAACCGCCGCACGATGATCGACCGGTTCGCCCAGGGACAAGCCCGAGCCGCCACCAACCGGTAGCGCCCACCGACGACCGGAAACCCGTCCCGCCCGTCCGCCGTGATCCGGGTCGTGATGTACCGCGTGTCGCGGGTGTACTCCTTTCCCTTGACGGAGTACGTCCCACCTCGCCGGTGCTCGGGATTCCCGCCGGTCGCCGAAGTATCGCTCACCTTCCCGAGCCTACGTCCCCACCGCGCCCCCGTCTTGTCACGCGGGGTGGACCGTGAGGGTGGTCAGGGAGGCTTGGCCCGGATGCCAGTCGGCGGTCGCCACGGCGACGTACCTGGCCGTGGTGTCGAACGTCAGGTGGGCGCGGTGGTGGCGGGGGATCGGGGTCGGTTCGGCGTACGTACGGCCGTCGGTGCTCGTGGAGATGGTGCAGGCGGGGACTTGGCCGGCGGTCCAGGTCAGGGCGACGCCGGTGATCGGGTGGAGCGCTCCGAGGTCGACCACCATCCGGCCCGCCGGTCCCGGTGTCCAGGCCGTGTCCGGGTCGTCGTCCACGGCGGCGGACGGGTCCGACATGCCCGGTGGCAGGGGAGAGGTGGGGTAGGTGGTCCGGCCCAGCGCGAGGTCGGTGAGGGGGTAAGGGCGGGCGTGCGGGATGGTCACGTCACGCCGCACGCGTGGGGGCAGGGTGATCGGGACGCGGTGGCCCTCGGCGGACACCAGGGTCAGCCGGGCGACCCGGCCGGAGCCGGTCAGGGTGAGCTGGGCGCCGTTGTGCACGACCGCAGTCACGCCGATCGGCACGTCGCCTTCCAGGGTGAACCGGGGCGGTTCGACTCGGGCGGTCGCGGGGGCCAGGTGCAGGTCGTAGTCGGTGCCCGTCGCGGTCACGACCTGGTGGCCGACGTAGAGGCGCAGCGCGCCGAGGTCTTGGCGGAGGGACACCTTGCCGGCGGCCGGCGCGTCGGAGAGGTTGAACAGGCTCAGGTAGCCGTCGGCCGCACTGGCGCGGACGGTGGCGGGGGAGCAGACCGGTGCACCCGCCGCGGCCGCCGCGGGCAGGTCGGGCGGTCGGACGTAGCCCTCGACCACCATGCCGGCGGCCGGCCCGTCGGACAGCACCACGGTGTCACCGGTGACCGTGATCGGGTTCGGCGACCCGTGCACGACGAAACCCGCGCGCCCGTCCACGTCCAGCCAGCCGCCCGTGCTGCGCAGGTCCGGCCTCGGGTACTCCGCCACCGTCGACCACGTCACGCCGTCCGCTGACGCCTCCACCCGGTACGCCCGCCCGGCCGCCGCCTCCCAGTACAGCCGCACCCGGTCCACCGCCACCTGGCCGCCGAGGTCCACCGCGAGCCGGCTGTCGGCCCGACCCCGCTCCGCCCGCGACACCGCCCACCGCGTGGTGTGGCTGCCGTCCGTGGCCGACCCGGGCTCACGGCCGGTGTCCCAGGACGATGCCGTCGTGGCCCGGCCGCGCGCCAGGTCCGGCCCCTCCCCGGCCCGCACCTCCAGCGTGAACAGCGAGTACCCGTAGGTCGGATGGGGCGAGACGCCGACCACGCGCACGTGCCGCGCGGTCACCGGGCCGAACACCAGGTCGTCCACCCGCGCGACGCCGGCGACGCGGGAGTCCGCGGACGCCACGGTGACGGCACCCTCGGCCGCCCGGTACGTGCGGGAACCGTCGAGCCCCGGCACGCCCGGCATGGTCAGGTTGTGCACGTCCACCCGACCCTCGCCGGCCGCCAGGCCCGACGTCGCGTAGACGACCGTGCCGGTGGGCAGGGTCGCGGCGCCGACGTGACCACCGGCGAACGCCAGCAGGCTCGCCGTGCCGTCGAACCCGTCGCGAACCCGTTGGTACACCACGACCGAACGCCCGCGGACGGCCGACGACGTCGACGGCACGAGCATGGGCGTGTCGCCGCTGACCACGAACAGCCAGTCGTCGTGCCCCGGCTGCCAGGCGACCTTGACGTACCCGGCCTTGGTGACCGTCCCAGCCCACGCGCGGGCCGCCTGGTGCGCCACCAGACCGGGCCCGACGCCGTAGTCCGCGACGCCGGCCGCCGCGGCGAAGAACTCCTCCTCCGACACCGGCTCCACCACCGGCCCGGTGCGACCGCGCCACTCGTGCAGCAGGTAGCTGATCGCCAGCTCCGCCCGCGCCTCCGGCTCGTACTTCGCCTCACCGGAGAACTTCGCCAGCCGGTGCACCGGCGGGTAGGCCTGGTACGCGACCAGCCGTGACGCCAGCGCCGCCTCCGCGCGGGCCGCCAGCCGGTCGCCCAGCACCTGCGAGCGGAACGCCAGCGGGATCACGTCACGGCCGTAGAGGTGTTCCCGGTCGTCGACCATCGGCATCAGCGGCTCGCCCGCGTCGCTCATCGTGGCCAGGATCGTGCGCCACAGCCGCTCGCCGTTGGGCTGCGCGGTCAGCACCTCCGGCAGCGGCGTGCCGGCCAGCAGGAAGTGCACCGCGTTGCGGCCGGACGTGCGCCACAGCTCTTCCTGGTAGTGCGGCCCGTACGAGCCGTGGTTCTCCACGATGAACGTGTCGTGCGCGTTCGCGGCGGTGTTCGCCGAGACCGGCACGCCGTCCACCACCGACGGGTTGGCCAGGTCGGCGGCCGGCAACCCGGCCTCGTTGCGGCTCCACCGGCCGAACGCCTCACGCCACGCGCCGGCGCCCGGGTCGTCGGCCGCCCACGCGAGCCCCGGTGCGAGGGCCTGCGTGTAGACGCCCATCTCCTCGAGCTTCGTGTCACCCCGGTACCCGCCGGTGAGCCCGTTGGGCGTCCACCCGCCCGAACGCGGGTCGTTCCCCGTGCCGAGCGCGGCCGTGTACGCCGCCTGACCACGCGCGATCACGTCGACGGCGGCACGCGTCGCCGGGTCGAGGTCGGCCCACAGCAGGCGTGCGGCGAGCACGAAGTAGGACTGGAACGTGGTGTCCCAGAACAACGTCTTGCCCCACTCCGCGCCGCCCGCCAGCACGTTGCTCGCAGCGAAGTGCCGGATCGTGTCCACGGTGTGCGCGTGCAGCACCGACTTCGCCACGCCGGTGAGCTCGGCGTCGTAGTCGCCCCTGGTCAGCAGGACCGCGTTGCCCAGCACGACGGCGAACCCGAAGTCCGTCCGCCGGTACCGGCCCGCCACCGGGTCGTACTGCTGCTCGGCCCACCTCGTGTGGCGCGACAACACCTCGTAGTACACCCGCGCCACCGAATCGACCTCGACCGGGGACTCGGCGAACGCGAGCCGGGGCGCCAGCGTCAACGCGCCGCCGACACCCACCGCCCGCAGCAACTGGCGACGGTTGATCCTCATGCCCGCAATCCCTCTCACGCGCAGGCCAACCGGGCGTCGGCCCAGTCGGCGTGGTCGAAGTTGCGGCCGTCGCCGCCGTCGGTCACGCGGAGTTCGAGCATCCGGACACCGGCGGTGTCCACCGTGATCGGCCGGCCCGGGTCCCCGCCGCGCAGCACGCCGCTGTCGTGCAGCAGCCGGTCGTCGCCGAAGACCTGGAACACCACCGAGCCCGGCGACGTGGTCTCGTCGTCCAGGCCGATCACGGCGGTCAGCGTCCGGCACCCGCCGCCCAGGTAGACCGACAGCGCGGACGGCGCGTGCACGCCGACGCCCTTGCCGTACACGACGCCGCCGATGGTCAACGGGTTGCCGTCACCACCGGCGTTCTCGCCGTTGGACCGGTCCCGCTCGACCGGGCCCCAGCCGTTGCCCTCGCTCATGAACGGCAGGTCGCTCACGTACGGCTCGCCGGTCGGCACGGGCGGCGGCACGAACGCGCGCACCGCCCGCTCCACGTGCACCCGGGCGTGCCCCGGCGCGCGGAACTCCGCGAACACCGGCACGTCCACCGCGCCCACCGGGCTGTCGTCACCCACCCGCACCGTCCACCGACCGGTCAGCGCCTCGCCCGGCCGCAGGGCGCGTCGCTCGACCGGCGCGCCGGTCACGGTCCAGCCCTCGGGCGCCGCCGCCGTCAGCACGACGTCCTCGATCGCGGCCTCGGCCGTGAAGGTGCCCGTGACCTCGAACGTCGACCCCTTCACCGCGTCCACGACCTCGGAAGGAGTGACCGCGAGCGTGGTGGCGGGCACCGGCACGACCGGCCGGTCGCACGTCAGCATCCCCGGCAGGTACGGGCAGATCACCGCCGCGAACCCGCCGTTGCGCGGCACCGCGACCTCCAGCGCCGCGGACGACCGCGCGATCCGGGCGTCCCGCCGCACGTCACCGCGGCCCTCGCCGTCCCGCACCACCTCGACCAGCCACTGCCCGCCGCCCAGGAACCCCAGTGACGCCCGCAGCGTGCGCGGGTCACCGGCCGCCACCGCGCCGACGAACCAGCGGTCGCCGGACCGCCGCGCCACCACCGCGTGATCGGACGGGTCGCCGCCCAGCACGCGGGTCTCGTCCCACACCGTCGGCACCTGGCTCAGGTACCGCAACGCCTCCGGGAACCGCTCGTAGGCCTCCGGCTTGTCGGCGAAGTGCGTCCACCCCGACTCGTACAGCACCGGCAGCGCGACCTCGTGGGCGACCGACGCCTCCTTCGTGCCGACCTCCAGCGACACCGGCGTGTAGTCCATCGACCCGACCGCGTTCCGGGTGAAGAACTGCACCGGGTTGTTCGCCGCCGGCGGGAAGTTCTCCGCGCCGCGCACGGCCTCCATCGTCATCACGTGCGGCCACGTCCGGGCCAGGCCGTGCGGGATGGTCGAGCCGTGGAAGTTCACCATCAGGCGCAGCTCGGCGGTCTTCGCCAGCACCGCGTCGTACCACTGGTAGCGGGCCCGGGAGTCGGACTCCATGAAGTCGAGCTTCACGCCGCGCACACCCCACTGGCGCACCCTGGGCAGCACGGTGTCGCGCTCGGCCTCCGTGTCCAGCGCGGTCCAGTGGAACCACAGCAGCACCTCGACGCCCTTGGCGCGGGCGTACCGGACCAGCTCCGGCACCCACGCGTCGCGCCACCCCTCGTCCACCAGCACGTACTCCCAGCCGTGGCGGGCGGCGAAGTCCACGTACCGCTTCTGCCGCTCGAAGTCGCCGGGGCTTCCGTGCTCGCTCAGCCACGACCACGCGACCTTGCCCGGCCGCACCCACGACGTGTCGGTGAACCTGGCGGGCGAGGCGAGGTCGTCCACCAGGGTCGACTCGCCGACGGTCGCGAGGGAGCCCACGATCGCGGTGCGCCAAGGCGTGCGCGAGACGTCCGCGACCTGCTCGTCCGCGAGCACGACCCGGTAGTCGGGCGACCCGGCGGCGTGCCGCAACCGGCTGCCCGGGTACCGGCCGTCCACATCGGACTCGGTGAGCAGCGCGTAGTCGTCGCCCACCCGGAACAGCGAGGGGTAGCCGTACTCGCCCTCCGCCGCGCCGGCGGCCGTCGTGCGCACGCGGTTGGCCTCGTACCAGGCGTTGTAGGGCAGCAGCCAGGCCGGGGCGTCCGCCGGCAGCCGGAACGACGACGCCTCGCCGGTCACCGTGACGGTGTCCGGCACGACGTACCGGTAGGCCACGCCGTCCGCCGCGACCCGCACCACCAGGTCCAGCCGCGCCCCGCCGGCGCCCGCGAAAGTCAGCACGGTCTCGGTCATCCGGGTCTGCCGCTGCAGCCGCTTGCCGGTGGTCATCGCGTACCGCTCGGTCACGAGCCGGTCCGCGCGGCCGACCGCCCGCAGGTCCCTGGTCAGGTCGGCCTCGCTGGTGCGCAGCCCGATCGGTGACGGTGCCAGCACCGTGCGGCCCTGCCGGGAGACGGCGAACGCCAGCCCGCCGGTGCCGGGGTCGAGGGTCACGTGCGCGGCCACGGCGGCGGAGCCGGGCGCGGTGATCACCCACTCGCCGGGCGCCGCCGACGCGGGCGCGACGGGCACGAGGACCGAACCGAGGACGGCGAAGAGGGCCAAGAGCCGCACCGTGATGACGCGGCGAAGCGATGACATCGTTGTCAACTCCCAATGCTGGTCGCGCCGGATGACTGGGACCGCCATCGTCAGTGCCCGACGAGAGAGCGGTCAAGGTCATCGACCGGACAGGTTTTGTCCTGGTGCGGGCCTTGACACGGGGTGGGGCGGCACGCTGCGGGCGGCCGGCTCTGGCAGGCTGCCGCACAGGCGCCGCAGGGCGCGACGCGGTGGAGGGATGGGGAGACGTGAGCGCTGAAGACCGCCGCTGGACCGATCGCGGTCAGGCCGTCGGGCACGGGGTGACCTGGCTGGCGCGGTGGAGCGCCCGCTTGGCGCTGGTCGCGATCGGCTTCTGGCTGCTGTGGACGCTGATCGGCAGGCTGTGGGTCGTGGTGATGCCGGTCCTGCTCGGCCTGCTGATCACCACCGTGCTGTGGCCGCCCGCCCGCTGGCTGCGCTCGCGCGGTGTGCCCGCCGCGCTGGCCGCCACGATCGTGCTGCTCGCCGGGCTGATCGTGCTCGGCGGCGTGGTGGCCCTGATCACGACGTCGATCGCGTCCGGCGTGCCCGAGATCGCCGACAGCGCGACCCGCGCCCTGCAACAGGCCCTCGACTGGGCGGCCGGCCCGCCGCTCAACATCGGCGAGGGCCAGCTCGACCAGTTGCTGCAACAGGGCATCGACCAGTTGCGGTCCAGCGTCGGGTCGATCGCGAACAGCCTGCTCACCGGGGTCGGCACGGTGACCTCCGGCCTGGTCACCGGCATCGTCGCGCTGCTGCTGGCGTTCCTGTTCGTCAAGGACGGGCCGCGGTTCACGCCGTGGCTGCGCGGCGTGATCGGCGAGCGCGCCGGCGGGCACGTGACCGTCGTGCTGGAGCGGGTCTGGACGACGTTGGGCGACTTCATCCGCACCCAGGCGGTGGTGAGCCTGGTGGACGCGGTGCTGATCGGCCTCGGCCTCGTGGTGCTCGGCGTGCCGCTGGCCGTGCCGCTGGCGGCGTTGACGTTCCTCGGCGGGTTCGTGCCGATCGTCGGCGCGTTCATCGCGGGCGCCCTGGCCGTCCTGGTCGCGTTGGTCAGCAACGGCCCGACGACCGCGCTGATCATGCTGGTCATCGTGGTGGTGGTGCAGCAGGTGGAGGGCAACGTGCTCCAGCCGGTGCTCCAGTCGCGGAGCCTGCGCCTGCACGCGGCCGTCGTGCTGCTGGCCGTCACGGCGGGCAGCACCCTCTACGGCATCGCGGGCGCGTTCCTCGCCGTGCCGGTCGTGGCCGCCGTGGCGGTCGTGCTGCGCTACCTGGGCGAGGTCATCGACCGGGGTTCCGCGCCGCCGCCCGCCGTCCCGGACCGACCGGACGAACAGGACCGCGAACAGGACCGCGTGCCGGACGCGGAGCCGCCACGATCCTGAACGCACGGCCCGCTGCGGCACGCCGCAGCGGGCCGGCCTCCCTCCGTCGGCCGAGTGGGTGGTGTTCCGCCGCGGTGAGGTCCGGGTCGGACGCGTCGCCGTTCGCGATCTCGCGGTCGGCCCCCCGACGAGCGGTATCCGCGGCGAACACCGTCGCTATCATGCGCGGATGCTCCGACGCACATACGACGACCAGGTCTGCTCCATCGCGCGCGCCCTCGAGGTCGTCGGCGAGCGCTGGACGCTGTTGATCGTGCGGGACGCGGTGGCCGGTGTCACCCGCTTCGACGGGTTCCTCCAGCGCATGCCGATCGCGCGCAACGTGCTCAGCGACCGCCTCACCGGCCTGGTCGAGCACGGTGTGCTGGAACGCGTGCTCTACCAGGACCGGCCGCCGCGCCACGAGTACCGGCTCACCGCCAAGGGACGTGAGCTGACGCCGGTGCTGCTGTCGCTCATGGAGTGGGGCGACCGCTACATGCCCGAGGCGGACGGACCGCCCGCCGTGACCGAGCACGCGGGCTGCGGCGGCGTCGTCCACACGCGGATGGTCTGCGACCGCTGCGAGCAGGAGGTCGCACCCGGCGTGGTGGTCAAGCGGTCAGACGGCGCTGCCACAGCACCAGGACCGGCGGCACGATGAGCTCGATCGCCAGCAGGACCAGCATCATCGCGTGCGGCTGACCGACCGCCAGCCACGACGCGACCCGCGCCAGACCGCCGACGAACACGGCCGCGCTGACGAAGCGCAGCACCGTCGTGGCCTCCCGGACGCGCGGCACGACGGACAGCAGCGCCACCCCGATCGCCAGCCACATCGCGGCGAAGAACCGGTAGTTGCTGTCCAGCGTCGGCTCCGGCCGCGGGCCGCCCGGCAGCAGCACGGTCGGACCCAGCACGACCTCCAGCAACCCGGTGCCTGCGACGAACAGCCCGAGCACCACCAGCACCGCTTGGAACGCCTTCATCCCGACCCCCGTCGCACCTGGCGCGTGAACCCTCCGCCGGACCTCAGGACACCGTGCGGCGACAGCGGATCCGCGCTTGGACGATCAAGCCCCCGGCGCGACGGTACCACCGGGTAACTTAAAGGGCCGGTCGTGTCGATCAGGTGGCGCGGAGTGACGATCCGGTGCCCGCCCGGCACGCGGCCGCGTCTAGGATTCGGTCCGCCGAGGCGTGGACCGACGGTGTCCGGCTGATGACGGGCGTGCGTTCGGCGTGCGTGACGGTGGGGGTTGGGTGTGACGAGCCGGTTCGGCGCTCTGCTGCGGCGCTGGCGGCAGCGGGCCGGGTTGAGCCAGGACGACCTGGCCGAGCGCGCCGGGCTCGGTGTCCGCACCGTCCGCGGCCTGGAGACCGGACAGCGCGGCAACCCCCAGGTGCGCACGGTGCGGTTGCTGGCCGACGCGTTGAGCCTGGACGGCGCCGAGCGCGCCGAGCTGTTCACCGCCGCCGGCCACGCCGAGCCCGCCGACCCGGACGAGGACGTGCCCGTGCGGGTCGGGCACGGCGGCGGCACGCGCCGGTCGCCCGCGCCGACCCTCGGCGCCGATCCGCTGGTCGAGGCGACGGACGCGCTCGCGTACGCCGTGCACGCCCGGTGGCGACGGGAAGAGGAGCAGCAGCAGGTGCACGACCCCGTGCCGCTGCCCGTCCGCTGGCGACCGGCGCCCGACGCGTTGCGGGACAGCTGGGCGAACATCCGGCTGGCGCAGCCCGGCCAGACCGCGCGCCCCCTGGACCTCTCCGGGCGGATCGACCAGGTGGTGGAGGTCTACCGGCGGATACCGTCGTCCCGGCTGATCGTGCTCGGCCGGGCGGGCGCGGGCAAGACGATCCTCACCACGCGGTTCGTGCTCGACCTGCTGGCCGTCCGCGCGCCGGCCGACCCGGTGCCGGTGATCTTCGGCCTCGGCTCGTGGAACCCGGTCCGCACCGAGCTGCGGGACTGGCTCGCCGAGCAGCTGGTGCGCGACCACCCCGGCCTGGCCGCGCCGGGGCCGAGCGGGTCCACGCTGGCCGCCGCGCTGGTCGACGCCCACCGCGTGCTGCCCGTGCTGGACGGGTTCGACGAGGTGGCGGGCGGCCTGCACCGGGCGGCGCTGGCCGCGTTGAACGCCACCACCCTGCCGCTGCTGCTGACCAGCCGGGTCGACGAGTACCGGGCGGCGGTGCGGGCCACCGGCGTGCTCCGGGCGGCGGGCGCGGTGGAGCTGGTCGACCTCGCCCTCGCCGACGTCGCCGACTACCTGCCGCGCACCACCGGGCAGGCCGGCGACGCCGGCAACGTCTGGCAGCCCGTGCTGGACCACGTGCGGGACCAGCCCGACGGAGCCCTCGCGGCCGTGCTGACCACACCGCTGATGGTGGCGCTGGCCCGCCGGATCTACAGCGACACACCCGGCCACGACCCGGCGGAGCTGGTCGACGCGGACCGGTTCGGCGGCCGTGACGCGATCGAACGGCACCTGCTCGGCGGCTTCGTGCCGGCCGTCTACCAGGAACGGCGCGGCGTCCGGGCCTACGACGTCGAGCACGTCCGGCACTGGCTCGGCCACCTCGCCGACCACCTGACCCGGCTCGGCACGCACGACCTGGCCTGGTGGCAGCTCGGCACCTCGATGAGCCGGCGCGTCAGGGCGCTGGTGGTCGCGCTCGTCGTGTTCGCCGGTGTCTGGCTGGGCGACGTGGTGGTCGAGGGCGCCGTGATCGGGTCGGTGTCCGCCGAGCTGCTGGGCCTGGGCGTGGTGGTCGCGCTGCTCGCCGGTGTGCCGTTCGGGCTGGTGCACGGGCACCTGGCGCGCGTCCAGCCGCTCGAACCGGTCCGGTTCCGACTGCGGCTGCGGGCGGGTGCGGGGGTGAAGTGGCCGCGGGTGCGGCTCCGGGCCCGGATGGGCCTGCTGTTCGGCGCGCTGGTCGGCTGCTCCTACGGCACGGTGATGATCCTGGTGAAGTGGCTGGTCAGGGGCTACCCGGTGACACCGGCGATGGTCCTCGTCGATGCCGGCGTGTTCACCGTGGTCTTCGGGTCCGGCGCGGCGCTCGCCTTCGGGCTGATCGCCGCGGGCGAGTCGCCGCAGGACATCCGTGCCGCGGCGAGCCCGGCCGGCCTGCTCGACGCCAACCGCAGGACCGTGCTGCTGCAGCTCGCGCTGTTCGGGCCCCTGTTTGCGGTGTTCTTCTCGGCCACGAGCTGGCTCATCGCGACGGCGTTGATGTCGCTGCCGGGCGGCGGGCCGTTCGAGATCGTGATCAGCTGGCCCGGCTTGGCGGGTCTCCTGTTCGGTCTCGTCGGCGGGTTCGGTGGCGGGCTCGGCTACTTGATCAGCATGACGGCGTGGGGCCAGTGGGTCGTGTTCGCCCGCATCTGGCTGCCGCTGACCGGTCGAGTGCCCTGGGCCGTGCGCGCGTTCCTCGACGACGCCTATCGGCGGGGTGTGCTGCGCCGTGCGGGCGCGGTCTACCAGTTCCGCCACGCCCGTCTCCAAGATCACCTGGCCGAGGTCTACCGCGACCGTTCTTGACCTTGAACGGTCTGTTTTCCCAGCTCACAGGTACCGGCCATAGATGGCCGCTCCACGGCCTGTCGATGGCCGCCCCCGTGTCGCCAGCATGGGCGTCGTCGGCGGGACCGACTGTGGGAGGGGGACGAGCGGATGTCCGAAGAGGAACCGACGCCGACGACGGGCGCGGTGAACTGGGAGGCGTACAGCCACGAGGAGCTGTACCGGATGCTGTGGCAGGACGCGGACGTCGGGGACGTCAGCGTGGTCGCCACCGAGTGGGCGCAGCACCGCGTCGCGTTGGACACGCACGCCCAGGTGTTGCGGGAGCAGCGGGTCGCGCTGCTCGACGGCTGGCACGGCCCGGCGGCGGAGGAAGCGGCCGACCGGCTGGCCGCGCTGGCCGCCCGGGTGGAGAAGATCAGCGAGCTGGCGCACGCGGGGCAGCGCGCGGCGCAGGAGGCCGCCGACGCGCTGGCCAGGGCGAGGGCCATGATGCCGCCACCACCGGCCGCGCCCGCCGACCCGTCGGCCGGTGACCAGCCGGCCTCCGATCAGGGGACCACCACGCGGTCCGCGTTCGCCACGGCGTTCCCGGGCTTCGCGCCGCCGACGATGCCGACCGCACCGCCGCTGCCCGCCGTGCCGCCGCTGCCGCCCGCACCGGCGCCGCCGGCCTTCCCGACGGCGCCGGCCGCGTTGACGTTCCCGACCGGGCCCGCCGGGTCGACGTTCCCGACCATGTCGTTCCCGCCGCCGCCACCCGTACCGACCTTCACCTCGTCGATACCGACCTTCACCTCGTCGGTGCCGAACTTCGCCACGATGTTCGCCCCGACCGGGACCACCACAGCCTCCAGCACGGGCACCGCGTTCGGCGCGGTGGGCGGGGCCGGGTTCAGCTTCTACTTCGGCGCGTCCACTCTGGACCAGCAGAAGGCCGACGCGGTGCGCGCCATGCAGGCCTACGAGTCGAGCCTCGTCGGCGGCAGCAAGCTGATCGACGGGGCACGGGGCGCGATCCCGCCCGCCTCCCAGCTGACCAGCGCGAGCGGACCGGCGGCCGGTGGGGTGCCGCCCGGCCCGACGACAGGCGCGCGTGGCGCGGGTGTGCCGTGGACCCGTCTCCTCGGAGGCGGCGGCTCGGGGGTGGCGATCGGGGCGGGCACGGGTTCGGCCCTCGGTTCCGCGCCGTCCGCCGGTCACGGCGTGCCGCTCGGTCCCGGTGCGCGGGTCGGTGTGCTGCCCGGCGCGGCCGGTGCGCTCGGCGTGCCGGTCGGACCGCTCGCCGGCGACACCGCCGCCCGCAACACGACGCAGGCCGCCATGGCGCCGCCGGTCGGTGGCCGCCCGAACGGCGGCGACGACGAGCCGCACGAGAACCGGATGCCGACCATCGACCACGGGCTGTTCACCGTGGACACGCCGGTGAGCCCGGCGGTCATCGGCCAGACGACGGGAGCACAGCCGTGAACGCGGGCCAGGGGTACCACGTCGAGCTCGACCTCATCGAGGACCGGATCGCCACGCTGACCAGGTTGGGCGACCTGACCGGCGACCTGGTGACGGCCGTGAGCCGGCTCGCCGAACGCCAGCCGATGCTCGGCACCGCGCCGCCGGCGGTGGAGCTGGCGTCACGGCTGCGCGCGGCGGCGGGGGAGTCCGGGCTGGCCGGCGAGGTGAGCGCGGCGCAGCGCGAGGTGGTGGCGTTCCGGCAGCTGCTGGCCGACGCGAAGGCCGCCTACACCGAGGTGGACGACGACGCCGGGTCGGCCGTGTGCGCGGCGGGCGAGCGGTCGGACGGGGCCGCGAGGTGACCGCCGCGATCGAGCACGACGCCGTCTTCGAGCCCGTCGAACTGGACCTCCTCGCCACCCACGCCGGCGTCGCCTTCCCGTTCCCGCTGCGGGTGCCGTCGGTCGGCCGGTTCGCCCACGAGCGCGACGAGCTGCTGGCCGCCGCCGGGCGCGCGTTGTGCGACCGCGGCCTCGCCACCGCGACCGGACCGGTCGGCGTCGCCGAGGAGCTGGTCACCGCGCTGCGGGAGTACCGGGGCGCGGTCGACCTGGTGGTCGTCGGCACGGACGAGGTCACCGGCGCGGTGGCCATGGTCTACCGGGACCGGGCGGTGGTGTGCCGCCAGACGCCCCTCGACGAGCGGGGGAGCGCGGTCCGCGTGACGGCGGTGCCCGCCACCGGGCTGGCCGACGAGCTCGCCGGTCTGATCCCCGAGGTGCGGGCGGCCTCGACCATGCCGATCACGTTGCCGCCGGGCGTCGTCGAGGACGCGTTGCGGATGTTCGGCGACCCCGAGGGCGACCCGGTCGCCCGGAGGCACGTGCGCGAGCTGGTCCGCGCCCGCGGCGGCGACGAGGCCGTGGTCGACCGGCTGGTCGCCCTGTTCCCGGCGGTGGCGGGCCGGGGACAGCTCGGCGTCGTCCGCCGGACCGGCGACGCCGTCACCCGGCCGCACGAGGTGTCGTGGCTGGACGGCGTGCGCGGTCGGCTGCGGGTCGATCGCGGCGACGCCGGCTGGGTGAGCGTCAACCCGCTGCGGCACGGCGAACTCGTCCGCCTGCTCGGCGAGACCGCGTCGGTCGCCCGCGCCTAGTGGCCGGGCCGACCAGCAGGACCACCAGTAACCGAGGGAAGGGGAGGACCATGGATCCGACGCAGTGGCTGGCGGACTACCGCGAGCGCCTCGAACGCGCGGCGCACGGCGCCCGTGCGGCGAGCGCGAGCCTGCGCGAGGTGGGCGCGACCGCGACCTCGCCGCGGGGCGAGGTCAGCGTGACCGTGAACGCCGGAGGGGTGCTCGACGACGTCACGGTGACGCCCGCGGCACGCAGGCTGGAGGCGGACGCCCTGTCCGTGCTCATCGTCGCCACCGCGCGCGAGGCGCAGCGGCTGGCCGGCGCGCGGATGGCGGAGGTGATGTCCGGCTACCTCGGCGAGGGCGAGGCGCTGGAGCGGATCACCGAGCACCTGCCCGCGGAGGTCGTGCGATGAGCCAGGGCGACTTCACCGTCGACCCCGAGCAGCTGCGCGGGCACGCGGGCAGGCTCGCGGGCTACGCCGACCGGCTCGCCGCGTCGGGCACCCGGTTGCCCGACGCGCTGGGGGAGCAGTCGCTCGGCTCGTTCGCCGGGTTCCTCACCGCTGGGCTCGGCGGCGCGATGGCCACCACGCTGGACGCGTTCGGCCACGTCGCGTCCGCCGTGGACCAGGTCAGCGGCGGCCTGCGGCAGGTGGCCGAAGGCTACCAGCGCACCGACGACGACAGCTCCGCCGTGCTGACCGGCATCGGGACGGAGGTCGGCCAGTGGTGACCGCACTGCCCCGCACCGAGGCCGAGGCGCCGTCGCCGGACGCCGGCCGGATCGCCGCGCTGCTGGCCGAGCTCCGGTCCGTCAGCGCCGCCGTCGACAGCAAGGAGTGGGTGTCGGGCGGGCTCGCCGGCGACCCGGACGCGCCGATCGGCACGATGAACTCCACCGAACGTCCGCTGTCCGCCCTGGACGGCGCGGGCGTCGGGTTCCTCACCCCGATGATCTCGTTCCTGGAGGAGCCGCTCGACCAGCTGCGCGGCGACCCGGACGCCGTCTCCGCCGGGGCGGGGGAGTTCGGCTCGGCCGGCCAGGACGCGACGTCCGTGGCCGAGGAGTACCGCTCGTCCGCGCGACAGGAGACCAGCGAGTGGTCCGGCCAGGCCGGGACGGATTACCTGAAGGCGGGCACGGAGCTGGCCGACGGCATCCTCTCGATCGGGGAGACCGCGCTGACCTCGGGCAAGGCGATGATCGCGGCCGGCGAGGTGGTGGCCAAGGTCGTCGCGGCCGTGACCCAGCTGATCACCGAGGCGATCGCCAAGATCACGCCGATCATCACCCAGGCGCTCGCCGCGGCGCCGGCCACGTTCGGGGGCAGCCTCGCGGCGGCGATCCCGCAGTGCGTGCAGATCGCCGTCGAGTACGGCGGGAAGATCGCGGGCAAGCTGGCCGAGCTGCTGGCCAGCGGCGAGAACCTGATCAAGCTGGTCGAGGGCGCGCTCGGGGTGCTCAAGGTCGTGAAGGAGGTCGTGTCGTTCATCGGCGAGCAGAGCCAGGCGGGCGCGTCTCCCGGCGCGAAGCCGAGCGGCGGGTCGGACAAGACCGCCGTGCCCGACGACGAGGAACCCGCCCTGACCACGTCGGCCACGTCGACCACGGAGGAGCTCGCATGACCGGCAAGCCCCGTCGCCTGCTCACCGGCGTCGCCGGCGGTGTCGTCCTCGCCGTCACGGCCGCGATCACCACGCCCGCGACCGCCGTCGCCGCGCAGGACGACCACGCCGCGACCCAGGCCGTGCTCGACCGCTACCAGGCGCAGGCCGGACCCGGCGTGGCCGTTCACGCCGGTGACGACACGCAGGCGTGGACGTTGAGCAGCGGCACCGCCAAGATCGGCCAGAACCGCCCGATCACGTCCACCGAGCACTTCCGGATCGGCAGCCAGACCAAGACGTTCACGGCGGCGGTGGTGCTGCAGCTGGTGGAGGAGGGCCGCGTCGCGCTGGACGCGCCGATCGGGCACTACCTGCCCGGCGTGGTCACCGGGAACTACGACGGCGACGTCATCACGGTCCGCCAGCTCCTGCAGCACACCAGCGGCATGGTCCGGGACGTCCGCGACGCCGCCGCCAACCCGGACGGCGGCTACGCGTTGGCCGAACTGGTCCGCTCCGCCATGGACGAACCCGCCCAGTTCGCGCCCGGCGCCGGCTTCGGGTACTCCAACGTCGGCTTCCTCGTGCTCGGCCTGCTGATCGAACGCGTCACCGGCCGGTCGGCCCGCGACGCGATCACCGAACGGGTCATCACGCCGCTCGGGCTGACGAGCACGTCGTTCCCCGCGCCGGGGACGCGGGCGCTGGCCGACCCGTACCTGCCCGGCTACGTCGGCGGCCGGGTCGGCCCGTTCTTCTTCTGGGCCGAGGGCACCACGAACACCGAGCTGACCCTCTGGAGCACCGCCGGCGCGATGGCGTCCACGTTGGACGACCTGGCCGAGTTCTACGGCGCGCTCCTCGACGGGAAGGTCGTCTCGGCGGCATCGCTCGCCGAGATGCGCCGGACCATCGCGCCCGACCACTCGTACGGGCTCGCGCTGCTCAGGGTGGACCTCACGTGCGGCGGCGAGGCGTGGGGCCACAACGGCGCGCTGTCCAACGGCCACTACTCGATCACCCTGACCACCGACGACGGCCGGTTCGCGTCGCTGGTCACCAACGGGAACGTGGTCAGCTCCCGGCCGGTCTCGGTCGAGGTGCTGGACTCGGCGTTGTGCGAGGGGGCGGCGTGATCCGGCGACTGACCGCGCTCGCCGCGGCCGGTGCGCTCGGCCTGTCCGGCGCGAGTGCCACCGCGTCGGCGGCGGGCGGGCCTCCGGTGTTCGTCGACGGGCACGGGCTGACCGTGGTGAGCCAGCCGGCGTGGGTGGACGGCAACGAGCGGACGTTCGTGTTCACCGTGCGCACCGCCCAGGTGCCGGCGTACTCGGTGATGGAGGGGCAGGTCTCCGGCGAGCACGCGATCATGGTGACGCTGCCGGAGGGCTACGACCAGGCCGCCGCCACCCGCTACCCCGTGCAGTACCACCTGCACGGCCACCCGGACCGCCCGAACACCGTGGCGAACCAGCGGATGTTCGAGGAGACCTCGGTCGGCGTCCCGCTGATCACGGTGGCGCCCAACGGTTCCGGGCGGGGTTGGTACACGAACTGGCTCTACCCGCCCGCCGCGCTCGGCCCGCAGAACTGGGAAACCTTCCACCTCGACCAGGTGATCCCGTTCGTGGACGCCAACCTGCGGACCATCGCGCGTCGTGACGGGCGGGCGATCTCGGGTCACTCGATGGGCGGGTTCGGCGCGTTCCACTACGCCGAGCACCGGCCGGACCTGTTCGGCTACGTCGGCTCCTTCTCCGGCGGGCTCGACCTGTTGAGCCAGGAGCAGCGCGCGGCCGTCCTGGCGTCCACCCAACTGCCGGGCAGCGGCACACCGACCGTTCCGGTGGAGTCCATCTTCGGTCCGCCGATCTGGCCGCTGGACGGCGGGTGGAACCGGGAGAGCCCGGCGCAGCACGTGGGTTCGCTGCGGGGGATGGGCGTCGCGATGTACACGGGCAACGGCGGGGACCTCACCGTGAACCCGGTGCAAGCCGTGATCGAGAACCGGGCTTGGGCGACCAACATCGTGACCCGGGATCATCTCGTCGCGGCCGGCATCCCGCACACGTTCGTCGACTACGGCGACGGCAGCGGGTGGGCGGAGGGCTGCACGGGCAAGCACGCCCAACTGCCGTGCCTGCTGGCCGACATGGACCACTTCGTGGACCTGCTGATGGGCAGCCTCACCCACCCGTAGCCGAACCACCGCGTCGTCACCGGACCACCGCCGAGGTCCGGTGACGACGCCGCAACACGTGGGACCAACTCTTCATCCCCACCCTGACCTGCACCTTTCCTGATCACGGGCTCCACGATCGGGTGATCTTGCCGCCGACGATCAAAAAAGACGCCGTTACCATTGCCCTGAAACGTCGGTTGAAACAAAGAGGTCCGCGAGCAACCACCGGCCTACCCACCCACCGCCCCGACCGCCACCCCGACCACCGCCGCGATGATCGCGACCGTCGGCCGTTTCCCCGGTCCCGGCGGGGGTACCCGGGCGTCATGGGTATCGACGACAAGTTCGACGCCAAGGCCGACGAAGTCAAGGGCAAGGCGAAGGAAGCGGCCGGTCGTGCGACCGACGATCCCGACCTGGAGGCCGAGGGCCGGGGTGAGCAGGTCAAGGGCAACCTCAAGCAGGCGGCCGAGAAGGTCAAGGACGCGTTCAAGGACTGAGCGTTCAGGGGCCGAGCGGTCAAACGCTGGCTCGCGTCCAGCGCGGCGGGTGTCCGGGTAGCAACCCGGGCACCCGCCGCGCCGCGTTTCGCGGCGAGCTCAGGGCGTCACGCCGTGCAGGCGGCTCCGCCCAGCGTCACGCCGGTCGGCGCCCCAGCGGTGCCGTTCGCGGTGAACCCGAGCGACACCGAAGCACCCGCACCCAACGACGGCGCGTACGACGGCGCGGTCACGGTGACGGTCGACCCGGTCTGGCTGAACGTCCCGTTCCACCCGCTGCCGATGGTCGCACCGGTCGGCAGCGTGAACACCACCTTCCACGGGTTCACCGCGCTCGTCGCGCTGTTCGTCACCGTCAACGAACCCTGGAAGCCGCCCTGCCACGCGTTGTCCTGCCGCCACGCGACCTTGCACGCCCCCGAGCCGTTGCCCCCGGACGTAGTAGTAGTGGTAGTGGTCGTGGTCGTCGTAGTGGTCCCACCGGTCGGCGGGATCAGGTACGGCTGCAGGATGGACTGCTTGGCCTGGTTCACCGTGGTCCAGTCGTCACCCACGATCCCGCCCGTGTCCCCGGAATTCGGGTTCCACGACCAGTACGTGAACGAGATGCCGTCGACACCCTTGCCGGTGTAGGCCATCAGGTTCTCCAGCCACACCTTGTCCTTCGGGTTGGCCAGCGTCGACCCGAACTCGCCCATCATCAACGGCGCGGTGTTGCTCTTGTGGAGGTAGCCCCAGTACTTGTCCCAGATGGCGGGCATGTTCGCCGGGAAGTCCGGCGCGTTGAACCACTTCTGCTCGAACACCGAGGTCGCGTACTCGTGCGGCGAGTAGACCAGCCGGTTCGGCACGTCCAAGCGCACCGGGAACTCGCCCGCCTTGGACAGGTTGCCACCCCACCAGCCGCAGTCCTCGTCGTTGGACGGGTCGTTGTCCCACGTGTCGGACAGCCCGCCGCTCGGGCAGCTCACACCCTCGACGAAGATCAGCCAGTTCGGCTGCACGGACAGGATCGCGTTGCCCGCCCGCTCGGCCGCCAGCCGCCAGTCGCGCGCCACCACGCCGCAGCCCCAGCACGCGCCGGTGGCGTTGGGGTTGGTCCCCTCGGCGTGCGGCTCGTTGTGCAGGTCGGCGCCGATCACGGTGGTGTTGCCCGCGTACCGCTGCGCGAGCATCTTCCAGTCGTCGATCCAGGTGCTCTCCGGCACGGTCGCGGTGTACCAGAGCGCGGACTGCCCGGCGCTGGTCGGGCGGTGCCGGTCGAGGATGATGCGCATCCCCTTCTGGCCCGCGTACTCGATGACCTTGTCCAGGATCTGCAACGGCGACAGCCCGACCAGGTCGGGGTTGGTGAAGTCGTTGACGCCCGACGCCGTCGCGCCCGGCTTGAGCGCGTCGTTGGAGAAGGGCACGCGCAGCGTGTTGTAGCCGAGCGAGGCCATCTGGTCGAGCTGCTGCTTCCACGTGCGGTTGGACCACAGCCCGTGGAAGGTCTTGTTGTCGGTCTCCATGCCGAACCAGTTGATGCCGGTCAGCCGGACCGTCGCGCCGGTGCTGTCCACGATCTTGCTGCCCGCGGTGTGCAGGTAACCACCGGCCGGGGCCGCCGTGACCTGTCCCGCCGTCGCCACCGCGACGACCCCGCTGACGGCTACCGCAGCCGCCAGCAGAGCGCCGAAGATGGATCTCCGTTGCCGCATACCGCTCTCCTTTGAGGATGTTCGCAACGCGTTCTGGGAGCGCTCCCAGAGGGAGGGTAGTGACGGCGGTCATGCTCCACAAGCAGCAGAATTCCAGGTGATCAGCGCACGCCGCGCGGGCGGAACTGGATGCTGACGCGCGGTCCGACCGCTTTGCCCGCTTTGGGCACGGCGTGCTCCCACGTCCGCTGGCACGACCCGCCCATGACGATCAGGTCGCCGTGGCCGAGCGCGTACCGGAGGGTCGCCCCGCCGCCGCGCGGACGCAACGCCAGCGCGCGCGGCGCCCCGACGGACACGATCGCCACCATCGTGTCCTCGGTCGAACCTCGCCCGATCGTGTCACCGTGCCACGCCACGGAGTCGCGGCCGTCGCGGTAGTAGCACAGGCCCGCCGTGCGGAACGGCTCGCCGAGCTCCTCGGCGTACCAGGCGCTCAACCCGTCCCGCGCCGCGGTCAGCACGGGATCGGGGAGCGGCGCGTCCTCGCCGTAGAAGCAGAGCAGGCGCGGCACGTCCACCACGCGCTCGTACATCTGCCTGCGCTCGGCCCGCCAGGGCACCTCGGCGACCAGGCGTCGGAACAACGCGTCCGCGCCGGTCAGCCAGCCGGGCAGCACGTCGACCCACGCGCCGTCGCCCAGCTCGGTCCGCCGCACACCGGTCAGCGGGCGCAGCGCCGGGGCCTCGGCGCCGTCGTCGAACAGCGACACCTGCATGAGGTCAGCATAACCCGAGGGTCGAACACCCGTTCGACCCCAACAAGCTCTATAGCTTCAGTGCTGACTAAAAAGATCAGGCATCCGGCTCGGGCTTGCGACGACGGCCACCGGTGCGGACCTGCTTGGACGGCTCGTCGGCTGACTCGGTTTGCGGCTTCCCGGCGACGGCCGCATCGGCGGTGCCCGGGTGGTCGGCGAGCAGGATGGCGGCCAGCTCGTCGTAGATAGGTGTGCTGCTCATGGAAGATCCTCTACCCCGTTTGGACGGAAGTTACACGCGTGTTCGGAGAGGGGTACGGCCAGGGTTGCGAAAACGATCGACGTCGGTCGGATAGGTCCGATTTGTCCGGGTTCTCGGTGCCTCGGGTGACCTGTCGCACAACTCACTAGTACTTCCGATAGACGGATGTCCTAGTAATCTGGACGCAGTTCCGCGCTGCCGAAGGAGCCAGTCGTGACCGCTGCCCCGCTGCACACCCCGCTGCACCCGGTCCGCTTCGTGACCGCGGCCAGCCTGTTCGACGGGCACGACGCCGCGATCAACATCATGCGTCGGATCCTCCAGTCCCAGGGCGTCGAGGTGGTGCACCTGGGCCACAACCGGTCGGTGCGCGAGGTCGTCGCCGCGGCCGTGCAGGAAGACGTGCAGGGCATCGCCATCAGCGCCTACCAGGGCGGGCACGTCGAGTACTTCAGCTACCTGGTCGAACTGCTCGCCGAACGCGGCGCGGAGCACATCAAGGTCTTCGGCGGTGGCGGCGGCGTGATCGTGCCGGAGGAGATCGAGCTGCTGCACTCGCGCGGCGTGGCGCGGATCTTCTCGCCCGCCGACGGGCAGGAGCTCGGCCTGGCCCGCATGATCAACACGATGGTGGAGGCGTGCGACGAGCCGCTGGCCGAGCGCCGACCGTCGTCGTGGGACGGGCTGTTCACCGGCGACGAGGACGTGCTGGCGAGGGCGATCACGCTGATCGAGGCGGGCGTGCTGCCGGCGGACGTGCGCGACCGGATGGTCCACGTCGCCGGCGAGCGCTCGGTGCCGGTGCTGGGAATCACCGGAACGGGTGGTTCGGGCAAGTCGTCGCTGACCGACGAGCTGGTGCGCCGGTTCCGGCTGGACCAGCAGGACAAGCTGCGCGTGGCGGTGCTGGCGGTCGACCCGACGCGTCGTCGTGGCGGCGGCGCGCTGCTCGGCGACCGGATCCGGATGAACTGCCTGGACGGCGACCGCGTCTTCTTCCGCTCGCTGGCGACCCGCCGGGCGGGCTCGGAGGTGCCCGACGGCCTGGGTGACGCGATCCTGGCGTGCAAGGCGGCGGGGTTCGACCTGGTCGTGGTGGAGACGCCGGGCATCGGCCAGGGCGACGCGGCGATCGTGCCGTTCGTCGACTTCTCGCTGTACGTGATGACGCCCGAGTTCGGCGCCGCGTCGCAGCTGGAGAAGATCGACATGCTGGACTTCGCGGACGCGGTCGCGATCAACAAGTTCGAGCGGCGCGGCGCGGAGGACGCGCGGCGCGACGTGGCCCGCCAGCTGGTGCGCAACCGGGAGGCGTTCGGCGCCTCGTGGGAGGAGATGCCGGTCTTCGGCACGTCGGCGGCGACGTTCAACGACGACGGCGTGACCGCCCTGTACCAGCACCTGCGCGGCGAGCTGGCGCAACGCGGCCTGGACGTGGCCGAGGGCGTGCTGCCGGTGGTGACCGGGAAGGTGTCGACGTCGGCGGCGACCGTGGTGCCGCCCACGCGGGTGCGGTACCTGGCCGAGATCGCCGAGGCGGTGCGCGGCTACCACCGCGCCACCGAGACGCACGTGGACGCGGTGCGGCGGGTCGCCCACCTGCGCGCGGCACGCGAGGAGCTGGCGGGGGCCGGGCACGACACGGCGGCGATCACCTCGCTGCTGGAGTCCGCGCAGGAGCGGGTCGACTCGGTGTCCGCGGAGCTGCTGGCGTCGTGGCCGCGGGTGGTGGAGGCCTACAGCGGCGACGAGATGGTCGTGCGGGTGCGGGACAAGGAGATCCACACCAAGCTGACCCGGGAGACGTTGTCCGGCAACAAGGTGCGGCGGGTGTCGTTGCCGCGCTACGAGGACGACGGCACGTTGCTGCGGTTCCTGCGCAAGGAGAACCTGCCCGGCCACTTCCCGTACACGGCGGGTGTGTTCCCGTTCAAGCGCGACGGCGAGGACCCGGCGCGGATGTTCGCGGGCGAGGGCGACGCGTTCCGCACGAACCGCCGGTTCAAGTACCTGTCGCAGGGCTCGGAGGCGACCCGGCTGTCGACCGCGTTCGACTCGGTGACGCTGTACGGCCGCGACCCCGACACCCCGCCGGACGTCTACGGCAAGGTCGGCACGTCCGGTGTGTCCATCGCGACGCTGGACGACATGAAGGCGCTCTACGACGGGTTCGACCTCACCGCGCCGACCACGTCGGTGTCGATGACGATCAACGGCCCGGCGCCGACGATCCTGGCGTTCTTCCTCAACACGGTGCTCGACCAGCAGGTCGACAAGTTCCGCGCCGAGCACGGCCGCGAGCCGTCCGAGGCCGAGGCGGACGAGCTGAAGGCGTGGGCGCTGTCGACCGTGCGCGGCACCGTGCAGGCGGACATCCTCAAGGAGGACCAGGGGCAGAACACCTGCATCTTCTCCACCGAGTTCTCCGTGCGGATGATGGCCGACATCCAGGAGTGGTTCATCCGGCGGAAGGTGCGCAACTTCTACTCGGTGTCGATCTCGGGCTACCACATCGCCGAGGCCGGGGCGAACCCCATCAGCCAGTTGGCGTTCACGCTGGCCAACGGGTTCACCTACGTCGAGTCGTACCTGGCGCGCGGCATGGACGTCGACGACTTCGCGCCGAACCTGTCGTTCTTCTTCTCCAACGGCATGGACGCCGAGTACAGCGTGATCGGCCGGGTGGCGCGGCGGATCTGGGCGATCGCGATGCGCGAGCGGTACGGGGCGAACGAGCGGTCGCAGAAGTTCAAGTACCACGTGCAGACGTCCGGTCGGTCGCTGCACGCGCAGGAGATGGACTTCAACGACATCCGGACCACGCTGCAGGCGTTGTGCGCGCTGTACGACAACACGAACTCGTTGCACACCAACGCCTACGACGAGGCGGTCACCACGCCGACGGAGTCGTCGGTGCGCCGGGCGATGGCGATCCAGCTGATCATCAACAAGGAGTGGGGCCTGTCGGCGAACGAGAACCCGTTGCAGGGCTCGTTCGTGGTCGACGAGCTGACCGACCTGGTCGAGGAGGCGGTGCTGGCGGAGTTCGACCGGCTCTCCGAGCGCGGCGGCGTGCTGGGCGCGATGGAGACCGGCTACCAGCGCGGCCGGATCCAGGACGAGTCGATGCTCTACGAGCAGCGCAAGCACGACGGTTCGCTGCCGTTGATCGGGGTGAACACCTTCCTGCCCGGTGACGGGAAGCGGGAGGACGTGACCATCGAGCTGGCGCGGGCGACCGAGGACGAGAAGCGGTCGCAGGTCGAGCGGACGCGCGCGTTCGCCGCCGCGCACGCGGCCGAGGCGGAGCCCGCGTTGCGCCGGCTGAAGGAGGCCGCCGCGTCGGGGGAGAACGTGTTCGCGGTGCTGATGGACGCGGCCCGGGTGTGCACGCTCGGTCAGATCACCGAGGCGTTCTTCGAGGTGGGGGGCCAGTACCGCCGCAACGTCTGATCAGCGGTGGACGCTGGTCCACTCGGTGTATCCGAGGACGCGCCCCGAAACTCTTAATGGGTGAAACCGCAGGGAGATGGCAGGGCGGTGGTTACCGATGAGGCGGTCGACCGGAAGATCGTTCGCAGTGCTGGTCTGCGCGGTGGTCGTCGGGTGTTCCGACGTGCCGGGAAAGCCGGTGTCCTCGCAGCTCACCACGATTCAGTCGACGGAGGCGTCCCAGGAGGGCACCGCGGCCGAACCCGAGCCGGGCGAGGCGACGGAACCCGAGGCGACGGATCCCGGCGGGGGCGAATCGGGTACTCGGGGGACACCACCGGCGCCCTCGTCCACCACGGCGGGGAAACCGGGAGCGCCCGGCAGCCCGATCCGCTACGACCCCAGCCGCCTGGCCCAGGGCCCGGAGGAGAAGAAGCGGACGATCGAGGCCCAGTTGGAGGAGCAGTGCGGCCCGAGCCGGTGCCACATCAAGGTGGTCACGAAGCTGCGCGGTAGCACCGGCTGCATCTCGGAGATCTCGCCCAACCCAGTCGACCGGGGCGGCACCGTGATCATCTACCACGGTCCGCAGTGCCCTGGCGACGGCACCACCGGGTCGGGCACCGTCGACCCCGGAGGTCCGTCGACGAAGACCACGACCACGACCACCACGACCACGACGGTCACGAAGACCTCGGCCGGTAGGTGAGCGTGGTGAGCACGCGCCGCACCGTCACCGCTCCCGCCTCGCCGGCCGTGCCCGACCTGGCCGATCCGCAGACGGGGCCGCCGCGGGCGCTGCGGATCGTGGCGTCGGTGGTCGCGAACACCACCCTGCTCACGGCCCTGCTGTACTTCTTCGGCCTGGTGGCCACGCAGGTGTTCTTCGCCCACTTCCGGGTGCACTACACGCTGCTCGGCCAGACCTCGGACGAGATCCTGGCGCGTGGCGCGGACGGGCTGTTCATGCCGCTGGCGGGGTTCGCGATCGCCGTCCTGCTCGTCACCTTCCTGGCCCGCTACCTGCGCACGCGGCTGTCCGCGCGGCGGTGGGCGGCGTTCCTGCGGGTCTGCGCGCCGGTGGCCGCCGTGCTCGGCGCCGCCCTGCTCGCGGTGACGGTGCCGATCACCGTCGACCCGGAGCCGTACCGCGGCTACCCCGGTCTGCCCGGGCTGGGTTTCGCGGTCGGCGTCGTCCTGCTGGCGTTCGCGTGGCGGCGGTGGAGCGTCACGGCGGGCCGTGGCCGCAAGGGCGCGGGATTCGGCGTCGCGGAGTCGGTGGCCGCGTTCCTGCTGGTCAGCATCGGCCTGTTCTGGGCGGTCGGCGACTACTCGAGCGCGGTCGGGACGCGGCGCGGCGCCGAGACCGAGGCACGGGTGCCGGAGATGCCCGCGTTGGTCGTCTACAGCGGGGAGAGCCTGAACCTGACCGGCGAGGGGGTGCGCCAGGTGACGTGCGCGCAGCCCGACGCGGTCCACAAGTACCGCTACGACGGGTTGAAGCTGCTGCTGCAGTCCGGGGGCCAGTACGTGTTCCTGCCCGCGACGTGGCGCACGTCGTCCGGCACCGCGTTCGTCGTGCCCCGCACCGACTCGTTGCGCCTGGAGTTCGGGCCACCGCACAGCACCCCGGCGTTGACCTGCTGACCGGAGCGGCTCACCGGCTGGACGCGCGCACCACCAGCTTGGTCGGCAGGAACGCGGGCGCGGGCTTCTCGCCGCCGTGCACCATGGTCAGCACGGCGCGGGCCGCGGCCACCCCGATCCCCGCCTTGTCCTGCGCCAACGTGGTCAGCGGCGGGTCGACCAGGGCGGCCAGCTCGATGTCGTCGAACCCCACCACCGCCAGCTCGTCCGGCACCCGCAGCCCCGCGTGGCGCGCCGCGAGCAACGCGCCGACCGCCATCTCGTCGCTCGCGCAGAACACCGCCGTCGGCGGCTCGGGCAGCGCGATCAGCGACCGCATCGCCGCCTGGCCGCTGGGCCGGTAGAAGTCGCCCTCCACCACGTACTCCGGCGGCACCGCCAGCCCTTCCCCGGCCATCGCCGAGCGGAAGCCGTCCAGCCGGTCCGCCGCCGGGCGGTTGGCCCGCGGCCCGGTGATCGTGGCGATCCGGCGGTGACCCGCGCCGACCAGGTGCCGCACCGCCATCGCCGCGCCGCCGACGTTGTCCGACGTCACGTAGGTCGCCCGCGGCCCGTCGACGTCCACGTCCACCGCCACGCACGGCAGCCCGGACTGGGCGAACGCGGTGAACGCCGAGGCGTCGGACCCGCTGTCGATGAGCACCAGCCCGCCGAGGTGGTGCCGCCGGGTCATGTTCACGTACGCCACCGGGTCCGCCAGCGACGCGCCGACCGCCCGCAGCGCCGCCGACCCGCTCGTGGCGAGCATCAACAGGTGGTAGCCGTGCGCGCTCAGCGCCGACTTCAACCCGATCAGCAACTCCTGCAGGTACGGGTGCCGCCAGCCGGGCCTGCGGTGGTCGGTGTCCCACACCAGGCCGATCAGCCCGGACCTCTTCGTGGCCAACGCGCGGGCCGACTCGTTGGGCCGGTAGTCGAGCTCGCGGGCCACCCGCTCGACCACTTCGCGCTTTTCCTTGCTGACTGTCAGCGGCTGGTTGAAAACGCGTGAAACGGTCGCCACCGACACCCCGCACAGCTGGGCGATCTCACGGATCGTGGTCATCTGCCGCCCTTTCTTTGTAACCGGTTTCAGTCGCTCAGCCAGTGCGTCCTGACCAGGGTGGACACGGTATCACCTGCGGAAACGTCGAAGCGTGGGAACGGCCAGGTTATGGTTTCGTTACTTGACGGTGTCGCGGGCCGGGGCTGTCATGTACACCACAGCGGCGGGGTGCGAACCCCGGTCGAATTCGCCGGAAACCCCCGGATCGACCCAACGCGTGTCCGGCGTGCCCGAAAACGGCCCGCTCATTGATGGAGAAGGAGAGCCGCGTTATGAGACGAACTCCGACCCTGGTCGGCGCGAGCCTGCTGGCCGCCGCCCTGGTCGCCACCGGCTGCGGCAGCGGCGCGGGCGACGGCAAGACCAGGATCACCATCGGGCTGTTCGGCAACTTCGGCTACCAGCAGCTGTTCGAGGAGTACGAGAAGGCGCACCCGGACATCGACATCACCGACCGCACCGCCTCCTACTCCGACCACCACAAGAACCTCGCCGCCCACCTCGCCACGAACAACGGCGCCGCGGACGTCGAGGCCGTCGACGTCGGCTACATCAACCAGTTCAAGGCCAACCCCGGCCAGTTCGTCGAGCTGAAGTCCGACATCAAGGACCGCTGGCTGGACTGGAAGTGGGAGGGCTCGCTGTCCAAGGACGGCAAGCAGATCGGCTACGGCACCGACATCGGCGGCCTGGCCATCTGCTACCGCCGCGACCTGTTCGAGGCCGCCGGCCTGCCGTCGGACCGCGACCAGGTCTCGGCGCTGTGGCCGACGTGGGAGCAGTTCATGGCCACCGGCAAGCAGTTCGCCGCCAAGGCCCCGGCCGGCGCCAAGTTCTTCGACGGCGGCCCCACCGTGCTCAACGCGATCGTCGGCCAGGCCCCGACCGGCTACTACGACAAGAGCGACAAGATCGTCGTGGGCGAGAACGCCGACATCAAGAAGGGCTGGAACCTCGTCGCGCAGGGCGTCGCCGACGGCCTGTCCGCCGGGCTGCTGCACAGCACCCCGCAGTGGAACACCGGCTTCAAGCAGGGCCAGTTCGCCACCCTCGCCTGCCCGGCCTGGATGATGGCCAAGATCAAGGACCAGGCCCCGGACACCGCGGGCAAGTGGGACCTCGCGGCCGTGCCCGGCGGCGGCGGCAACTGGGGCGGCTCGTACCTGACCGTGCCCAAGCAGGGCAAGAACGTCGACAAGGCCGTCGAGCTGGTCACCTGGCTCACCGCGCCCGAACAGCAGGCCAAGGTCTTCGCCAACGCGGGCCTGCTCCCGTCCGCGCCGAAGCTCTACAGCGAGCAGTCGGTCGCCCAGAAGGCCGACCCGTTCTTCAACAACGCGCCCGTCGGCAAGGTCTTCACCGACGCCGCCCGCGCGTTGAAGCCGCAGTACCAGGGCCCCAAGGCCGGTGACGTGCAGACCGAGCTCGGCAACGCCATGCAGCGCGTCGAGCAGGGCAAGCAGAGCCCGGACGAGTCCTGGGACCAGTTCGTCGGCGACGTCAAGAGGCTCGAAGACTGATGAAGAAGGACTGGCGCGAACGCCGCCACCGGTGGGACATCCGCTACGCGCCGTACGCCTACATCGCGCCGTACTTCCTGCTGTTCGCGGTGTTCGGCCTGTTCCCCCTGCTCTACACCGCGTGGGTGTCGATGCAGGACCGCAACCTGCTCGACGGCGACGCGGCCACGTTCATCGGCGTGGACAACTACGTCGAACTGCTCACCGCGGACCCGTACTTCTGGAACGCGATGGGCAACACGCTGAGCCTGTGGCTGTTCACCACCGTCCCGCAGATCCTGTTCGCGCTCGGCATCGCGCAGCTGCTCAACCGGCGGCTGCGCGGCCGGACGTTCTTCCGGATGGGCGTGCTGCTGCCGAACATCACCTCGGTGGCGGCGGTGACGATCATCTTCGCGCAGCTGTTCGGCCGCGACTTCGGGCTGATCAACTGGGTGCTGGAGCTGTTCGGCGCCGGCCGGATCGACTGGCAGGCCGGCACCGGCAGCTCCCACACCGCCATCGCCGCGATGGTGGTGTGGCGCTGGACCGGCTACCACGCGCTGATCTTCCTGGCGTCCATGCAGGCCATCCCGAGCAGCGTGTACGAGGCGGCCCGGCTGGACGGCGCGAGCGCGTGGCAGCAGTTCTGGCGGATCACCGTGCCGATGCTGCGCCCGCAGATCATCTTCTCCACGGTGATCGCCACCGCGGGCAACATGCGGCTGCTGGCCGAGCCGCTGCTGTTCAACCCCGGCGCGGGCGCCGCGACCGGCGGCTCGGACCGGCAGTTCCAGACCGCCGCGCTCTACCTCTACGAGCAGGGCTTCTCGAAGTTCGACTTCGGCTACGCGTCGGCCATCGCCTGGCTGCTGGTCATCGCGACGGTCCTCATCACCGGGTTGAGCTACCTGGCCGCGCGCCGCATCCGGACGGACTGAGAGGACACCATGACCACCGTGCTCGAACCGCTGGCGCCCGGCGCGCCCGCGCCGCACCGTCGGCGGCGCGGGATGCTGCGGATGCCCGGACCGTGGACCTACGCGGCGTTGATCGCCGTGCTCGCCGGGTCGGCGTTCCCGGTGTACTGGTCGCTCGTCGTGTCGTCGCAGACGCCCGACAAGGTGGACAGCGTGCCGCCGGTGCTGGTGCCCGGCGGCAACCTGTTCGCCAACATCTCCCGGGTGTTCGACCAGTCGGACTTCGCGCTGGCGATGACGAACTCGCTGATCGTGTCGGGAACCATCACCGTGTCGGTGGTGTTCTTCTCCACCCTGGCGGGCTTCGCCTTCGCCAAGCTGAAGTTCCGCGGCCGGTCGGCGCTCATGCTGCTCGTCGTCGCCACCCAGGCCGTGCCCACCGAGCTCGGCGTCATCCCGCTGTACATGATGATGAGCGACTTCGGCTGGGCGGGCGAGCTCCACGCGGTCATCGTGCCTGGCCTGGTCACCGCGTTCGGCGTGTTCTTCATGCGCCAGTACTTCGAACGCGCGGTGCCCGACGAGCTGCTGGAAGCCGGTCGGATGGACGGGTGCAGCTCACTGCGCCTGTACTGGCACGTCGTGCTGCCCGCCGCCCGCCCGGCCGCCGCCGTGCTCGGCCTGTTCACGTTCATGCAGGCGTGGAACGACTTCTTCTGGCCGCTGGTCGTGCTGCCACCGGAGAACCCCACCGTGCAGACCGCCCTGTCCACCCTGGCCAGCGGCTACACCACCGATTACACCCTCGTGCTCACCGCGGCCACGATCGGCACCGTGCCGGTGCTCGCGGTGTTCCTCCTGTTCGGCCGGCAGATCGTCGGCGGAATCATGCAAGGAGCTCTCAAAGGATGACCGACTTCCCTCAAAGATTCCGCTGGGGCGTCGCCACGTCGGCCTACCAGATCGAAGGCGCCGTCGACGCCGACGGGAGAGGACCGTCGATCTGGGACGCGTTCGGCGCGGTGCCGGGCGCGGTCGCCGGTGGGGATACCGGCGCGGTCGCCTGCGACCACTACCACCGGATGCCGGAGGACCTGGCGCTGCTCGGCGAGCTCGGCGTGGACGCGTACCGGTTCTCGGTGGCGTGGCCCCGGATCCTGCCGACCGGCGCCGGCGCGGTCGAGCAGCGCGGGCTGGACTTCTACCGCCGGCTGGTCGACGGGCTGCTGGAGCGGGGCATCGAGCCGTTCCTCACCCTGTACCACTGGGACCTGCCGCAGGCGTTGGAGGAACTGGGCGGCTGGCGGTCGCGGGACACCGCGGACCGGTTCGCCGAGTACGCGGTGGTCGTGCACGACGCCCTGGGCGACCGGGTGTCGAAGTGGACGACGTTCAACGAGCCGTACGTGTCCTCGATCGTCGGCTACGGCGAGGGCAGGCACGCGCCCGGCGCGCGGGAGGGCCACGGCTCCCTCGCCGCCGCGCACCACCTGATGGTGGCGCACGGGCTCGCGGTGCGGGCCATGCGCGGCACGCCGGGACACGAGTTCGGCATCGTGCTGAACCAGTCGCCGTCGACCCCGGTCACCTCGTCGGACGCGGACGTCGCCGCGGCGCGCAGGCACGACCTGCTGCTGCGCCGCCAGTTCACCGAACCGCTGTTCGCCGGCCGCTACCCGGACGACTACGAGGAGACGTTCGCGGGCGTCACCGACCTGTCCTTCCGCCGGGACGGCGACCTGGAGCTGATCTCCACGCCGCTGGACTACGTGGGCATCAACTACTACTACCGGCAGCACGTGGCCGACGCGCCGCACCGCGACCCGAACCCGGCCACCCGCACGTCGATCGACATCGGCATCGACACCACCCGCCTGCCGGACGTCCCCCGCACCGCGATGAACTGGCCGGTCGAGCCGGGCGGGCTGACCCAGACGCTGGTCGGGCTGAAGGAGCGCTACCCCGACCTGCCGCCGGTCTACGTCACCGAGAACGGGTGCGTGTACCCGGACAACCCCGGCTTCGTCGACCAGGAGCGCATCGACTACCTGCGCACCCACCTCGCGGCGGCCCACGACGCGATCACCGCGGGCGTCGACCTGCGCGGGTACTTCGTCTGGTCGTTCCTGGACAACTTCGAGTGGGCGCACGGCTACAAGCACCGGTTCGGCCTCGTGCACGTGGACTACGAGACGTTGGTCCGCACGCCACGGGCGAGCTTCCACTGGTACCGCGACCTGGTCGCCGAGCAGCGGGCCAGGACGGCCGCGGCGGGGTGACCCACGTGGCCGCCGTCGCGCGGAGGCGCGTCCGCGCGACGGCGGTCGTTCCGCCACGGGCTCCGGCCGGTGGCGTCAAGCCGACCTCTTCGGTCGCGGGCCGGGTGGGACGCGCTCGACGGAGTTCCCCGCCGACCTGAGGTCCCCGACCGTCACGGCCAGGGGTTCGGCGTGCACGACTTCCCGTCCGGCACGACCACGACACCCTGGTCGCTGCCCGTCGTGATCGACGCCAGCCCGTCGTTGTCCACGCTCAACGTCTGCTGCATCATCACCGGCGCCGGCGCGCCGTCCGCCGGGCACACCTCGTGGCCGAGGCCGAGGAAGTGCCCGACCTCGTGGTTGACCGCGTAGGTCCGGTAACCGCGCAGGTCGTCGCCGTAGGTGTGCGCGCCCCGGAACCAGCGCGCCGAGCTGAGGTGCACCGTCGAGCCGACCCGGCACGACGTGTCGTAGGGCAGCTCGAACCCGCACAACGACCGCGCGGTCCGCTGCGAGGTCAACCGGATCCGCAGCTCCGGCTCCACCTCACCGCCGACCCGCCGGAACGCGTGCCGGCTCGCCCACCCGCGCGGGTGCCGCAGCACGTGGTCGACCACGGCGGCGAACGAGTCGTCGCCGTGCGGCAGCGCCACCCCGTCCTCGACCTCGACCGCGTACGTGATGCCGGACGCGGGGGCCGAGCCCGACGGCGGCACGACGTGCCAGGTGCCCGCGCCCTGCTCGGGGAACGGCGGACCGGCCGGCAGGTCCGCGCCGGAGCGCAACGAGTCGACCGACGGCGCGCTCCGCTCCTCCGACGGCGTGGGCGAGGACACCGACGGCACGACCCGGGCCGACGGCCACGCCACCGTCGCCGGCCGGGCCTCCATCCCGACGTCCAACGCCACCACCGTCGTCGCCGCCAGGCAGACGCCGGTCAGGTAGGGCACCGCGGAAACCGCCCTCATGCGGGCTCCAGACCCGCCGAGCCGTACGTGCAGGCCGCGTTCCACAGCAGGAACGACGGCGCGCCCGCCTCTGAGGTGGCGCGCACCTGCGCCTGGACCTCACCCGGGCCGTAGTTGTGCCCCAACGAGAACGCCTGCAGCCACGGGATCACCGTCGCGCCGGTGCCCCCGGTCATCCGGACGAAGTCCGCGACCGACGCCCGCACGATCTCGTACGGCATGGCGTTCGGGTTGGCCACGCCGTACTCGTTCGGGCCCCAGTGCGACGGGTAGACCATCGGCGCGACGTAGTCCACGTGCGCGGAGATGGCCGGGATGTCCTGCGCCACGTCGGTCGGGCTGTGCGCGGCGATGCCGAACACCGACGCGCCCAGGTACGCGCCGTGCTCCCGCACGGCCGCCCGGTTCTCCTTCAGGAAGTCCACGATGGACTGCTCGGGGCTGGTGGTCAGGCCGGGGAACACCATCTGCCCGATCGGGCCGTCCGGCCGCCGCACGTAGTCGTAGAGGACGTCGTCGAAGCCGAGCGACGCGGCCTCACCGGCGATCGCGGTGTTGTACGCCCGCACCTCGGGGTTGGCGAAGTTGGTGAACGCGTACTCGCCGTAGTGCGCCGACCAAGGCGCGCCGGACGAGTTCTGCGCCAGCCGGTCGCGCGCGCCCGCCTGCCACGACGCCTTGCCGAGCACCGGGTCGCGGAACGCCACCAGCCTGCCGACCACCCGCAGCCCCATCCCGTGCAGCTCGTCGAGCACGGCGCGCGCGTCGTAGTAGTTGCGGTTCGCGCCGATCTGCCTGGCCAGCGGCACCTGCGAGTCGTAGCCGATCTCGCCGCTCTCGTCCTTGATGTCGAGCTGCACGGTGTCGATGCGGCCCTCGCGCGCCATCGCCAGCACCGGGTCGCGCAACGACGCCGTGGCCCACGCGGCGGCGCTCATGTGCACCCCTCGCATCCCGGGGTGGGTGACCTTGACCGCGACCTCCTGGCGCTGCGCGTTGCCCGCGGCGTCGCTGGCCTCGACCTGGACGCTGGTGGCCGCCGACTCCAGCGAGACCTCGAACTTCCCGTCGCGCACCGGCACCCGCTGGTCGCCCACCCGCACGGTGTCCGCGCCGTCCGCGCTGCCCTTCACCGTCACCGGGCCGCGCGGCGACTCGGCCTCGACCACGTCCACCTTCAGCGCGGGCGGTGTGGCGTCCACGGTGAACTCGCGTTGCACCTCCACGTCGGGCATCCAGGGCAGCGGGTTGGCCGCCCGCACGGACAGCGTGTGCCTGCCCTCGGCGAGCTTGACCCCGGTCAACGTCATGCGGCCGTCGGCGCGTCGCGCCTCCACCGGCTGTCCGTCCACGTGCACGGTGACACGGTCGAGCCCGCTGACCTCCGCCGTGGTGATGGACACGCGCTCTACACCCGAAGGAGTGACAGCGGTGCCGTCGCCCAGCTCCGCCACGGCGAGGCCGACACCGCGCCCGTGGACGATCGTCGTGACGACCCCGGCGATCAGCAGCAGCACCACGACGCCGACGACTGGGATCAGCACGCGCTTGAGCTTCCGGGGCGATTCCGACATCGGGTGACTCCGATCTGGCGAGGCATCGGTCATCAGCGACTTGACCGGGTGGCGGAGCGCCAAACCCAAGGTCATCCGAAGGGGTGTACCACGGTGTCGACCCGGCCGCGGCGCGGAACCATTCGACTGTGAACACCACGTCGACGCCGGTCCGGACCGTTGTGGCGCTCGTCGCGGCCCTGTGCTGCGGCTGCGCCGGCCAACCCGGCGCGGGGCCGCCCGACGAGGCCGCGGCGCAGCTGCCCGCGCGCTCCTCGTCCGCCGCGCCGTCCTCCTCCGCGCCGCCCGACCCGGCGGCCGTGGGCGCGAACGAACTCGGCCAGGTGCCGATCCTGATGTACCACCGGCTCGTCGAGCAGACCACGTCCGTCTACGACCGGACGCCAGCGGCGTTCCGGGCGGAGCTGGAGCGGTTGGCCGCCGAGGGGTACGTGCCGGTGACCACGACCGAGTACGCGACCGGGCGCATCGACCTCCCGGCCGGCGCGCACCCCGTCGTGCTGACGTTCGACGACGGCGACGCGACCCAGTTCGCGCTCGGCGCCGACGGGAAGCCCGCGGCCGGCACGGCCATCGCCATCCTGCTGGACGTCGCCGCGCGGCACCCCGGCTTCCGGCCGGTGGCCAGCCTGTACGTCAACGCCGGGCCGTTCGGGTCGCCGGACGGCGCGGCCCTGCGCTGGTTGCGCGAGCACGGGTTCGAGATCGGCAACCACACGCGCGACCACACCAACCTCGCGTTGACCGACGACGGGGGAGTGCAGGAGGCGATAGCGTCCGGGCAGCGGGAGATCCAGCGGGCCGTGCCGGACTACCAGGTGTCGAGCCTGGCGCTGCCGTTCGGCGCGATCCCGTCGAACGGCGCGCTCGCCCTGCGCGGCGGCTACGAGGGCACGCAGTACGAGTACGCGTGCGTGCTGATGGTGGGCGCGGGCCCGGCGCCGTCCCCGTACGCGGCGGACTTCGACCCGGCGCGCACGCCCCGCATCCGGTCACAGGACCCGACCGGCGAGGACGCCCGCTACGGCTCCACGGTGTGGCTCGACCAGCTGGCCGCCTCGCCCGCGCAGCGCTACACGTCCGACGGCGTGCCGGACCGGATCTCCTACCCGTCCTCGGCCGGCGTCGCCCCCGCACCGAACTTCGCCGACCGCGCGGTCGCGTACTGAGGCGTGCTCAGGCACGCACCACCGCTCAGGCTGCTGCCTGCCTGGGGGTCAGCGCCTGCCGAGCCGTGTCGCCCCGCCTGCCGCCGCCCCGCCTACCGCCCTGACCTCACGCGGTGGCGCGGGCGTGGTTGCGGAGGGCGATCGCGGCCCGTTCCAGACTGCCCAGCACGCCCGGCGGCAGCTCGTGGTGCCGACCGACGACCTCCTGCGCCATGACCTGCATGGGCGCCGACTCCTCCGCCTCCACCACCGCGAGCACCTTGAACGCCGTGCCCGGCGCGAACAGCACCCGCTCCTGGACCACGCTGCCGAACGAGTCGACCACCGAGACCCGCCGACCCGTCACCGACCAGAGCAGGAACTCCACCCGCCCGTCGACCGGCACCTGCGGCCCCGCGACGGTGTTGAGCAGACCGTGCTCCACCAGCACGTCACCGGTGCGGAACCGGCGCGCGTCACCCCAGCAGACCGTCACGCCCTGGTGCGTCGGCAACCGGCGCAGCCCCGACACCACCGACGCGGCGTACGGCCACAACCGGCCCAGCTTCCCGCTGCGCAGCGCCTCGACCAGGATCTCCTCGTCGTTGCGCAGGCACGCCGACACCGCCGCGAGGTCCGTCACCACCGCCTCGAACGCCTCCGGGTCGTCCGGGCGCTCCACGATGTGCCGGCACGCCACCGCCGCGTGCTCGCCGTACCGCTCGCCCAGCATCCGGCGCACCGCGTCGCGCTCCGGCTCCGTGCTGCGGTGGTCGACCGGCACGACCTCCTCGCCCACCTGCTCACCCCACACGGGCGCGGGGGAGTCCGCCAGCGGGCCGTCCACGCTCAGCGGCACCGGCTCGTCGGAGGTCACGGGCGGCGCGGGCTCCTCGGCCACCGGCGGGCGCGGCATCGGCGACGGGTCGCAGAACACGACCTTCAGCAGCCGCCGCACCTCCGGCTCCAGCCGCTCCACCAGCGACGCGCCCGCCACCGCGACCGCGCCCGCCGTCGTGCGGCCGGGCGAGCCGACGGTCAGCCGGGCCCACTCCGGGTCCACCGGCAGCGCCCGCACCTCCGGTCCGTTGTCCTCCGCGTCACGCACCCACAGCCCGGACGGCACGACCTCGAGCACCACGCCGCCACCCAGGTCGAAGATGCCCGGCCCGCGTTCCACCAGCCCCTGCACCGGCACCCGGTAGCCCGAGACGACCGGCGCTCCACCCGGCGCGTAGCGGACCTCGGTCACGTACGGCCGCCAGGTCTGCTGCCCGCGCGGGTTCACCGCCACCACGGCCGCGCCGCTGCGCAGCGCGCCCACCGGCAGGCCCGTGTACAGCGAGATCGGCTCGCCGAGCCCTTCCGCCACCGCCTGCGCCTGGTGCTCGCCGCCGTACCAGACCAGCCGCACCCGCGACCGCGCCACCGACGGCAGCCCGCCGAGCAGGCGGCACACCTCCTCGGTCGGGATGGCCGGCTGGCCCGGTCCGCCGATCACGACGGTCAGCACGTTGTCCCGGCACGGCAGCCCGATCACCGCCCGCGCGTCCGGCGCCTGCGGGTCGAACTGCGCGCGTTGCGCCCGCAGCCACAGCCCGGCCGGGATCGGCTCGGAGATGCCCACCTCGCCCGTCGGCCACGGCGTGTTCGGGTCGACCGCCTCCCAGTTCGGCACCGGGAACCGCCTGCCCATCGGCACCGGCGACGCGCCCGGCAGGAACCGCAGCCAGCAGCCGTACCCGCCGTTGCCCGCGACGAACGCGGCGCCCGGCACGGTGGTGACCGCGCCGTCCGGCGCCACGACCTCCGCCTGCAACTGCTCGGTCAGCCACTGCGCGGGAGCCGTCGGCCGCATCGAGCCCGAGTGGGGCGTCATCAGCCGCACCGGCCCTCTGCCGTGCAGCGCGGCGGCCACCGCGGGCCAGAACGACGTCTCGTCACCGGCCGGCGGCTCGACGACGACCACCGTGCGACCGCGGTCGACCGGCAGGCTCCGGCCGAGCGCGACCGCCGCGGGGCTCGCGCCACCGGGCGGCCCGACGATCAGCGTCGCCCCGGCGAACGAGGCCGAGAACTGAGCGGGCGCGGGTGCGGGCGCCGGTGGCGCCGCCATGGGCTCTCGTTCGACCACCGGCTCCACCTGCGGGGCACGCTCCTTCGGTGCGGCACGTCGGAACTTCAAGGCGCCCGATCACCTCCAGGCACGACAGTGCGGGAACGCCAGCACTCTACGCGGATTCACCCGATCGAGGTCGGGCGCGTTGCTCCACCCTCGTCCACTGTGGACCTCAGAGCGGCTCCGACCAGCGCGCCGAAGGCCACGTGGTCCGCCCACTGCGCCGCCCGGTGCAGCTCCCGGACCGCCGGGAACCGCCGCCCGACCAGCTCCAGGTCCACCGCCGCGATCACCGCGCCCGCCACCGCGCCGGTGCGGGCGTCCAACGGCCACCGCCGGTCGACGGCCGCCAGCACGGCGGTCCAGAAGGCCGACACGCCGAGGTGGGCCACCGCGCCGCGGATCACACCCGTGCCGCCGAGCAAGGACGCCGCCGCCCGCGTCGACCGCAGAACGTCACCATCGGTGCACAGCGCGTGCACGGTCGACGGCACGCCGCCGAACACCGATCCGACCAGCCACGCCCGCGCCAGGCGTGGGCCGGACCTGCGACGGGTAACCGGCCCGGCGGGTGCTCCGCGGGCGCGCGTGCTCCGTTCTGATTCCATGTTCGAACCTGTGTTCGAGTATGACAAGATCGCGGTGAACCACACCGACGACGTGCCCGACCGTATCCGGACAACGGGGACCGCGCGTGCTCGCGCGCCTCGCTCGGCTACCGTGAACGCCGCTCGACACACGCCACGACCTGGGGAGAACGACCCGGTGACCGCTGAGATCCTGTACGGGGCCGACGACCTGACCCACCTGGAGGGTCTGGAGGCAGTGCGCAAGCGCCCCGGCATGTACATCGGGTCCACCGACAGCAGGGGCATCAACCACCTGTTCACCGAGGTGGTCGACAACTCCACCGACGAGGGCGTGGGCGGCCACGCCACCAAGATCGTCGTCACCCTGCACGCCGACGGCAGCGTCCAGGTCGACGACGACGGCCGCGGCATCCCCACCGGCACCCACGCCAAGTCCGGCCTGTCCGGCGTCGAGCTCGTCCTCACCCGGCTGCACGCCGGCGGCAAGTTCGGCGGCTCCGGCTACAAGACCTCCGGCGGCCTGCACGGCGTCGGCGCGTCCGCCGTCAACGCCCTGTCGCACCGCTTCGACGTCGTCGTCCGCCGCGAGGGCAAGACGCACGAGATGTCGTTCGCCCACGGCGTGCCCGGCGTGTTCGACGGGCCCGGTCCCGACGCCGGCTTCACCCGCCAGTCGGGCCTGCGCGTCACCGGCCGCACCAAGCGCACCGGCACGTCCATCCGCTACTGGTACGACGCCCGCTACTTCGAGAACGGCGCCGCGCTCGACGTCGAGGCCGTCCGCACGAAGCTGCGCAACACCGCGTTCCTCGTGCCCGGCGTGACCTACACCCTGCGCGTCGCCACCGACGACGCGATCAGCGAGGAGACGTTCCACTACCCGGGCGGCCTGGTCGACATGGTCGACTACCTCGCGCCCACCGGCGACAAGCCGGTCACCGGCACGCTGCTCATCACCGGCGCCGGCGTCTACCACGAGAACGCGGCCGACGAGAACGGCGTCATGCGGTCCAAGGTGGAGCGCCACGCCGAGGTCGAGATCGCGCTGCGCTGGGGCACCGGCTACGAGCGCATCGTCGAGTGCTTCACCAACACCATCCGCAACGTGCACGGCGGCACCCACCGCCGCGGCTTCGAACGCGCGGTGCTCAAGTCGGTCCAGGACGCGATCGGCAAGACCAGGGGCCTGCTCAAGCCCAAGGAGGACCCGCCGACGCTCGACGACGTGCTGGAGGGCATGACCGCCGTCGTCCACGTCCGCATCCCCGAACCGCAGTTCACCTCGCAGACGAAGGACGAGCTCTCCACCGCGGGCATCACCAAGGTGGCGCTCGGCATCGTCGAGAAGCACATCAAGGCCTGGACCGAGGACCGCCGCACCAAGGGCGAGGCCAAGCTCGTCCTGCAGAAGGTCGTCGACGCCTCGCGCGTCCGCCTGACCCAGAAGCAGCAGAAGGACGCCGCCCGCCGCAAGACGGCCCTCGAAGGCGCCGCGATGCCCGCGAAACTGGTCGACTGCCGCACCACCGGCGTGGCCCGCAGCGAACTTTTTCTCGTGGAAGGCGACAGCGCCCTCGGCTGTTTCACGGGTGACACGTTGGTGGCACTGGCCTCGGGACGTGCGATGAGCTTCGCCGACCTCACCGCCGACTGGGAACGCGGTGTCACCCACTTCGGCTACACGACGAACCGCGCCGGCCGCGTCGTCGTCGCACCGCTAGTGGAGCCTCGCCTGACCAAGCGTGACGCCCCGCTGGTGCGCGTCACGCTCGACAGTGGCGAATCGGTCCGCTGCACACCGGATCACCTGTTCCGCCTCCGCGACGGCTCCTACCGGCGAGCGGACCAACTCCAGCCGGGTGATTCGTTGATGCCGCTGTACCGATCGACCTCGGCCAAGGCCTCGGGTGACAAGCTCGAGGGCTACGAGCGGGTCTGGATGAACGACCGCGAGGAGTGGGTCTACACGCACTACCTCGCCGACGCCTACAACCTCCGTCACGGCCTCGACAGCGCTGACAACGGCACCGTCCGTCACCACGTGGACGTCGACAAGCGCAACAACGACCCCCGCAACCTTCGCCGGATGACGTGGGACGATCACGCCGCTCTCCATGCCTCGATGATGGGCGAGCACGTCCACGCCGGTTACCGGGCCTGGCTGGCGGAGGGCGGGCTCGAGTTCAAGTCGGCGATGTTGTCGGCGCAGTGGGAAGACCCGGACTTCCGGCAGGCGTGCCTGGCGCGGTTGGCGGCGCTGAACGCCGACCCGGAGTTCCGGCGGCGGATCGAGCAGGGCTTCCAGGACTGGTACGGGTCGCTCACCCAAGACGAGCGGATCGACTACGCCGAGCGGATGCGCGAGCGGCAGGCGGCTTACTGGGCGCATCCCGAACACCGGGAGGCGGCGGCCGAGCGTGTTCGGCTGTACTTCGCCGAGCCGGGTCGCAGGGCGGAGTGGAGCGAGAGGTCGAAGCGGCAGTGGGCCGACGAGGACCTGCTGGCGTGGCGCTCGCAGAAGACGGTCGAGCAGTTCTCGGACCCGGCCGAGCGGGAGCGCCAGAGGGCCGCGGTGATCGCCTGGCACGAGGAGAACCCGGAGTTCGGGGAACGGCACTCGCTGCGGATGAAGCTGCGGATGCTCGACCCGGACAACGACCACCTGGCCAAGGCCCAGGCCGGTCGGCGTCGCTACGTGGAGTCGGTGCCCCGGTCGGAGCGCGTCGCCAAGCAGCAGGAAGGCAGGCGACTGGCGGCGCTCAAGCGGCTGCGCCCGCTGCTGTCGTTGACCGACGCGGAGATCGGCGCGGCGTACGACGCGGACCGCCTGATCAACGCCCGCACAGGCCTGAGGTTCGAGCGTCTGGTCGAGGGCTTCGACGGCGACTTGGACCGGCTCCGCAAGGCCGCGGCCCACGTCAACCACGCCGTGGCGTCGGTCGAACCGCTCACCGAGACGGCCGACGTCTACGACCTGACGGTCGACGGCTATCACAACTTCGCGCTCGAAGCGGGCGTGTTCGTGCACAACAGCGCGCGCATGGCGCGCGTGTCGGAGTACCAGGCGTTGCTGCCGCTGCGCGGCAAGATCCTCAACGTGCAGAAGGCCAGCCTCGCCGACACCCTGCGCAACGTCGAGATCGCCAGCATCGTCCAGGTCCTCGGGGCGGGCACCGGGCGGACGTTCGACCTCAACACCATGCGCTACGGCCGGGTGATCCTGATGGCCGACGCGGACGTCGACGGCTCGCACATCCGGACGCTGCTGATCACCCTGTTCGCCAAGTACATGCGGCCGGTGATCGAGGACGGGCGGCTCTACGCCGCGATGCCCCCGCTGCACAAGGTGATGACCAAGGGCCGCAACCCGGAGACCCACTTCACCTTCACCCAGCGCGAGATGGAGCAGAAGGTCGCCAGGCTGGAGAAGGCGGGCAAGACGGTGGTCAAGCCGGTGCCCCGGTTCAAGGGCCTCGGCGAGATGGACGCGGACGAGTTGTGGGAGACCACGATGAACCCCGCGACCCGCTCCGTGCGCCGCATCACCATGCACGACGCGGAAGCCGCGGAGGCCGCGTTGGAGTTGCTGATGGGCGAGAAGGTCGAGCCGCGCCGGGCGTGGCTCGTCGAGTCGTCCGCCCGGGTCGACCAGTCCGCGATCGACATCTGAGCCGCCTGACACACGAGGGAACGACCGACCATGGCACGCCGCAAGACCCCCACGACCAGGGTCGACCCGTCCGCCTTCGACCGCGCGGGCGCCCAGGTCTTCGACAACTCGCTCACCACCGAGATCGAGGACTCGTACCTCGAGTACGCGTACTCGGTGATCCACTCCCGGGCCCTGCCCGACGCGCGCGACGGCCTCAAGCCGGTGCACCGCCGGATCCTGTTCTCGATGAACGAGCAGGGCTACCGCCCGACCAGCTCGTACGTGAAGTCCTCCCGCGTGGTCGGCGACTGCTTCGTGCGCGGCGCGCTCGTCTCCACGCCGGAGGGCCTGCGGCCGATCGAGGAGATCGAGATCGGCGACCTCGTCCTGGACGGGCGCGGCGAGCCGGTCGCGGTCGACGAGGTGTACGAGAACCCGGTCTCCGAACTGGTGCGCGTCACCTGGTCGGACGGCCACTCGATGCTCGTGACGCCCGGCCAGCGGTTCCACACCGGCGACGGCTGGACCGACGCCGACTGGACCGCCGCCCGCGACCTCGTCGGCGCCCGCACCACCGGCTTCGGCTCCGAACGGCACGCGAACCTGCTCGCCGACGGCGACGCGTCCGGTTTCGTGCTCGGCCTGGTGGCCGCGTCCGGTGACGTGCTCGCCGACCGGCGCGTGCGGCTGGAGTCGACCGACGTCCACGCCGTCGACATCGCGCACGGCTGGGCCATCGCGCACGACGTGACCGCGTCCCGGGAGAAGGACGGCGACCGGCTCACCCTCACCTTCGCCCGGCACGCCGGGCTCGAAGCGGCGGCGACCGGCCGGCTGGACGCCGTGCTGCGCGACCGGTCGTCCTGGACGCCGTTCCTCGCGGGCCTGTTCCTCGCGTCCGGCCACGTCCGCGACGGCCGCGACATCGTCCTGCCCGGCGGCGACGCCGAGCACGCCGTGCTGGCCGACGCGGGCCTGCGCGCCCGCCGTGCCGCGACGACCCTGACGATCACCGGCCGCGACGCCGCCGCGCTCGCCGTGGCGCTGCTGCGCTGGACGGGCGTCGGCCCGCGCCAGGACGGCCTGGTCCAGGTGATCCGCAACGCCCGCCACGCCGCCGACGAGCACTTCCCGCACGTCGTGTCGGTCGAGCCGGCCGCGCCGGACACCACCTACGACATCCAGGTGTCGAGCCCCGAGCACGCGTTCGCGGTCAGCGGCCTCGTCGTGCACAACTGCATGGGCAAGTACCACCCCCACGGCGACACCGCGATCTACGACGCGATGGTCCGCCTGGCCCAGGACTTCTCGCTGAACACCCCGCTGGTCGACGGGCACGGCAACTTCGGAAGCCCGGACGACGGCCCGGCTGCCTCGCGTTACACGGAAGCACGCATGTCGCCGGCGGCGATGTTGCTGGTCGGGGAGCTGGACGAGGAGACGGTCGACTTCCGGCCCAACTACGACGGCTCGTTGCAGGAGCCGTCGGTGCTGCCCGCGGCGTTCCCGAACCTGCTCGTCAACGGCACGTCGGGGATCGCGGTCGGGATGGCGACGAACATGATCCCGCACAACCTGGGCGAGGTCGTGGCGGCGGCGCGGCACCTGGTGACGCACCCGGACGCGACGCTGGACAAGCTGATGGAGTTCATCCCGGGCCCGGACCTGCCCACCGGCGGCGTGCTGCTCGGGCTGGACGAGGTGCGCAAGGCCTACGAGACCGGGCGCGGCGTGGTGCGGATGCGGGCCAAGGTCGAGACCGGGTTGCTGGAGGGCAGCCGGGGCAGGCAGGCGATCACGGTCACCGAGCTGCCCTACGGCGTCGGCCCGGAGAAGATCATCGAGAAGATCACCGACGAGGTGACGAAGTCCAAGCGGCTGACCGGGATCTCCGACGTCAAGGACCTGACCGACCGCGAGAACGGCACGCGCGTCGTGATCGAGTGCAAGGTCGGGGTGAACCCGCAGGCGTTGCTGGCGGACCTGTACCGGCTCACGCCGATGGAGCAGTCGTTCGGCATCAACAACCTGGTGCTGGTGGAGGGCCAGCCGCGGACGTTGGGCCTCAAGGCGCTGCTGGAGGTGTTCCTCAAGCACCGCTACGAGGTGGTCACGCGGCGCACCCGGTTCCGGCGGCGCAAGCGCGAGGACCGGCTGCACCTGGTCGAGGGCCTGCTCAAGGCGCTGCTGGACATCGACAAGGTGATCAAGCTCATCCGGGGCAGCGAGAACGCCGCCGCCGCGAAGGAGGGCTTGATGGCGAAGTTCAAGCTCTCCGAGATCCAGGCGACGTACATCCTGGACACGCCGCTGCGCCGGTTGACCCGCTACGACTCGTTGGAGTTGGAGGCGGAGCAGGAGAAGCTGCGCAACGAGATCGCCGAGCTGAGCAAGATCCTGGACGACCCGGCCGTGCTGAAGAAGGTCGTGTCGGCGGAGCTGGCGAAGGTGGCCAAGGACCTCCAGCAGGAGCGCCGGACCGTGCTGCTCGACGGTGACCTGAAGGAGGTGCTGGCGGCGTCGAAGCCCGCCGGTCCGCTGGAGGTCGCGGACGACCCGTGCCAGGTGATCCTGTCGGCGACGGGGCTGGTGGCGCGGACGGCGGCGGAGTCGGAGGAGTCGTCGGAGGCGCGTCGGCGCAACGGGCGGACCAAGCACGACGCGGTGGCGGCGACCGTGCACACGACGGCGCGCGGCCAGGTGCTGGTGGTGACGAACCGGGGCCGGGCGTTCAAGACCGACGTGCTGCCGTTGCCGGTGTTGCCGGAGCAGAGCGGCACGGTGTCGTTGAGCGGTGGCATGGCGGCCGGTGAGCTGGTGGGGCTGGAGGCCGGTGAGAAGGTCGTCGGCATCGCGCCGCTGACCGACACCGGGTCGCCGGGGCTGGCGCTGGGCACGCGGTCGGGCACGGTGAAGGTGTGCGCGCCGGAGTGGCCGGTGCGGTCGGACGAGTTCGAGGTGATCACCCTCAAGGAGGGTGACGAGGTGGTCGGCGCGACGTGGCTGGCCAGTGCGGACGAGACGCTGGTGTTCGTGACGTCGGAGGCGTCGCTGTTGCGGTACCCCGCGTCGTTGGTCCGCCCGCAGGGCCTGCGCGGCGGTGGCATGGCGGGCATCAACGTGGGGTCGGACTCGCGGGTGGTGTTCTTCGGCGCGGTGCGCACGGACGACGACGAGCACGGTGAGCCGATGGTGGTCACGTCGACCGGGCAGAGCGTGAAGGTGACGCCGTTCGCCGCGTACCCGGCGAAGGGCCGGGCGACGGGCGGTGTGCGGGCGCACCGGTTCCTGAAGGGCGAGACGGCCCTGGCCTTGGCCTGGGTGGGGCCGCGGCCGGCGGGTGCGGCGCGGAACGGGTCGCCGGTGGAGTTGCCCGTGCCGGACGAGCGCCGTGACGGTTCGGGGCACGCGCACCCGGGTCCGGACGTGGTCGGTCACCTGATCGAGCGCGACTGAGCGAGCGCGCAGACCCGCGGTGAGCACCAGTGTGGTGCGATCACCGCGGGTCGGGAGGTGACGCCGGGACGGTGGACCGCCCGGCGTCACCGTCCGAGGTTCCGGATCGCGTCGGCCCTGCCACGTCGCTCACCGACATCGACCCGCTCGACCGTCGCGTAGGCCCGGAGCACCTGCGCCCGGTCCGAGCTCCTGGTCCCCTTCACCGCGATTGCCAGCATCCACGCGCGGGCCGCCGACCTGGCGGCGACCCCGAGCACCCGCACGAACGCGATGGCGACGAAAGCCCACGCCGCTCCGGTCTCGGCGAACCCCGTCAACTGCTCGACCACTGTGCTCTCCCTCTGTCCGTCGATCTCTCCGGGTCGACGTTGCGCCACCGGTCGGCTTCCCGGGAGGGTGGGAAGATTGCCGGAATCCCGCAACGCCGACCCGCGGAGGAAACCGGTGGCAGACGAGCTCTTACGTGCCAGGGCCGAGTACGCACGGAGGGTGCGGGAACTCGTCAGAGCGCTTCCGGACACGCAGGTCGCGTTCGCGAAGGCGGTCCACACCTCGCCGTCGAACCTCGCGCACGTGCTGAAGGGCGAGCGCTTCCCGTCGGACGAGCTGGCCGCCGACATCGCGGCACGGTTCCCGCACGATGCCGCCGAACTCCACCGGCTCCACGCCCTGGGGCGCGGTGCCGAAGCCGGCGACGTGCCGGCCGTCGTCGTGGACCTGCTGCGCGCCATCCGGGCGGTGGGGGAGGAGTTGCCGTACTTCCTGCCCACCCACCAGCGGTTGTCGCTGTCCGGCGTGTACGTGCAGCAGAACGTCAACTCGCCGAAGGAGACCAGGTGGGCGCGTGAGGAGCTGGCCGAGGAGCTGGGGTGGCTGGAGGCCATCCGACCTGTCTCCACGCTCGCTCAGCCGTTCGTCGACGTGTTCGACCAGTACGAGCACCTGGTGGTGGAGGGCGGCGCCGGGCTGGGCAAGTCGACGCTGCTCCGGCAGCTCGCGGTGGACCGGATCGACGCGTTGTCAGCGGCGGCACCGCTGGAAGGCGGGCGCCTGATCCCGCTGCTGTTGCCGGCCAGGGTCCTGGCGACCCACGTCCACCTGGACTGGCCCGAGGCGTTGAGCGCAGCCCTGCGCGACGAGTACCGGGGGTTCTCCGACCGGGAGCTGCCGTCATCGTTGTTCGTCCAGGGCATCAGGGGACACCGCTGGCTGGTGCTGGTCGACGCGTTGGACGAGGTCCCGGACCCGGCGGACCGCGATGCGCTGATCAAGGCAGTGTCCCGTCGGATGGGCGTCGACGGACCGCTGCGGTTCGTGATCACCACCCGACCGCTGGAGGCGCGGGAGACGGCCCGGCTGGCCGGTGCGGGGTTCTTCGAGCTCCAAGCCTTCGACCGGGCGGCGCTCGAGCGCTTCGCCCACCGGTGGTTCGACCCGGACGGGACGCGGACCGGGGCGGTCGTCGCCGAGACCTTCCTCGCGCGAGTCGCCGCCGCCGGGCTGACCGACGTCTTGGAGGTGCCGCTGTTCGCCGCCATCGCCGCGCACATGCACCAGTCGGACCCGGACAGCCCGCTGCCGACCAGCCGTTTCGCCCTGTACGAGGGCTACTTCAGGACCTTCGCCGAGGCCAGGCAGGAGCAGTACGCGGCGGCGTTGAGCGCGTTGGGCGACGACGTCGACCTCGTGCAGCGGATCGGGGACCACTTCACCTCGCTGCTCGAGCGCCTGGCCACGTCGTACACGACCTCCGACGAGCTGCTGGTGGAGGTGGCCAAGCGGTACCTGACCGAGCACGATCTCCTGCCGGCGCGCCGCCCGGTGGCGTGGGACGACCTGCTCGGGACCTGGCTGTGCCAGAGCGGCGTCCTGGTCCGCAGCGGCCGGCGGCTGCGATTCCTGCACCAGACGTTCGCCGAGCACCTGGCTGCCAACGCCAGGGCCACGGAGCTGCCGGTGACGTTCGTCGCCGAGGCCGAGGTCTGGGACGCGCTGATCCGGGGACTGGTCCTCGACGTGGAGGCGGACAAGCGGGTGGTCCTCCACTACCTCCACTTGGGTGGTGATGGCGACGCGTTGCTGAAGTGCCTCCAGGAGAGGTCGTCCGATCACCGCGATCGCGCGGGCGAGCTGATCGCGGAAGGGATCTCGTGTGCTGACGAGCGACTGGTCGCCTACTTGGACCACCTCGAGGCCCAGGTGCTCGGTCAGCGCTACTACGTCGTGTCCGAACGAGTCCGCGGTCTCGTCGGCTTGGTCGTCCGGCCACCGGTCAGGGCGTGGCTGCTGCGGTTGATGGGCTCGGAGCAGGTGAACAGCGAGGTCAAGACCGTTTTGGTCGACGTGCTGCGGGAAAGCTCGTCGGGTGTGGTGCGGGAGGGCGTGGACCACCTCGTCGACCAGATCACCGCGGGCGAGTCACCCGACCGACGGCTGAGGGCCGCGGTGGTGCTCGCGCGTTTCGACGGGCAAGCGCGTGAGATCGCGTTGGAGACGCTCCGCAGTTTGGCCGACCTTGCTGTGGACGTCGACACCCGCGTCGACGCCGCGCTGGCTCTGGCCAAGACCGGCGGAGCGGGCCGCGAACAGGCGGCTGACGTGCTGGTGTCGGTGATCGGAGACGTCACGTCTACGTCGTACGGCCGCACTTCGGCTGCCGAGCACCTGGTCAAACTCGGAGGACAGCATCACGAGCGGGCTGTGACGTTGCTGCGCGAACTGGTGTACGACACCGGTCAGGCTCTCGAGTTCCGGATGAGAGCGGCTCGTGTGCTGGCCGGAGCGAGCCGGTTCGACCGCGCTGCCGCGACGCACCTGCTGGTCCGCTTCGCGGAGAACCCGTTGGTTGACGACGCGGAGCGCATCAGGTCGATACGCCGGGTAGCCGAACTCGATTCGAGTCGCCGCGACTGGGCTGCGCGCGCACTGACCGCAGCCGCCCGGGATCCGCTGCACTCGGGGCGGGACCGCAGGCAGGCCGCGAGCGACCTGGCCGCGCTGGGCCGGAACCACCGGCAGGAGGCGGCAGATGCTTTGACGGAAGTGGCCGCAGATCCGCTCCAACGCGGACATGATCGAATCGATGCCATTCAGAAGCTCGTCAAGCTCGGACGGGCCTACAGGTCTCGCGCTCTCGCTGCCTTGGTGACGGTCGCCGAGGATCGCACCGTGGACGACCACGCTCGTGTCTGGGCCATTGTCGAGTTGGCCGGTTTCGGGGCCGAGGCGTTCCCAGCGGTGGTCGAGACTGCTCGGACGTGCCTGACCGAGTGGTCGAACGGCGGCTACGGGTGGATGCAGGTCGCCCGTCTGCTGGCCAACTTGGGGGCGGGGCTCCGCCAGGAGGTCCTGCGCCTGTGCGACTTGCACCTTGGAGACTTTGCAGCACCTCCGCTCTTGAGACTGCGGGCAGGACTGCTCGCGGGGGACATCGACGTCTCCAGGACAGCTCTCGCTAGCGCCTTCCTCATCACTGTCACGCAGTCGGTCCGACTGCGTGCGGAAGACTCGGCTCTCATGGCGGACGCGCGCCGTGCGCTGGGCGGTCGAACTCAGCACGACCGACTGGCGGTCAGTGCTTGCACCGACCCTCGGGGTGATCAGCACGACAGAGTGCAAGCCGCATTGGCACTCCTCGCCCTCCCCGCTCACCGTGAACTGGGCGTGGCAGCGTTGCGTCATCTGCTCACCGACCCTGGTTGGGGTGTGGCGCACCGGTGGTCGGCACTGGACGATGTAGATGGTCTCCGTTCGAAATGGCTCGACACCAGCGCCATCATGGCGCGGTGCTTCGCTGCACCTGAACTCGATTCCGTCGATGAGTTCGACTGGTACTTCGTCAGCAGTGGGTTCGACTTGTCCGCTCTGTCCCAAACCCAGGTGCGTGGCGCACTGGAGACACTGCGCTGGTGGCTCGCGGGTCCTTTGCACCGACGGGAATGGCAGACCGTTTTGTTGAAGACCGCTGCGTCAGCAGGCCCGACTGAGGAAGAACGCGCCACGGGAGTGCTCCGCGCCCTGGCAGCGGATGGAACTGTGCCGGCGGAGCAACGCCTGAAAGTGATCATCACGCTGCTGGCGAAGGGCGTCGCGGCACAGGAGTGGTGCCAAGACCTGGTGCGGGACACCGACACGGTGCTGTTGCACCGCGTCCGCGCGGTGAGGCTGCTGATGACTGAGACCGCCATCTCCGAGGACGACGCGATCGACCTCCTGGTGAAGTTGGCGGACGAAACGCCGCCGGACACCGAGGCGGAGATCACTGGTGCGTCGGCGCTGGTCCTGGCAGGTGGTGAGCACCGCCGCCGTGCGCTGTCGACACTGGTGCGGATCGCCGCCGACCCGGCGGTGCACCCGCATTACCGGTATGCGGCGGCGGAGCGCCTGACCGAGATCGGCCGTGAACGCCGCGAGGGCATTGCCAACGCACTACACGCGTTGGTGTCGGATTCCTCAGGAGAGCCGAAGATCCTGCTCGAGGCTTGTGCACTGCTCGCACGGTTCGGTGGCGACCACCTTCACCACGCCGTCGAAGTGGCCTCCGGTCTGGCACTCGACAGCTCCACGCCACCGGACCGGCGCATGGCCGCCGTGGACGCACTGGCCGCGTGGGGCGTCGCGGCGCTGAACCCGCGGGTCGAGGCGCTGCGGTCCGTGGCCACAGACTCGTCGGCCGACCCGTTCTTCCGCAACCAGGCAGCGAACCACCTGGAGAGGTTGGGCCTCGAACCGCGTCGCCACGCGATCGCGGCGTGGCGGAAAGTAGCGGAGGACCAGCGGGTCGACGGCTGGAACCGGCTGTGGGCCGCGACGGCGCTGGACCGCCAGGACGCCGAGTTTCGTCCGACCGCCGCCGCGGTGTTCGCGGAGTTGGCAGCCGCCGGGGGAGTGCCCGCGCTGCGCGCGCGGGTGGAGTTGACCCGGCTCGACCCGCCGCAGGCGTGGGCGGCCGCGGCCGACTTCGAGGAGATCGCGTCCGACACGGCGTCGAGTGGCCACCTTGGCCTGGAGGCGGTCGAGGCGCTGCTCGACGTCAACCCGTTCGACCTGCGGTCGGCGCGGCGGGCGGTGCGGAGGATCGCCGAGGACCGGGCCCTGACCGTGTGGGAACGACGGCTCGCCGCGATGCGGTTGGCCACTTTCGACCTCGAAGGTCGGACGGTGGCGGTCGAGGTGCTGCTCGCGGTGGTGAACGATCATGACGTCCCGGTGTGGGAGCGCGCCGAGGCGGGCTTGCGCGTCGTGCGGTTCGAACCGGACCTCCACGACGACGTGGTGGGGCAGGTGCGTGGTTGGGCGGAGGACGGCTCGGTGGCACCCGTCGAGCGGCTCGCCGCGGTGCGGTGCCTGTTCCGGATGTCCCGGCTGAGCTACCCGGCCGCCAACTCGGTGCTGGAGGCGTTGGCGGCCGACCCGGCCGTCGAGCCTGAGGCACGCCTGCGCGCCGCCGGGCTCATGGTCGTGAAGGGCCGTGCCCGTGCGGAGGGGATTCCGCTGCTCAAGGGAATGGGCGGAGCCGACGGGCCGGGCTTCGTGCGGGTCCGGGCCTGGGAGTCGCTCGCGCAGTTCGACGACCGCTACCTGCACGAAGCCCGCGCGGTGGCGGTGGAGGTGGCGCAACACCCGGACGGGGACGCGGTGGCGGTTCGGGCGGCCTGTCGTTTCCTGCTGGCGCAGGCCGGTGACCTCCGCGCTGCGGCCGTCACCGCGCTGGGTGTCGAGGCGAAGAGGACCGGGCTGGACGCCGACCTGGCGAGAGGTCTGCTCGCCGCGCACGGGTACGCGGACCGCGCGGAGGCCGGAGAGGCGCTGCGTCGCAGGGCGCGGGCGGTGGACGACCGCGCACGGGTCGAGGTCGCGAACGTGCTGCGGGAACTCGACCCCCGTCACCGCCGGGACGCGGTGGGCATCCTGCAGGACATCATGACAGGAAAGGGCGACGCCGTGCTCCGGCTGATGGCCGCCGACGTGCTGGACGAGATCGCGGATGCGGTCGAGGTGGTGAACGACCTCCGCCCGATCGAACCGGAAATGTGGTGAGAGGCCGACCACGCGGGTCGCAGTGCTGGGGCGGCTCACCTCACCTGCCCAGGAACACCGGGCCGTAGCGCTCCAGGTTGGCGTTGGGGTGCAGGATCGCGTGCAGGTTCAGGGCGTGCGCGTCGCGCTGGACGCGGTGCAGCGCCGGGCTGTCACCCCGCAGCACGTCGACCGCGTCCCGGGCCCGTAAGCACGCCTCGCCGAGGTCGCGGCGCACGCCGGCGCGGTCCTCCGGCGTCCACTCCTCGCCGCCGGCGGCCTTGAGGTCGACCACGGCGGCGGCGCGGCGGGAGTGGAACTCCGCCTCGTCGGCCAGCACCGTCGCCTCCCGCAGCCCCGATCCCCGCGCCGCGTCCACGGCCGCACGGGCCAGGCCGGCCGCGGGCGCGCTCACCGTGGCGCAGGCCGTGGGCGTGAACGGCGCGCGGAACATCGGCGCGGCGGCGTGGGGGTGGGCCCGCAGCACCGGTTCGAGGGGCAGCACCCGTTCGGCGGGCACGAACACGTCCTTCGCCACCGTGGTCACGCTGCCGGTCGCGCGCAGCCCGGTGGTGTGCCAGTCGTCCACGACCGACAGGTCGACGAGCGGGATCGCCAACGCCACCGGCGTCCGGTCGGGCAGCAGCACCGCGGCGTTGGTGGTCCAGTGGCTCTGCGGCGCGCCGGTGGTGAACGCCCACCGCCCGTTGACCAGCACGCCGCCGCCGACCGGCTCGGCCGTCGCGGTGGGACTGAGGATGCCGGTCACCCGCACGTCCGGTTTGGCGAACACCTCGCACCGCACGTCGTCGGGGAACCGGCCGACCACCCACGTCGAGAGGGCCCACACCGCCGCCGTCCACGCCGCCGAGCCGTCACCGCGCGCCAGCTCCGCGACCACCCCGACCACCGTGGCCAGGTCCGCCTCGTGGCCGCCGTGCTCGGCGGGCACCCGCAACCGCAGCACGCCCGCGTCGGCCATCGCCTCCAACGACGCCTCGTGCAGCATCCGGTTCTCGTCGCCCCACTCGGCGTGGGCGCGCAGGACCGGGACGATCTCCGCGGCACGCCGCACCAGCTCGTCCTGCCCGGTGCCGTACGCCCCAGTGCGGTGCACCACCGTGCCGTGCCTCCCCCATAGGTGACCCGTGGCACACACCTTGGCGTGCTCCGCGCCACCAGACAACACCGGAATAGCCGGCGACCCGGTACGGTTGTGCGAGTTAGTTGAAAGCGCAACTACCGGATCGAGGAGTGGCCATGCAGTTCGGTGTCTTCACCGTCGGCGACGTGACGCCCGACCCCACCACGGGGCGGACGCCGACCGAGGCCGAGCGCATCAAGGCCATGGTCGCCATCGCGCTCAAGGCCGAAGAGGTCGGCCTGGACGTCTTCGCGACCGGCGAGCACCACAACCCGCCGTTCGTCCCGTCGTCGCCGACGACCATGCTCGGCTACGTCGCGGCGCGCACCGAGCGGTTGATCCTGTCCACCGCGACCACGCTGATCACCACCAACGACCCGGTGAAGATCGCCGAGGACTACGCGATGCTGCAGCACCTGGCCGACGGCCGGGTCGACCTGATCATGGGTCGCGGCAACACCGGCCCGGTGTACCCCTGGTTCGGCAAGGACATCCGCGACGGCATCGACCTGGCCATCGAGAACTACGCCCTGCTGCGCAAGCTGTGGCGCGAGGACGTCGTGGACTGGGAGGGCAAGCACCGCACGCCGCTGCAGTCGTTCACCTCGACCCCGCGCCCGCTCGACGACGTGCCGCCGTTCGTCTGGCACGGCTCGATCCGCAGCCCGCAGATCGCCGAGCAGGCCGCGTACTACGGCGACGGCTTCTTCGCCAACCACATCTTCTGGCCCAAGGAGCACTTCCAGCGGCTGATCACCTTCTACCGCGAGCGCTTCGAGCACTACGGCCACGGCGCCGCGCACCAGGCGATCGTCGGTCTCGGCGGCCAGGTGTTCATGCGCCGCAACTCGCAGGACGCCGTCCGCGAGTTCCGGCCGTACTTCGACAACGCCCCGGTGTACGGGCACGGCCCGTCGCTGGAGGAGTTCACCGAGCAGACCCCGCTGACCGTCGGCAGCCCGCAGGAGGTCATCGACAAGACGTTGACCTTCCGCGAGCACTTCGGCGACTACCAGCGCCAGCTGTTCCTGATGGACCACGCCGGCCTGCCGTTGAAGACGGTGCTGGAGCAGCTCGACCTCCTCGGCGAGATCGTGCCGACGCTGCGCCGCGAGTTCGCGGTCGGCCGCCCGGCCGACGTGCCCGACGCGCCCACCCACGCCTCGCTGCTCAAGACCGCCACCTCGGAGGCGAACGCCCGATGACGACGCTGACGGTCGTGGAGGCCGGGCTCGGGACGCCGTCGTCCACCCAACTGCTGGCGACCCGGCTGGCCGAGGCCACGCAACGGCTCGTGCCCGACCTGGAGGTGCGCACCGTGCACCTGCGGGACGTGGCGCGCGACATCGCGGACAACCTCGTCACCGGGTTCCCCGGCGCACGGCTGCGGGACGTGGTGGAGTCGGTGGTCGGCGCGGACGCGGTGATCGCCGTGACGCCGACGTTCAACGCGTCCTACAGCGGGCTGTTCAAGTCCTTCGTGGACGTGCTGGAGCCGGAGTCGCTGGCGGGCAAGCCGGTGCTGATCGCCGCGACCGGCGGCACGGAGCGGCACTCGCTGGTGCTCGACCACGCGTTGCGACCGCTGTTCGCCTACCTGCGGGCGGTCGTGGTGCCGACCGGCGTGTACGCCGCGTCGTCCGACTGGGGCGCCGACGGGCTGCCCGGCCGCGTCGACCGGGCCGCGGGGGAGCTGGCCGACCTGCTCGTCGGCCGGGCGCCCGCGAAGCCCGCCGGCACCGGGTTCGTGCCGTTCGACCAGCTGCTCGCCGGACGCTGAGCGGCCACGCGAGCGAGGCGGAAATGGACCTGACCACTGGTCCGGGTGCCGCATAGGGTTCGGCCCATGTCCGCCTCGCTGCACCTCGCGGTGCGCAACGCCGCCGTCCTGGCGACCGCCCTCGCCCGCACCCGCGGGCACGTCCTGATCAGCCGCGACGCGTTCCTCGCGATGAGCGGCCCGACCCTGCTGCGGGTGCTCGCGGTGCGGCCGGACCTCGACCCGGACGACTTCGCCGAGCTGGAGCTGCTGATCAAGCGGGCCGGGACGCGGGTCGTGGTCGAGGACTCGTTCGGCGGGATCGACGGCGCGGCGCTCGGCCTGATCCCGCGGCACCTGCCGGTGATGGTCCGGCCGCCCGCGCCCGCGCCGCCGCCCGCCCTGGAGGTCCGGCGCGTGCGTACGGCCGCCGAGTGGGCCGTCGCCGAGCAGGTCGTGGTCGACGGCTTCCCGCTGCCGGGCTTCCCGACCGGCAACGCGCTGCCCCTGGCGCTGAAGGACCGGGAGGGGTTCGGGCTGCACGCGGCGTGGCGTGACGGCGTCGTGGCCGGGGCGTGCCTGACCGCCGAGGCGGACGACGTGGTCGGCGTGTACTGGGTGACGACCCTGCCCCGGCACCGCTCGCGCGGCGTCGGCCGGGCTCTGCTGAACTCGGTGGTCAACGAGTACCCGACGCGACCGATGGCCCTCAGCGCGACCAAGCAGGGCCTGCCGCTGTACGAGTCGCTGGGCTTCTCCGTCGTCACGCAGGCCACGTGGTGGTCGAACACGGGCTGGTCGTGACCCCCGGACCCGCCGCGACGCCGCCGAATTCACCCGGTCCGCCGCCGCCCGGAGCAGTTACCTTGGGAGGATGACCGCAGAGGTGGGGCAGCGGTCCCGGCTGGCCGCGGTGGACAACCTGAAGGTGCTGCTCGTCGCCTGGGTGATCGGCGGGCACGCGCTCCTCGGGTACTCGGCGGTGGGCGGGTGGCCGTACGACGAGGTCAACGAGGTCACCTTCGAGCCGCACGTCGAGGCCGTGCTCGCCGCCGTCCTCGGCCCGTCCGGGCTGTTCCTGATGGGCACCTTCTACCTGCTGTCCGGCCTGTTCACCCCCGAGTCGGTGGCCCGCAAGGGCGCCGGCCGGTTCGTCCGGGACCGGCTCGTCCGCCTCGGCGTCCCGTTCGCGCTGTCGGCGCTGCTGGTGTGGCCGCTGACGCTGTGGGTGGCCTACCGCGCCGCCGGGCACGACGTCAGCCCGTGGTGGGTGTTCACCCACCGCGACCCGATGCTCGACTCCGGCTCGCTGTGGTTCGTGGAGATCCTGCTGCTGTTCTCCGTCGCCTACGCGCTGTTCGGCAGGCCGCGCGTGACGCCGGTCGTGCTGACCGGCGGCCACCTCGTCGCGGTCACCGCCGGCGTCGTGGTGAGCACGTTCGCGGTGCGGCTGTGGTTCCCGGCGCGCAGCGGGCAGATCGGCGATCTGCACGTCTGGTGGTGGCCGCAGCTGATCGCCATGTTCGGGGTGGGGATCGTGGGCGCGCGCTCGGGCCTGGCGCAGCGGGTGCCGGAGCGGATGTGGCGCGGCAGCCGGGTGGTCGCGGCGCTGGCCATCGTGTCCGTGCCGGTGACCGCGATCGCCCTCGGCGTGTCCGACCTCGCCGGGCAGGCGGGCCCGTTCCTCGGCGGCTGGCGGTGGCAGGCGCTGCTGTTCGCCGCGGTGGAGGCGGTGCTCGTGGTCGGCGGGTCGGTGTGGCTGCTCGGGTGGGCGCAACGGCGGCTGACCCGGGACGGCCCGCTGGCCGTGGCGCTCGCCCGTGGCGCGTTCGCCGCGTTCTTCATCCAGGGGCCGGTGCTCATCGTGCTCGCGGTGGCCGCCCGGCCGTTGCCGTTCCCGGCCGAGGTGAAAGCATTCCTGGTGGCCGCGGTCGCGATCGCGGTGTCTTTCGGGGCGGGCTGGCTATTGACCTCGCGAACCCGTGCGGGCCGGTTTCTGTAATTCATTCGACGGCCGTCGTCAATGGGTTGAACAGGTCCGCCGGGTCAATGTCCCGGCGGTCCGCGCTCACCTAGTGGGAAGCACGGACGGGTGACGCCGGCGCGACACCGCGTGGTTTCCACACCGTGGGACACCTGGGCATACCCGAGACGTGGGTGCGCGCCCCCGTGTGGGAGACTTCGCGCCATGGCTCCTCTTCGCTTCGCCCTGCCCAACAAGGGCTCGTTGAGTGCTCCCGCGGCGCAAATGCTGGCCGAAGCTGGTTACCGGGTGAACAGGTCCGGCCGTGAGCTGATCGTGGCGGACCCGGCAAATGATGTGCAGTTCTTTTTCCTGCGTCCCCGCGACATCGCGGTGTACGTGGGCGAGGGGTCGTTGGACGTCGGCATCACCGGGCGTGATCTGCTGCTCGATTCCACCGTGTCGGCGAAGGAAATCCTGCCGCTCGGCTTCGGCCGGGCGTCGTTCTACTTCGCGTCCAAGCCGGGCGGCATCCACGACGCCGCGGGCCTGGAGGGCAAGCGGATCGCGACCAGCTACCCGAACCTGGTCGGGCACCACCTGGCCGACCTCGGCATCAAGGCGCACCTCGTGCGGCTCGACGGCGCGGTGGAGACCGCCGTGGAGCTGGGCGTGGCCGACGCGATCGCCGACGTGGTCGAAACCGGCATCACGCTGAAGACCTCCGGCCTGGAGACGTTCGGCTCGCCGATCCTCAAGTCCGAGGCCGTGCTGATCCAGGGCGACACGGTCGCCGACGCCCCGGACGCCGTGCGCGCGGTCGAGATCCTGCACCGCAGGCTCCAGGGCGTGCTGATCGCCCGCCGTTACGTGATCCTCGACTTCGACTGCCCGGTGGAGGCGCAGGAGGAGGCCTTCAAGCTGGTGCCCGGCATCGAGTCGCCCACCGTCTCGCCGCTGGCCCGCGAGGGCTGGGTCGCTGTCCGATCCCTCGTGCCGCGCGACGACGCGCCGTTCATCATGGACGAGCTGTGGCGCGTGGGCGCCCGCGCGATCCTGGTCAGCTCCCTGGACACCTGCCGCATCTAGCCACGCGCACCGCGAAAACTCCACGTCCCCACCCCGGGGACGTGGAGTTTTCGCGTTCCGGACGTTCGACTCACCCGTCCTCAGCCCAGGACGCGCGGCTGCTAGATCCGGTCTAGCGGGCCGTCTCGCGCCTACTGGGTGAGAGGAGGTGGCGCGTGGAGCCGCTGTGCATCGCCGTGATCATCGGCAGCACCCGCGAGGGACGCGTCGGTGACGGCATCGGCCGGTGGGTCGCCGAAGTCGCGGCCGAGCGCGACGACGTCGAGCCGGTCGTGCTCGACCTGGCCGACTACGACTTCCCGCCGTGCTACCCGGGCCGGCCGACGCCGGAGATCCGGCGGTTCACCGGGCAGGTGGCCGACGCGGACGGGTTCGTCGTCGTCACCCCCGAGTACAACCGCAGCTTCCCGGCCTCCCTCAAGCAGGCCATCGACTACGCCTACGACGAGTGGCACGCCAAGCCCGCCGGGTTCGTCTCCTACGGCTACCGCTCCGAGGGCTTCCACGCCGTGGAACAGCTCCGAACAGTTTTCACCGAGTTGCACGTCATGACAGTGCGAACGGGCGTCGGCGTGAACCTGCTCGCCGACGAACCGCTCGACACCGAGCACCGCCGCCGGGCCGCGGCGGCGATGTTCGACCAGCTCACCTGGTGGGCGTCGGCCCTCAAGGATGCCCGCACCCGACGCCCGTACGTCTCCTAGCTGTGTTTCACCGAGAAGGGGGAACTCCATGAACGCCATCGAAACGTCGGGCCTGGTCAAGGTCTTCGGCGACACCCGCGCGGTGGACGGCGTCGACCTGACCGTGCCCGCCGGGACGGTGTACGGCCTGCTCGGCCCGAACGGCGCGGGCAAGACCACGACGGTCCGCCTGCTGGCCACCCTGCTACGACCCGACGAAGGGGAGGCGCGGGTGTTCGGTCACGACGTGCGCGCCGATCCGGACGCGGTGCGCCAACTAGTCAGCCTCACCGGGCAGTACGCCTCCGTCGACGAGGACCTGACCGGCACCGAGAACCTGGTCCTGCTGGGCAGGCTGCTCGGCCACACCCGCCCGCACTCCCGCGCCAGGGCCGGGCAGCTGCTGGAGGCATTCGGGCTGACCGACGCCGCGTCCAAGCAGGTCAAGCACTACTCGGGCGGCATGCGCCGCCGCTTGGACATCGCGGCCAGCATCCTCAACACGCCGAAGCTGCTGTTCCTGGACGAGCCGACCACCGGCCTCGACCCGCGCAGCCGCAACCAGGTGTGGGACATCGTCCGCGCGGTCGTCGCGCACGGCACCACCGTGCTGCTGACCACGCAGTACCTGGACGAGGCCGACCAGCTCGCGTCCCGCATCGCGGTGATCGACCACGGCAAGGTGATCGCCGAGGGCACGAAGGGTGAGCTGAAGGCGTCCGTCGGGGTCGGCGCGGTGCACCTGCGCTTGCGTGACGCGGACCAGCGGGAACGGGCGCGGCAGGTGCTGGCCGGCGCGCTGGAGGCCGACGTGCAGCTGGACTCCGACCCGGTCGCGCTGACCGCGCGGCTCTCCGGCCGGGCCACCGAGCAGGCCGCCGAGGCGCTGGCCCAACTCGCCCGCGAGGGCATCACCGTCGACACGTTCTCCCTCGGCCAGCCCAGCCTGGACGAGGTCTTCCTGGCCCTCACCGACAAGAAGGAGGCGGCGGCGTGACCGTCACCAAGGAAGCCGAGCTCCTGCCCGCGCCCAAGGCGGAGGACCTGGCGGCGGTGCTGCTGGAGACCGTGCAGCCGCGCCGGCCGAGCGCGCTGTCGGCGTCGCTCACGTTCGGCTGGCGCGCCGTGCTCAAGATCAAGCACGTGCCCGAGCAGCTGTTCGACGTCACCGCGTTCCCGATCATGATGATTCTGATGTTCACCTACCTGTTCGGCGGCGCGCTGGCCGGGTCGCCGGGGGAGTACATCCAGTACCTGCTACCCGGCATCACGGTGACCAGCGTCGTGATGATCACCATGTACACGGGCGTCGCGGTGAACACCGACATCGAGAAGGGCGTGTTCGACCGGTTCCGCACGCTGCCGATCTGGCGGCCGGCGCCGATGGTCGGCTACATCCTGGGCGACCTGCTGCGGTACGTGCTGGCGTCCGCCGTGATCATGGTGGTCGGCCTGATCCTGGGCTTCCGGCCCGGCGGCGGGTTCGTCGGCGTGGTGCTCGGCGTGGCGGTGCTGGTGGCGTTCTCGTTCGCGTTCTCGTGGGTGTGGACGATGTTCGGCCTGCTGATGCGCAGCGAGAAGTCCGTGATGGGCGTGAGCATGCTCTTCCTGTTCCCGCTGACGTTCCTGTCCAACGTCTACGTCGACCCGGCGACGATGCCGGGCTGGTTGCAGGCGTTCGTCGACGTCAACCCGATCAGCACCCTGGTCGAGGCCGTGCGCGCGCTGATGGCGGGCGAGTTCGACGGCGACGCCATGATGTGGACGCTCGGCTACGGCATCGTGTTCACCGTCGTGTTCGGCGCCCTGACCATGCGCCTGTACAACCGGAAGTGAGCTAGAGCCGGAAGCTCTCGTGTCCTGAGTAGACGCACGTCGCCCCGGTCGAGACGGTCTCCCTCAAGTGGGCCGCGAGACCGGGGTGGCGTTCGTCCAGCTTGCGCAGGGTGTCGCGGATGCGGGCGGTGACGGCTTTGCGGGCCCGTTCGGCTTCGTCGCCGAGCCTGCGGGTGCGACCGGCCAGACCGGCGGCGGTGCGCAGTTCCTCCAGCAGCGCGGCGCGTTCCCGATCCAGGGCGGCGGCGCGGTCGTCGTCGAACGCGCGGTCGATCTCGTCGTCCAGCTGCGCCAGCCGACGCCGGTAGCGGGACTTCGCCTCGTCGTCCAGCACCGGGTCGCCGCCCAACCGCGCCGACGCCACCGCCTCCGGCGCGAGCAACGCCACCGCGGCCACCGGCTCGCCCGGACTGCTCAGCAGCACGTGCAGGTCGCGCAGCCCCTTGGAGTCCGGCATCCGCACGGTGACCCCGTCGTAGGACAACGCCCACACCTCGCCCTCACGCCGGAACTCGCGGACCGGCACCGACCCGGCCGGCCCCGACGGCGCGCCCTGCGCCCGCAACGCCTCCGCCAGGTGGCACCGCGCCCGCGCCACCCACGGCCGGGCCCGCATCCGCTCGGCCGACCCCAGCGCCGCGGTCAACTCGTCCACCGCGTCGTCACACCGGCCGAGCGCCAGGTCCACCAGACCCAGCCACAGGTCCACCGGCCCGCTGATGTCGCACCCGTACAACGACACCAGCCACTTGCCCCGGTGCGGCGCCAACTCCTCGCGCACCCGCGCCGCCAGCTCCCGGTCACCCGCCGCGTGGGCGAACTGGGCCCGGAACCGCAGCCACAGCGGCTCGAACGACGCGTGCGACCGGTCGTCCTGGACGGGCTGCTCGAGGTGGACCCGGGCGGCCGCCACGTCACCGCGTTCGAGGGCGGCGATGCCCGCCGGCAGCCCCGGGTACGGGTAGTTGCTCGCGAGGATCTCCGGCGCCAACTCGTCCAGCTCGGCGAACTTCCCCTGCAACACCAGCAACGCCCACCGCAGGTGCAGGTACATCATCCGGAACCCGGTGTGGTTGCTCGCACCCAGCTCGATCGCCCTGGCCAGCAACGCCTCCGCCTCGACGAACCGGCCCTGCATCGCGGTGATGATCGACTGGTCGATCGCGGCCGAGAAGTTGAACCGGCTCATGCCCAGCCGCTCCGACAGCGCGACGAACGCGTGCAGCTGCTCGACGTAGCGCGGGTCGCCGAGCTCCACCAGCGCCACCCACCGGAACGACGTGGCGAAGTGCTCGACGGTGTGGTCGCCGCTGCGCCGCGACACGGTGATCAGCTCGTCGATCAACGCCAGCCGCTGCTCGGCGTTGCCGATGCCCACAGTCGTGTCGTGCACCGCCCACAGCCCTGAGGCCAACGCGTCGTCGTCGCCTCCACCGCGCGCCACCTCGGCGGCGTGCAGGCTCATCTCCCGCGCCAACACCTCCGTCGGCACATCGGGCGCCGGCCCGATCAACCGGCAGTACGCCTCCCGCACCACCGCGGTGGCCCGCGCCTCGTCCTCGGCGAACCGGTAGACCGCCAACGCGATCCGGGCGAACGGCTCCGCGTCGTCCAGCTCCCGCGCCAGCGCCGCCGCCTCGTCGAAGATCTTCCGCGCCTCCGCGGGCTCGGCGCAGTGGTACAGCTCGTTGCCGAGCTCCAACGCCACCGCGATCCGCCGCCTGGCGCCCTCGGCCCGCTCCAGCGCCCGCCGGTAGTGCCCGGCCGCCTCCTCGACCGCCATCCGCCGGCTCGCGTCCCGCGCCGCCGCCACGATCAGGTCCACCGCGCGGTCGGCCGCCAACCGGTCCCCGGCCAGGTGCGCGTGCCGGGCCAGGTCCGCCGGGAACACCTGCTCCGCGAGGTCGCCGTCCAACGCCTGCACCACCGCCGCGTGCCGTGCGTCCACATCGGACAGCGAGCCGTACAGCGCCTCGCGCACCAGGTCGTGCGCGAACGAGAACCGACCACCGCCCAACCCGTGCACCAGCCGTGCTTGCGCGGCCTGGTCGAGCAACCGGTCCACCGCCGGCACCGGCAGCGAGGCCGTGGCGGCCAACACCTTCCGGTGGAACTCGTGCCCCAGCACCGCCGCCGTCGTCAACAGGTCGCCGACCGGCGCGGGCAGCAACGACAACCGCCGCCCCAACGCGTCACGCACCCCGGGCGCGACCGCCGTCACCGACCCACCGCCGTGCCACAGCCGCGCCGTCTGCTCCACGAAGAACGGATTACCGCCCGTGCGCAAGTGCACCTCGGCCACGAGCTCCGGCTCCGGCTCGCGCCCCGCCGTCCGCGCCATCAACTCACCGACCTCGGCCGGCGCCAACCCGGTCAACGCCACCGTTGCGGCCCGACTGAGCAACGGCGTCATCAACGGCCTCAGCGGATGGCCCTCCGCGTCCACCTCGTTGTCACGATAAGTGCCGATCAGCAGCACCCGCTCGAACCACGTGTGCTGCGCCGCGAACTCCAACAACTTCAACGACGCCGAGTCCGCCCAGTGCAAGTCCTCCAGCACGACCACCACCGGCCGATGCTGCGACACCGCCACCAACGCCGAGGTCACCGCGTCGTACAGCGCGAAGCTCTCCGACCTGTGCTCCGAGGGCTCCTCACCGAGCAACACCGCCAGCGGCCCCCGGTCCACCGCCTCCCACTCCTGGACCGCCGCCGCCCGCCGCAACGCCCGGATCACCTGCACCCACGGCCAGTAACCGGGCGCGCTCTCGGAATCCCAACAGGACCCACCGAGCACCAACGCCCCCACCCGCCGCGCCCGCTCCGCCGCGCCGGTCACCAACGTGGTCTTACCGATCCCCGCCTCACCCGCGACCAGCACCAACCCACCGTGGCTGCCAACCGCACGGTCTACCTCCGCGCTCAGCACCCCGGCTGGGTGGTCACGTCCGATGAGTCGCATAGCAACCAGAAACTTAGCCCATCAGACCGACAACAGGCGTGCGTTCAGGCGATGTCCAGCACCAAAACTCGCTCACGTGTGCGAATCGCCCACCCCCGCCGCCCTACCCAAAGGAAGGGCTTCGTGTCATCCCGCCGACCTGGCTCCGCCCTACCGCGCGCGTCAAGGGGGCCTGTGCGTCCCTTGCCCGCCCCTCCGCCAATACCGGCCCCCTTGACGCGTGTGGTAGCCCGTAGGGAGGTCGGTGGGATGACACGAAACCCGACCAACAACGGACCCGCCGCCGAACCACCCACCGGCCCGTCATCCTGCTGATCTGGCCCGTCCGGCGAGGACTCTCTTAATCTTTAAAGCTCTTCCACCCCACCCACCGCACCCGCCCCGTCCACCGAACCCAACTCACCCAACCGCGCAAACGCCGCATCCACCGCCCCGGGCAACACCTCCGGATCGCCATCCGCCAACGCATTCCCCGCCGCGAAGCAGGCCATCGCCAACTGCGGCGCAAGCGCCGCCACCTCAGCCGACGCACCGCGCTCGAGCAGGTTGGCCCGGAGGATCTGGGACAACCTGGCGAACTTGCGCGCCGCACGGTCCCGCAGCTCCGGGTTCTCGCGCAGCAGCCGTTCGTGCGTGCGGTAGTGCTCACCGTCCGCCGTCAGCTCTCGGCACAGCTCCGTCGCCACCACCCGCAGCTGCGCCAGCGCGCCCGCCAAGTCCGTCACCGGCGGCAACGCCCGGTGTCGTTCGCTCAGCGCCTCGACGATCGCCTGCTCGTCGGAGAACACCACTTCCTGCTTGTCGCCGAAGTGGCGGAAGAACGTCGTGCGACCCACCTCGGCCCGTTCGGCGATGTCGGTGACCGTCACCGCGGCGAACCCGCGTTCGTCGAACAGCTCGAACGCCGCCTCCACGATCTGTTCCCGCGCGCGCTGCTGCTTGCGCAAGCGCAGCGGCATCCGTTCCGACATGGCCTCAGCATAGCGGCCCCGGTACGAAGTCCGGTACGGTACTGAGTACCACTTCGAACTACGTACCAGGAGCGACCATGGGCACCACGGGCACCACATTGATGACCGGCGCAAGCCGTGGCCTCGGCCGCGAAGCCGCCGAACACCTGCTCCGCCACCACCCGGACCGGCACCTGCTCGTGCTCAACCGCAAGCCCGGCCTGGCCGCCGAACTGACCGCGGTCACCGGCAACCGCAACGTCTCCGAGGTGGTCGGCGACCTGGCGTCGTTCGCCGACATCCGCCGCGTCGCCGCCGAGGTCGAGGGGCCGCTGGAGGGGTTCCTGGGCAACGCGGGCTTGCAGATGGCGACCACCCGCAAGCTCACCGCCGACGGCTTCGAGATGACCTTCGGCGTGAACGTGCTGGCCTACCACCTGCTGCTGAACCTGCTCCTGCCGCGCTTCACGAACCCGGCGCGGATCATCGTGGTCGGCAGCGACGTGCACGACGCCGACCTCAACACCTTGGGCCTGATCCCACCGCCGCGCTGGGACCACCCGCGCGAGCTGGTCAAGCCGGGCAAGGACTCCGGCAGGGAGGGCAGGCGGGCCTACGCCACCAGCAAGCTCGGCGTGATCTACCTGGTCCACGCGCTGCGGCGCCGGCTACCGGAGGGCGTGGACGTCTACTCCTACAACCCCGGGCTGGTGCCGGGCACAGAGCTGTCGCGCGACGCCGGTCGGCTCGGCCGGGCCGCGTTCCGCGCGGTCGGCAAGGCGCTGGTCGCCCTGCCGGTCGCCACCACCCCCGCCGAAGCCGGCCGACTCCTGGCGGAGGCGATGGCGGGGCCGCGCCCCGGCGAGAGCGGTTCCTACATCAACAAGGGCAAGGTGGTCCCGTCATCGTCGGAGTCCTACGACGAGCGACGCGAGGAGGAACTGTGGGCCACCGCCAACGAACTGTGCGGCCTCTGAGGCGTCCCGCACAACGCTTTCACCGCACGGGCCTTCTTACCCCCATCCGCACCTTCCCCACCCGCACCGGGCCGCTCACCGACAAGCGGCCCGGCGCGGCCCGCGTCACCCGAGGGGCTCGACCCAGATGTTGCGGAACCTGACGTTCTCACCCGGATCACCGTGGTCCTGCAGCCGCAACGGCCCCGCCGTCGGCCCTTCCGCCGCACCACCACCGGTCGGCCCGTCGACCACGAAGTCCTGATGGACCGTGACCCCGTTCCACACCACCGTGACCCGCGCGTTCGCGATCTTCACCCCCGCGCCGTCGAACCGGGCCGCCCGGAACGTGACGTCGTACGCCTGCCACGTCTGCGGCGCGCTGCCCGCGTTGACCGACGCCGCCCGCTTCAAGTAGACGCTCCCCGCCTCATCGGCGCCCAACGGCTGCTTCCCGAAGCTGTCCAGGATCTGCAACTCGTACCGGTCCTGGAGGTAGACACCGCTGTTGGCCCGCTGCTGCCCCGTCACGTTCGACGGCAGGTTCGGCAACCAGAACTCCAGGTGCAGCTTGAAGTCCCCGAACACCTGCCTGCTGCGGATGTCGCCGCCGAGCGCCTCCATCGACCCGCCCGCCACCGGCCACGACGGGGCGCTGCCGTCGGCGTTGCGCCAGTTCTCCGTGCCGCCACCGCCGTACAGGACGACGCGCTGGGCCGGGGTGACCGTCAGGTAGTCCAGGTTCACGTGCCCGACGTCCCCGCTGTCCACCCGGTACGCGATGGTGTTCGCGCCCGCCCGCAGCGTCAACGCCTCGGTGTGCGTCGCCCACGTGTCCCACGTCCCCGTATCGGCCAACGCCACCTGCCTGACCTTCGCACCGTTGACGTACACGCTCACCGTCTTGGTCCCGGACGACGGGTTGGGCCCGTTGCTGTAGCGCAGCCCCACGTTGTGCGAGCCTGCCGCCGCCGCGTTCACCGCGAACCGCGTGGTCGCACCCTGAGTCCCGTACCCGTCGACGAATCCCGAGCCCGAGTAGCCGGTGTGGTCGGTGTTGACCCCCGCGCCGCCGGACAGGGCCGCGCTCTCGGCCTCGAACGACTGCGTGGCCGACGGCGCGGCGCCGACGAGGTTGTTGAGCGTGTACCAGGCCTCGGTGTTCCACAGCGGCACGCCGGTGTTCGACGAGAACGGCCGCGGCGAGCGGAGGTGCACCACCCGACCGGCCTTGAGACCGTTGAGCTTCAACGTGACCTTCCGGCCGTCCGCGGACACCGCCGCAGAGGCGACCGAGAGGCTTTCCTGGTCCACCTTCGGCCCGCCGTACGTCGGCGCCGCCGCGTACCGCCACTGCGTGGCCCGGTACCGACCGGCGAGCCCGGCCGCCGTCTCCGCCGACAGCGGCTGGGTGTACTCGATCTCGAACCCTCCCGCGATCGCCCGCATCGCCAGCACGTCGAACGTCCGGCCGCCGTTGGGCGCGAGCTTCTGCAGCCCGTACAGCAGCTTGCCGTCCTGGCCCCAGTTGCCGCCGTCCCCGATGCCGCCGACGTAGATCGCGCCGTCCGGGCCGAGGCTGATCCGGTTCACGCCGGCCTCCAGCCCCTGCGTCATCCGGAACACCGCGCCCTGGTACTCGCCGTTGACCTTCTCCAGGAACGCGCGCTGCAACCCGCCGTACGTCACGTCGCCGAAGACCATCTGCCCGGCGTAGACGCCCTGGGTGAGCTGGACGGGCGTGCTGGGGGAGTTGGCGATCTCGTTCTGCGGCAACCACAACACCGGCGGGCTGACCGGCTTCGCGTCGAACGGGCCCGCCGGGTTGGTGTAGTGGTTGAAGAACCGGTCCTGCTTGATGTGCACCATCTTCGACGCGGGCAGGTAGCCGCCCTGGTTGTCGTTGACGAAGATGCCGCCCTCCGGACCCCAGCCGATCCCGTTGGGCGTGCGCAGGCCGCCCGCGATGTAGCTGACCTGCCCGGTCGCGCGGTCCACCTTCACCGTCGTGCCCCGGTTCGCCGCGGGCTGCGGGTTGGTCGTGGCGCCGCCCTCGTTGATCGCGACGGAGAGGCTGAGGTAGAACGCCCCGCTCTGGTACAGCAGGCCGAACGCGAACTCGTGGAAGTTGCCGCCGTACGGCCACGACGCCACCGCGCGCGACTGGTCGATCACGTCGTCGCCGTTGGTGTCGGTCAGCTCGGTCAGCTGGTGCTTCTGCGACACGTAGATCCTGCCGTCGAGCACCTTCAGGCCCATCGGCTCACGCAGGTTCGTCGCGATCCGCTTGGTGGTGACCCGGTCCGGCGAGGTGGCGCCGGTGACGTTGCCGAGCACCCAGACCTCGCCGGTGTCGGTGCTCTTGCCGTCCCAGGTGGCGATGGCCAGGCGGCCGTCGGGGAACCAGTCCATCGCGCTGACCCGCGGCTGGAAACCGGTGGGGCGCAGGGTGGTCAGCGTGTAGTCCGGGTGCACGGAGTTGAGCGGCAACCCGTCGCCGGGGGAGTCGGAGCCGGTCGCGCAGTCCTTGCGGCCGGGCGCGGTGACCCGCACGACGTCCGCGTCCGTGCTCAGCGCCGAGTTCGGCACGACCGTGAAGCCGGTGGCGCCCGGCGGCCTCCACTGCAACGTCAGCTGCTGCCCGCCGTCGCGCTCGAAGTGGTCGATCAGCAGGGAGTGGTAGCCGGTCGACAGGGTGACCGTGCCGTCCTTGGGGTCCGGACCGTGCAGCCCGTCGTGGTCGACCACGACGCCGCCGTCCACGGCCAGCCGCGACCCGTCGTCGCTGAGCAGCCGGAACGCGTAGGTGCCCGCCTGCGTGACGTTGAGGTTGCCGGTGACCTGGGCGACGAACCGGTCGGCGAACCCGAAGTCGGTGGTCGTCGTCCAGTCGACGGTGGGCATGAGCTTGTCGACGTTGGGCGTCTGGGCGGGCTTGAGCGCGCACAGCTTGTCCAGCGGCACCTGGACGTCGAAGACCCGCAACGTCACGCCGGGCTCTTGGGGCGGCACGGCGTCGTCGCGGGGATCGGCCGTCGCCGGCAGGCCCGAGCCGCCGATCAGCAGGGCCGCCGCTAACAGGCCGAGGGCGGGGTTGCGCGTCCGTCGCGCTGTCCATCTCATGATCCATGCTCCAGGAGGGCAGGGACGACCACGCGGTGTCCGACGTCGTCGTCGCACGGTTGCAGGGTCCGCACGCGGTGGCGGGGTGTGGCAGGGGAGCTGTGGTCGGGTCACAGGGGATGGGCGGAACGTGGTGAACGGTAGGTCGCCGGCAGTGGTCTAGTCCAGAACTTTCGCTGATTCTGACCGGACTTTTGTCTGGTTCTTACATAAGTCTTCGGGGTTGCGGACCCCCGACTCTTTCTCCGCGCCCATGCCCGCCCTATGCTTCTGGGAGCGCTCCCAGAGCGCAGCCCGGCTCGTGCCCTGCCAACGGCGGTGAAGGGACCAACGACGTGAGGTTGTTACTGCTCGTCTCGCTGATAGCCCTGACCCTCGCCCCACCGGCCGCGGCGGCGCCGGGCGAGTGGATCGAGGCGGAGGGCGGCGCCCTGTCCGGCGTCGTGGTCGAGACGTCCGTCGAGGGTTTCTCCGGCGCCGGTTACGTCGGCGGGTTCGACGAGGCCGCCGACCACGTGAGCATCACGATCCCGGACAGCCCCGGCGGGCTGCACGACCTCACCGTCCGCTACGCCGCGCCCTACGGCCCGAAGCAGACGGCCGTCTCCCTCAACGGCGCCTCCGTGGGAGAGGTGGCGCTGGCCGAGAACCCCGGCTTCACCGAGGCCACCGGCGCGAAGCTGCTGCTGGCCGAGGGCGACAACACGGTCACCTTCACCACCGGCTGGGGCTGGTACCTGATCGACGCGATCAAGGTGACCCCCAGCGCACCTCCCGCGCCCGGCGTCCACGAAGCCGAGGACGGCGAGCTGAACGGCACCGTGGTCGAGTCGAGCGTGGCCGGCTTCTCCGGTCGCGGTTACGTGGCGGGCTTCGACACCGGCACGGACAACGTGACCATCACGATCCCGGACAGCCCCGGCGGCCTGCACGACCTCACGATCCTCTACGCCACCCCGTACGGCGCGAAGACGGCGTCGCTCTCCCTCAACGGCAGCGGCCTCGGCGACGTGCAGTTCCCCGAGCACCCGACGTTCACGTCGATCCCGGCCGGCAAGGTGCTGCTGGTCCCCGGCGACAACACGGTCACCATCACCAACAACTGGGGCTGGTACCTGATCGACGCCATCAAGGTGACGCCCAGCGCGCCGCGCGGCCCGCACCAGGTCACCGGCGCGTTGACCGACCCGGCCGCCACCACCGAGGCCAAGGGCGTGATGCGCTACCTGGCCGACAACTACGGCGAGAACATCCTGTCGGGTCAGCAGGACCAGGCGAGCATCGACTGGGTCGAGCAGAACATCGGCGAGGCGCCCGCCATCGGCGGCTACGACCTGATGGACTACTCGCCCAGCCGGGTCGAGCGCGGCACCGTCGGCCGCGACGTCGACCACGCCCTCGCTACGACCAGCGCGGCGGTATCGTCACCCTGGCCTGGCACTGGAACGCCCCGTCCGGCCTGATCGACCAGCCGGGCAAGGAGTGGTGGCGCGGCTTCTACACCGACGCCACCACCTTCGACCTCGCCGCCGCCCTCGCCGACCCGACCTCCACCGACTACCGGCTGCTGATCCGCGACATGGACGCGATCGGCGTGCAGCTCAAGCGCCTCGCCGACGCCAAGGTCCCGGTCCTGTGGCGACCGCTGCACGAGGCCGAGGGCGGCTGGTTCTGGTGGGGCGCCAAGGGGCCGGGCCCGGCCAAGCAGCTCTACCGCCTGCTGCACCAGCGGCTGGTCGGCCACCACGGCCTGCACAACCTGATCTGGGTCTGGAACTCCGTCTCGCCCGACTGGTACCCCGGCGCCGACGTCGTCGACGTGGTCAGCATGGACTCGTACCCGCCGCAGGGCGACCACGGTCCGGTGATCGGCCCGTACGAGAAGCTGGTCGACCTCGGCGAGGACCGCAAGCTCGTCGCCCTGGGCGAGGTCGGCTCCATCCCGGACCCCGACCTGGTCCGCGCCTACGAGGCCCGCTGGTCCTGGTTCGTCACCTGGAGCGGCTCGTTCATCCAGGACGGCGTGGTCAACCCGCGCGACTTCGTGCACCGCGTGTACGACCACGCGAACGTGATCACCCTCGACGAGCTGCCGGACTTCAAGACGACCCAGGGCGACTGCGCCGCGACCATGCGCGTGGTGGCGCAGTGGGGCACCGGGTACCACGTCGAGATCACCGTGCGGCACCAGGAGAACTCGCCGTCCGCGGGCTGGCGGGTGAGCTGGCCGTTCCCGAACGGGCACGTCCGGCACGCCTGGGGCGCGACCATCACCACCGACGGCACGACCGCGACGGCCAGGAACGTCTCGTGGAACTCGGCGATCAAGCCGGGGGAGAGCGTCACGTTCGGGTACCTCGCCAGCGGCTCCCCGACAGCGCCTGCGTTGACTTGCGCTATCGGGTGATCACGTCCGGTGGACCGGCGGGAGCGAACAGGGGACCGGACGCGGTGTCCGCACCCACCTCCCGCCACCACCGGGCTTGTTCCGGTGTCGTGACGTCGGCGGCGGTCACCCCGACGCCGGCGTCACGCACCACCTCCAGCACACCGGCCAACGCCCGCGCCACCGCCGTTCCCGGTCGCGTGGCGGGCGACCGCGCCATCCGCACCGCCCGCACCGGCACGCCGTCGAGCAGGCGCGCCAGGTCGTCCGGCGCGGCGGTGAAGTCCTCCACCTCGACGCCCACCCCGTCCTCGACCAGGTACCTCAGCGTGTCGGCCGCGTCGCCGCGCTCGCCGGAGAACGCCTGACCGGGCGCGCCGAGCCGCAGCGACGACGCGGGCAACCCGGTGTCGGACAACGCCTCCCGCACCACGGCGTGCAGCTCCGGGTCCGCCGCCTGGCTCGGCGTCAACGCCCACCGCACCGGCAGGTCGCGGCCCCGCTCCCGCCGCCACGACCGGGCCTGCTCGCACGCCGCGCGCAGCGCCCACGTGCCCAGCGGCACGATCAGCCCGGTGTCCTCGGCCAGGGCGAGGCACTGCTCGTGCGGCAGCGCGCCCGCCGTCGGGTGGTCCCACCGCAGCACCGCCTCGGCCGACTCCACGCGCCCGTCCGCCAGCCGCACCACGGGCCGGTACAGCACCGTGATCTCGCCGTTCTCCCACGCGCCGGGCATGGTCGCGGCCAGGCTGAACGCGCGCCGGTCCCGACCGTCCCGCGCCGGGTCGTACAGCTCCCACTGCCTGCGCCCGTTGCCCTTGGCCCGCCGCAACGTCAGGTCGGCCGAGTCGAGCAGGTCCGAGGGCGCCGAGTCGCGCGGCGGCCGGTGCACCACGCCGATCGTCGCCGACACCGCCACCCGATTGCCGCCGGAGTCGAACGGCGCGGACAACAGGTCGTTGATCCGGCGGATCGTGGTCACCACGTCGGGGGTGGTCGGGGTGTTCTCGATCAGGATCGCGAACTCGTCGTGCCCGAACCGGGCCACCATCGCGTTCTCCTCGGCCACGACCGCGCCCAGCCGGCCGGCGACGACCTTGAGCACGTGGTCGCCGACCTCGCGGCCGAGGCCGCCGGTGATCCGCGAGATGCCGTCCAGGTCCAGGTGGAACACGGTGACGCCCGTGCCGGGATCGGCCGTGCGCAGCGCCTGCTCGAGCCTGCTGGTGAAGTACTGGCGGTTGGGCAGCCTGGTCAGCACGTCGTGCAGCGCCTGGTGGTTGAGCTGGCCTTGCAGCAGGTTGACGTCGGTGGCGTCCTCGGCGAGCACGATCACCTGGGCGTGGCCCTCCAACCGGCGCAACGGCGACAGCGTGAGCATCACCCAGGCCGGCTCGCCGTCGCCGCGCAGCAGCCGGCGCGGCTGGGTGACCGACCCCGTGCCGCCGTCGGCCAGCTCCGCGAACTCGGCACGCAACGCCGTCCGCTCGTCCGGGTGCGCCAGCTCGATCAGCGACGACCCGGCAAGCTCGGCGGGCGGGCGGTCCACGATCCGGGCCAGCGCGCCGTTGGAGCGCACCAGCCTGCCGTCCGGGTCGGCCGTCGCGATGCCGGTGGACAGGTGGTGCTCCAGCAGCTCGAACCTGGCCTCGCCGTACTGGAGCTCCACCTGCGCCTCGCGCATCGCCTTGTACAGCGAGCGGCCGAGCTGCTCCTGCTGGGTCAGCACGGTGGCGCGGGTCTTGTCGACGAAGCCGGCCGAGAGCGAGGCGATCACGTCGACCACGCGTTCGCGCAGCTTGTCCGGCGGCGCGAGGGAGGACATGCCGAGCAGGCCCTTGCTCACGATCTCCACCGAGACCCGCAGCGCCTCGGCGGTGGTGCAGTTCAGGTCGACCAGCACCGCGCCGACCTCGTAGCCCGCGCGCTGCGCCAGCGACTCGGTCGCCACGCCCGCGCACAGCCGTTCGACCAGCCCGAGCAGCTGCCGTTCCAGCTCGACGGCGGTGAGCGGGACGAACGTGCGGGAGCTGAGCAGGTAGGCCCACTTCTTCGCGAGCTTCGTCCGGGCCCGCAGCCCGTCCGCGTCTCGGGGGACCGCGGCGGTCATCACCGACCCCCGGCTACCGGCTCACGGTCCGGCTCCGGCTTGCGGCCGACGCCCGCCCAGACCCGGGTGTCGTCCTCGTAGGTCCTGGCCACGCTCGGCACTGTGGTGTCGATGCCCTCGGGCACCCAGTCCAAGTCGGTCATGGCGCGCTCCGGGCTTTCGCGAATCGGTCGAGGGGACGGGCGGACCAGAACATCCAACCGCTCGCGACGCACGGGCACCAGCGGATTCGACCAACTTGACTCCAATGCGCGATCCCGCCGGGCTCCGAACGGCGCATAGAGTGCACGCCGATGACCGCCAGTGCGAATGCCGGGAAAACCGAGGTGCCCACGGTTCCCGGGCGATTACCGCTGCTCGGGCACACCGCCGCCATCCTGCGACAACGGCTCGCCTTCACCACCGAGCTGCGGACCCACGGCTGGGTCGTGCGGGTCTACCAGGGCAAACTACCGCTGCACTTCGTCACCACCGCAAAATTGGCGCACCAAGTGCTCACCGGCGACACGGACAAGTTCGACAAGGGCCTCTTCATCGACAAACTGCGGCTGGCGTTCGGGAACGGCCTGGTCAGCACCGACGGCGAATTCCACCGCCGGCCACCGCGGATGATCCAACCCACCTTCCACCGCCGTCCGCTCACCCGGTATTCGGAGACGATGACCGCACTGGCCGCCGATCCGGCGAATTCCTGGCGGGATGGACAAGTGCTGGAGTTGGGCCGGGTCATGCAGGACCTCGCGATCACCGTGATCGGCCGGACGCTGTTCTCCACCGACTTCGCGCGGTCGGTGAGCGCGGAGATCCGGGCGCACACGCCGACGCTCATCCGGCTCGGCGTGGTCCGGGCCCCTGTCGCCCGCCGGGCTCGAGAAGCTGCCCCGGCTGCCGTACTTGCGGCGCGTGATCACCAAGGCTTTGCGCCACTACCCGTTGTGGCTCATGCTGCGGCGCGCCGACACGTCGGTCTCCTTGGGCGATGTGCGGGTGCCGGCGGGCCGGAGGTCGGCTTCAGCCCGCACGCGCTGCACTACGATCCCCGCTACTACGACGACCCAGCGCGGTTCGACCCCGCCGTGGGCACGCGTGACGCGGCGGTGTGCGGCCTGCCCGCCACGGACTGCTCGACGTCGGAGACGCTGCGCGCGGCCGAGGCGCCGTACTTCCGCAGTCCGCTGAGGGCCTGCGCGCTGTCCGGCTACGGCCACTCGATGAACCTCGCGCCCAACGCGCGGGACTACTGCTCGGCGGTCTCCTCCTGGGTCTCGCAGGAGGTCGGCCGCTGACCGGTGGGAGTCGATGCTGCGCCTGAAGGCCGCGGTCAGCCCGGTCGAGGCGTTCGTGGACGAGAAGTTCCAGTCGGTGATCGACGACCCGACCGGCGTCGAC